>NZ_BNEA01000015.1:4922500-5222500 GCF_016860525.1 Streptomyces rubradiris
GTTTGAGAGACACCCAAGTAGCACGGGGCCCGAGAAATCCCGTGTGAATCTGGCGGGACCACCCGCTAAGCCTAAATATTCCCTGGTGACCGATAGCGGATAGTACCGTGAGGGAATGGTGAAAAGTACCGCGGGAGCGGAGTGAAATAGTACCTGAAACCGTGTGCCTACAAGCCGTGGGAGCGTCGGACATCAGCTTGCTGGTGTCTCGTGACTGCGTGCCTTTTGAAGAATGAGCCTGCGAGTTTGCGGTGTGTTGCGAGGTTAACCCGGGTGGGGAAGCCGTAGCGAAAGCGAGTCCGAATAGGGCGTTTTAGTAGCACGCTCAAGACCCGAAGCGGAGTGATCTAGCCATGGGCAGGTTGAAGCGGAGGTAAGACTTCGTGGAGGACCGAACCCACCAGGGTTGAAAACCTGGGGGATGACCTGTGGTTAGGGGTGAAAGGCCAATCAAACTCCGTGATAGCTGGTTCTCCCCGAAATGCATTTAGGTGCAGCGTCGTGTGTTTCTTGCCGGAGGTAGAGCACTGGATAGGCGATGGGCCCTACCGGGTTACTGACCTTAGCCAAACTCCGAATGCCGGTAAGTGAGAGCGCGGCAGTGAGACTGTGGGGGATAAGCTCCATGGTCGAGAGGGAAACAGCCCAGAGCATCGACTAAGGCCCCTAAGCGTACGCTAAGTGGGAAAGGATGTGGAGTCGCAGAGACAACCAGGAGGTTGGCTTAGAAGCAGCCACCCTTGAAAGAGTGCGTAATAGCTCACTGGTCTAGTGATTCCGCGCCGACAATGTAGCGGGGCTCAAGCGTACCGCCGAAGTCGTGTCATTGCAGCATGAGGGCCAACGCCCGCTGTGATGGGTAGGGGAGCGTCGTCTGCCGGGTGAAGCGGCACTGGAAGGTAGTCGTGGACGGTTGACGAGTGAGAATGCAGGCATGAGTAGCGATACAAACGTGAGAAACGTTTGCGCCGATTGACTAAGGGTTCCTGGGTCAAGCTGATCTGCCCAGGGTAAGTCGGGACCTAAGGCGAGGCCGACAGGCGTAGTCGATGGATAACCGGTTGATATTCCGGTACCCGCTGTGAAGCGTCAAACATCGAATCCAGTGATGCTAAGGCCGTGAAGCCGCCCTGGAGCCTTCGGGCAAAGGGGAGTGGTGGAGCCGCTGACCCAAGTTGGTAGTAGGTGAGTGATGGGGTGACGCAGGAAGGTAGTCCATCCCGGGCGGTGGTTGTCCCGGGGTAAGGGTGTAGCCCGAGTGGTAGGCAAATCCGCCACTCTTGCAGGGTGAGACCTGATGCCGAGCCGATTGTGGTGAAGTGGATGATCCTATGCTGTCGAGAAAAGCCTCTAGCGAGTTTCATGGCGGCCCGTACCCTAAACCGACTCAGGTGGTCAGGTAGAGAATACCGAGGCGTTCGGGTGAACTATGGTTAAGGAACTCGGCAAAATGCCCCCGTAACTTCGGGAGAAGGGGGGCCACGTCTGGTGATCGGCTTTGCGCCGTGAGCTGGGGGTGGCCGCAGAGACCAGCGAGAAGCGACTGTTTACTAAAAACACAGGTCCGTGCGAAGCCGTAAGGCGATGTATACGGACTGACGCCTGCCCGGTGCTGGAACGTTAAGGGGACCGGTTAGCTCACTTTCGGGTGGGCGAAGCTGAGAACTTAAGCGCCAGTAAACGGCGGTGGTAACTATAACCATCCTAAGGTAGCGAAATTCCTTGTCGGGTAAGTTCCGACCTGCACGAATGGCGTAACGACTTCTCGACTGTCTCAACCATAGGCCCGGTGAAATTGCACTACGAGTAAAGATGCTCGTTTCGCGCAGCAGGACGGAAAGACCCCGGGACCTTTACTACAGTTTGATATTGGTGTTCGGTTCGGCTTGTGTAGGATAGCTGGGAGACTGTGAAGCTCGCACGCCAGTGTGGGTGGAGTCGTCGTTGAAATACCAGTCTGGTCGTGCTGGATGTCTAACCTGGGTCCGTGATCCGGATCAGGGACAGTGTCTGATGGGTAGTTTAACTGGGGCGGTTGCCTCCTAAAGGGTAACGGAGGCGCCCAAAGGTTCCCTCAGCCTGGTTGGCAATCAGGTGTTGAGTGTAAGTGCACAAGGGAGCTTGACTGTGAGACCGACGGGTCGAGCAGGGACGAAAGTCGGGACTAGTGATCCGGCGGTGGCTTGTGGAAGCGCCGTCGCTCAACGGATAAAAGGTACCCCGGGGATAACAGGCTGATCTTCCCCAAGAGTCCATATCGACGGGATGGTTTGGCACCTCGATGTCGGCTCGTCGCATCCTGGGGCTGGAGTCGGTCCCAAGGGTTGGGCTGTTCGCCCATTAAAGCGGTACGCGAGCTGGGTTTAGAACGTCGTGAGACAGTTCGGTCCCTATCCGCTGTGCGCGTAGGAGTCTTGAGAAGGGCTGTCCCTAGTACGAGAGGACCGGGACGGACGAACCTCTGGTGTGCCAGTTGTTCTGCCAAGGGCATGGCTGGTTGGCTACGTTCGGGAGGGATAACCGCTGAAAGCATCTAAGCGGGAAGCCTGCTTCGAGATGAGGACTCCCACCCACTTGATGGGGTAAGGCTCCCAGTAGACGACTGGGTTGATAGGCCGGATCTGGAAGCACGGTAACGTGTGGAGGTGACCGGTACTAATAGGCCGAGGGCTTGTCCTCAGTTGCTCGCGTCCACTGTGTTGGTTCTGAAACCACGAACAGCCCCATGTGTTACACATGGTGCGGCGTTCAGTTTCATAGTGTTTCGGTGGTCATAGCGTGAGGGAAACGCCCGGTTACATTCCGAACCCGGAAGCTAAGCCTCACAGCGCCGATGGTACTGCAGGGGGGACCCTGTGGGAGAGTAGGACGCCGCCGAACAAATTTTGAGGGAGACCCCCGCACCTTACGGTGCGGGGGTTTTCTGCGTTATGCATGAATGACGTCCCCGGAGGGACTGCGGCGGTTAGAAACACCTCTGAAGGTTCTTAGAGCCGGCCCGCCGCTTTGAGCGCCAGATAGGCGTCCGCGAGTGCCGGCGCCAGTTCCTCGGGAGTCGCGTCCACCACCGTCACCCCATGACGACGGAGCTGCTCGGCGATGCGTCGGCGCTCCTCCTGCGAGCGAGCCGCTGCCGCCGCCTCGTAAACGGCCTCAGTGTTGCCCCGGGCCTGAGCCATGCGGGCAATGTGCGGATCCGCCACCGACGCCACCAGAACCGTGTGGCGCTGAGTGAGCTGGGGAAGCACCGGAAGCAGACCCTGCTCCACCGGTGCCGCGTCCAACGTCGTGAGGAGCACGATCAGGGAACGCCGAGGTGCCGTGCGCAGAGCGGTGGAGGTGAGACCACGGGCATCGGTCTCGACGAGTTCCGGTTCCAGCGTCGCCATCGCGTTGACCAGCGAAGGCAGGACATCGCCGGCCGTACGGCCCTGGACCAGAGCACGTACCCGGCGGTCGTAGGCGAGCAGTGCCACCCGGTCGCCCGCGCGCGAGGCGAGGGCCGCGAGCAGCAGGGCCGCGTCCATGGAGGCGTCCAGCCGTGGGGCATCGCCCACGCGGCCCGCCGAGGTCCGGCCGGTGTCCAGGACCAGCAGGATGTGCCGGTCGCGTTCCGGACGCCAGGTGCGGACCGCGACGGAGGTCTGCCGGGCTGTGGCACGCCAGTCGATGGAGCGGGTGTCGTCTCCGGGCACGTACTCGCGCAGGCTGTCGAACTCCGTGCCCTCCCCACGAGTCAGCGCGCTGGTGCGGCCGTCGAGTTCACGCAATCGGGCGAGTTTCGACGGGAGGTGCTTGCGGCTGGTGAACGGGGGCAAGACTCGTACCGTCCAGGGCACCTTGTGGGTGCCTTGGCGGGTGAACAGGCCGAGGGGGCCGTAGGAGCGGATGGTCACGCGGTCGGCCTGGCGGTCGCCACGGCGGGTGGGACGCAGCGTGGTCGGCACGCGTCGGCGCTCGCCCGGGGGCACGGTCAGCCGGTGCCGTGAGGCCTCGGTCTCGGTGCCCGGCTGCCAGGCGCTCGGCGGCCAGGCGTCCCGGAGCTGGGCGCGTAGGGGGCGGCGGGTCGGGTTCGTGACCGTCAGGGTGACGTCGGCGGTGTCACCGAGCCGGGCCGTGGTGTCGCCGGAGCGGGTCAGCAGCAGGCGGCGTACCGGCGCGGCCAGCGCGTAGTCGCAGGCGCAGGCCAGGGCCAGTGGACCGTTGACCGCGAGGATGCCGGTCCAGCCCGGTTCCAGGATGCCGACGGGGATCGAGCCGAGGGCCGCGAGCAGAGCGGCGCGTCCGGTGAGTGCCATCAGCGGGGTACCGGGACGTGGGCGAGAATGGCGTTGATGACCGAGTCGGCGGTCACGCCCTCCATCTCGGCTTCCGGACGCAGCTGTACGCGGTGCCGCAGGGTCGGCAAGGCCAGGGCCTTCACGTCGTCGGGGATGACGTAGTCGCGGCCGGTCAGCCAGGCCCAGGCGCGTGAGGTGGCGAGCAGGGCGGTGGCGCCGCGCGGGGAAACGCCCAGGGTGAGCGACGGCGACTCGCGGGTGGCGCGGCAGATGTCCACGACGTAGGCGGTGATCTCCGGTGAGACGGTCGTCTTGGCGACCGCGGCGCGGGCCGCCTCCAGGTCCGCCGGGCCGGCGACCGGTCGTACGCCGGCGGCGCGCAGGTCGCGCGGGTCGAAGCCGGAGGCATGCCGGGTGAGGACGTCGATCTCGTCCTGGCGGGTGGGCAGGGGAATCGTCAGCTTCAGCAGGAAACGGTCCAGCTGGGCTTCCGGAAGGGGGTAGGTGCCCTCGTACTCGACCGGGTTCTGGGTCGCGGCGACCAGGAACGGTTCCGGGAGCGGGCGTGGGGTGCCGTCGACCGTGACCTGGCGTTCCTCCATGGCCTCCAGCAGCGAGGACTGGGTCTTGGGCGGGGTGCGGTTGATCTCGTCCGCGAGGAGCAGGTTGGTGAAGACCGGGCCCGGCTGGAAGGAGAACTCGGCGGTGCGGGTGTCGTAGACGAGGGAGCCGGTGACGTCGCTCGGCATCAGGTCCGGGGTGAACTGGACGCGCTTGGTGTCGAGTTCCAGCGCGGATGCGAGGGCGCGGACGAGCAGCGTTTTGGCGACCCCGGGGACTCCTTCCAGGAGTACGTGTCCGCGGCACAGGAGGGCGACGACGAGGCCGGTCACGGCGGGGTCCTGGCCGACCACGGCTTTGGCGATCTCGGCGCGCAGGGCTTCCAGCGCGGTGCGGGCGGTGCCCGCGTCCCCGCTCTGCCCGGCGTTGTCAGTGGTCGGGTCCATCATGAACGGCGTACCTCTCTTTCGAGGGCGTCGAGTCGGTCGGTGAGGGTGATGAGGGCCGCGTCGTCGCCGGGCGGCGGTCCGAAGAGGAGGGAGTGCAGGTCCTGTCCGTCGCCGGGCAGGCGGGCGGAGAGGGCGGGCAGCAGGGCCTCGGGCGTGTGCGCCTGAGCTGCGGGGACGCCGGAGAGGGGGGCGAGGCGGGTGCGGGTGGCGGAGCGCAGCGCGTCGGCCGCGCGGTCACGGGCGTTGGCCTTGCGGTAGAGGCGGGCGCGGCCTTCGGTGGTCTCGGAGGCGCGGATCGCGACGGGGAGTTTCTCGGCCACGAGCGGGCCGAATCGGCGGGCCCGCCAGAAGGCGGCGAGGACCGCCGCGATGAACAGCTGGAGGGTGGCCCACAGCCAGCCCGAGGGGAGCAGGTCGAAGAAGCCTTTCCGGTCGTCCGTCGGGGCGCCGGAGGCGTCGGACAGCGAGGGGAGGTACCAGACCAGATGGGGGCGGGAGCCGAGGAGTTGAAGGGCGAGGGAGGCGTTGCCCTGCTCGTCCAGGCGGTCGTTGTAGAGGATGTCGGGCGCGCCGAGCACGACGGTGTCGCCGCCCCCGGAGGCCGCGGGGAGCCGCAGCAGGGTGGCGAGGCGCTTGCTGGGGTAGCAGGAGTCGGCGTCGAGGTGCGCGGTGGTGTAGCGGATGCCTCCGGTGTCGGCGGTGCCCGCGCGCCGGGCCTCGGGCAGGGCGCAGTCCGGGGCGAGCGTGGAGTCGCCGCTGACCGCGGGGTCCGCGGTGACCCCGGGGGCGAGCCGTTCGACGGACCAGCCGCCGGCCGCGACCAGGACGGTCCGGCCGCCGGAGTCCGCCATCGCCGAGTGCAGCAGGTCCTGTTGCCGGTGGGTCAGCCGGTCGGGTACGGCGACGAGGAGGGTGGTGTCGGGGCCGGTGGCGGAGCGTGCCGCGTCGAGTGTGGTGACCACGCGTGTGGACACGCCACGCTGGGCGAGGAGTTCGGCGACGGCGCGGCTGCCGTAGGGGTCGGCGGAGCGCGGGTCCAGTTCGCCGTGGTGGGCGGTGGAGCGCACGGCGGCCATGGCGACGGCCGCGGCCAGGACGAGGACGACGGCGAGCGCGATGCCGCGGGACCGGGTCCACAGCAGGCGGCCGGTGGGCGCGGTGGAGGTGGTGGTCGTCGGCGGGGCCACGGTGGTCACTCGGGTGCCCCCTGGCGGGTGCTGTGGGCCGCGCTGACGGCACTGCCGGCGAGGCTCGGCCGGGTGTTCTCCAGGTCGCGGTCCAGTTCGGCGAGGCGGCGGTACGACTGCTCGTCGGCTGTGCGCCCGCCGTATGTGACGTCGTCGAACTCCCGTGCCGCGACGCGCAGTCGGTCCGCGTGGACGGGCAGGGCGCGGCCGGCCTCGGCGGCGGCTTCGTCGGCGGTGCGGCCGGGGCGTACGTCGAGCAGGGCGCGTTCCTCCAGGGCGCGGACCACGGCTCGCATGCGTTCCTGGACGGCCTGGTTCCAGTGGCCTTGGGACGCGTGTGCCTCGCCGGCCGCGCGGTGTTCGGCGGCGCTGCGGGTGCGCTCGTCGAACAGGGGCGCGGCTGAGGAAGCTTGGCGGCGGGGGGTGCCCAGGCGCCACCAGAGGGCGGCCAGGACGGCGACGGCGAACAGGATGACGACGAACAGGCCGACCGCGCCGCCCGGGGTGGCCGACGCGGCCGTGCCGAACAGCCGGTCGAGCCAGTCCCAGAACGCGTTCAGGGCGCGCTGGAACAGGCTGGGATCGTTCTCGTGGTACATCCGCTTGGACAGTTCGCGCCGGGCCGCTTCCCGCGCGGGGTCGCGCGGGATGGTCACCGGCGGCTCGTCGCCCGAGCCGCCGGCCGCCAGGAGCGCACGGTCCGACGCGCGCCAGACTCGTACGACGGTGGTTCCGCCCGATGGCAGGACCGCCGTGAGTACTCCCCCCGTGAGGCCCACCGCGTCAGCTCCCGGGGACGGGACCGGGGGCGCCGGTGCCGTGGCCCTGGACACCGGCCGCGCGGGCCAGTTCCAGGTCGAGGGCTTCGCGGCGGATGCGCTGGTCGATGTACAGGAGCGCGGTGACGCCGGCGCTGATCGGGAGGGTGAGCGTGGTGCCGATCACCGAGCCGATGGACCGGATGATCAGGAACGCCCAGCCGACGTGTCCGCCGTTGGTGGCGAGGAAGTCGGCCATGCCGTCGCCGCTCGCGGCGGCGCCGATGACGGCGAAGGGGATGGTCACGATCGCGGAGACGATGTTCGCGATCAGGCCGGCGAGCAACTGGATGCCGAAGACGCGCCACCAGGAGCCCCGCACCAGCCGGGCGGAGCGGCTCATGGACTGGCGGATGCCCTGCCGTTCCAGCATCAGGGCGGGTGCGGCCAGGTAGTAGCGGATGCTCAGCCAGACCGCGACGGCGGCGGCGCCGATGATGCCCAGGGCCATCAGCGCGGCCCCTGCGGCGTCGCTGCCACTGCCGATCAGGACGAGGAAGCCGGGCAGCGCGCCGGCGGCGAGCACGCCGAAGACGATCAGACCGAGCAGGATGAGCAGACCGCACAGCTTGAGCAGCCGCGGGCGGGCCTCGCGCCAGGCCTCGCCGGTGCTGACCGGCTTGCCGAGCACGGCACGGCTGGTGATGGTCGTGAGCAGGGCGGTCGCGACGATGGTGGCGGCCGCCGAGACCACTGTGAGGAGTCCGGTGCCGACCATGGTGTCGCGCAGACTGCGGAGCACCTCGCCGGGGGTGGCGGTCTCGCTGTCGAGCGCGGTGTCGGTGAGGGCGTCGTTGAGGACGAAGCCCTGCAGCAGGACCAGGCCGGTCTCGGTGAGCAGGGCGACCGCCAGCGAGATGGCGAGGACCGAGCGCCAGTAGGTGCGCATGGTGGAGACGGCGCCGTCGAGGATTTCACCGACGCCGAGCGGGCGCAGCGGGATGACGCCGGGTTTGGCGGCGGGCGGCGGTCCGCCCCAGCCGCCGCCCCACGCCGGGTAACCGCCGTGCCCGGTGGGCGGGCCTTGGTATCCGCCGCCATGACCGCCATGACCGCCGTAGCCGCCGGGGCCCGGGGCGCCGGGGGGCCGGCCGCCCCAGCCGGGGCCGGGTGGCGGGGGTGGCGGGGTCTGGTGCGGGCCGGGTGTCCCGGGGGCGCCGGGGGCGCCGGTGGGCGCCGACCACTGGCCGGGTGGCGGCTGCTCCTTGGACCATTTCACGCCTGGGCCCTGCGGGTCCGGGCCCGGCTGCGGCGCGGGCTCGGCGGGGCCGGGGCGGTCGGCGGGCTCGGCGGGGCCGGACGCACCGGGTTCCCGCCCCTCGGACGACGAGGCGGATCCGGGCGAGGCCCAGCCCGGAGTGTCAGTCATCGAAGCTCCTTCTCGGTGCCCGTCCGCGGTCGCGGCGGCGGGTTGGCAGCCATCGTGCCATGGGCCGGTCATCGGGGTACCGGCCGCAGTGGGGGCGGGACTTCTTCAATTGTCCGCCGGATCCGGGGCAGACTGACGGCATGGCTGATCAGCAGGCGCGAACCGGCGGGGACAAGCGGCCGACCGAGGTACCGGCGATCCGATGGGAGGAACCACCCGAGGGTCCCGTACTGGTCCTTCTCGACCAGACGAGGCTCCCGGCCGAAGAGGTCGAGTTGGTGTGCACGGACGCGCCGGCGCTGGTGGAGGCGATCCGCTCGCTCGCCGTGCGCGGGGCCCCGCTGCTCGGGATCGCGGGGGCGTACGGCGTCGCGCTCGCCGCCGCGCGTGGCTTCGACGTGCCCGAGGCGGCGCGGACGCTGGAAGGGGCCAGGCCCACCGCGGTGAACCTGTCCGTCGGGGTGCGCCGGGCCGAGTCCGCGCACCGGGCGGCGCTGGCCCGCACCGGTGACCCCACGGCGGCCGCCGTGGCGGCGCTCGCCGAGGCGCGGGCGCTGCACCAGGAGGACGCCGAGGCCAGCGCCCGGATGGCGGCCCACGGGCTGACCCTGCTGGACGAACTGCTGCCGGCCGGCGGGCACCGCATCCTGACCCACTGCAACACCGGTTCGCTGGTGTCGGGCGGGGAGGGCACGGCGTTCGCGGTGGCGCTCGCCGCGCACCGGGCGGGGCGGCTGCGGCGGCTGTGGGTGGATGAGACGCGGCCGTTGTTGCAGGGGGCGCGCCTGACGGCGTACGAGGCGGCCCGCAGCGGCATGCCGTACACGCTGCTCACCGACAACGCGGCGGGTTCGCTGTTCGCGGCGGGCGAGGTGGACGCGGTGCTGATCGGGGCGGACCGGATCGCGGCCGACGGTTCGGTGGCGAACAAGGTGGGCAGCTATCCGCTGGCTGTGCTCGCCCGGTACCACCATGTGCCGTTCATCGTGGTGGCCCCGGTGACGACGATCGACCCGGACACTCCCGACGGGGCGTCCATCGAGGTCGAGCAGCGGCCCGGCTTCGAGGTGACCGAGGTCGTGGCACCCCAGGTGGCGGCGACCGGTGCGGCGGGCGGGATACCGGTGGCGCCGCTGGGGACGCAGGCGTACAACCCGGCGTTCGACGTGACGCCGCCCGAGCTGGTGACGGCCATCGTCACCGAGCAGGGAGTCGTCTCCCCGGTGACCGCCGAGTCCCTCGCCGAGGCATGTGCCCTCTCGCGCCGCGGCGCGGACCCCGCCTGAGCGGGCCGCGGGCGGTGGCCGGGGGCAGACAGTGACCGTCCCCTACGACTATCGTCACGGGCCAGTGACCTGCCTCACCAGCGCCCCGGTCACCGTTACGAGAATGGGATGATGTCGTTTATGAAGGGACGAGTCCTTGTCGTCGACGACGACACCGCACTGGCCGAGATGCTCGGGATCGTGCTGCGTGGTGAAGGTTTTGAGCCGTCTTTCGTAGCCGACGGCGACAAGGCGCTGGCCGCTTTCCGTGAGAGCAAGCCCGATCTGGTGCTGCTCGACCTGATGCTGCCCGGGCGGGACGGCATCGAGGTGTGCCGGCTGATCCGGGCGGAGTCCGGGGTGCCGATCGTGATGCTCACGGCCAAGAGCGACACCGTGGATGTCGTGGTGGGCCTGGAGTCGGGGGCCGACGACTACATCGTCAAGCCGTTCAAGCCCAAGGAGCTGGTGGCCCGGATCCGGGCCCGGCTGCGCAGGTCGGAGGAGCCGGCGCCGGAGCAGCTCACCATCGGTGACCTGGTCATCGATGTCGCCGGGCACTCGGTGAAGCGGGACGGGCAGTCCATAGCGCTGACCCCGCTGGAGTTCGATCTGCTGGTGGCGCTCGCGCGCAAGCCGTGGCAGGTGTTCACCCGTGAGGTGCTGCTGGAGCAGGTGTGGGGCTACCGCCACGCCGCCGACACGCGGCTCGTCAACGTGCATGTCCAGCGGCTGCGTTCCAAGGTCGAGAAGGACCCGGAGCGGCCGGAGATCGTGGTGACCGTCCGTGGTGTCGGTTACAAGGCCGGACCGAGCTGACGTGTCCGGGGACAGTGCTGCTTCGGTTCCCGGTGGGCCCGGGACCCGTCCGGGGCGGCCTGTCGGCCGGACGGCGGTGAGTGCGCGCCTCAGGCGTCTGTTCGAGGGCGGGCTGCCGCGCGGCGGGGTGCAGGGCAGCCCGGTCCTGCGGTTGTTCTTGCGCTGGGTGCGCCGTCCGCTGCTGCCGGTGATGCGGCTGTGGCGGCGCAACATCCAGCTCCGGGTCGTGGCGACGACCCTGGTGATGTCGCTGGGCGTCGTCCTGCTGCTGGGCTTCGTCGTGATCGGGCAGGTGCGCAACGGCCTGCTGGATGCCAAGGTGAAGGCGTCGCAGAGCCAGGCCACAGGCGGGTTCGCGGTGGCCAGGCAGAAGGCCGACGAGGCGGTGAGCGGCACGGGCGCCGGCAGGGCGGCCGGGACCGGTGACGGTACGGCGACCGCCGACGGACGGCAGTCGCAGAACGTCATCCAGTGGATGAGCGACCTCGTGGAGTCGCTGTCCAGCGGTGGCGCGGGCGCCTTCGACGTGGTGACGCTGCCCGTCGGCGACGACAGCGGCGGCGGCCGCAGCCCGCGCGGCTCGGGGAACGTCAACCCGACCTCCAGCGTGCCCGCCGAGCTGCGCGAGCGGGTCAACAGCGGTACGACGGCCGTGCAGAGCAACACACGGATCGTCTACTTCGGCGGCAAGGAACCGCAGCCGGGTCTTGCCATCGGCAAGCAGGTCAGCGACCCGAACGGCCGCCAGTACGAGCTGTACTACCTCTTCCCGCTCACGCAGGAGGAGAAGTCCCTGAGCCTGGTCAAGGGCACCCTGGCCACGGCGGGGCTGTTCGTCGTCGTCCTGCTCGGCGCCATCGCCTGGCTGGTGGTGCGGCAGGTGGTCACGCCGGTGCGGATGGCGGCCGGGATCGCGGAGCGGCTGTCCGCCGGGCGGCTCCAGGAGCGGATGAAGGTCACCGGCGAGGACGACATCGCGCGCCTGGGCGAGGCCTTCAACAAGATGGCGCAGAACCTCCAGGTCAAGATCCAGCAGCTGGAGGACCTGTCGCGGATGCAGCGGCGGTTCGTCTCCGACGTCTCGCACGAGCTGCGCACTCCGCTGACCACCGTCCGGATGGCCGCCGACGTCATCCACGAGGCGCGCGAGGACTTCGACCCGGTGACCGCGCGGTCGGCCGAGCTGCTCGCCGACCAGCTGGACCGGTTCGAGTCGCTGCTCGCGGACCTGCTGGAGATCAGCCGGTTCGACGCCGGCGCCGCCGCGCTGGAGGCCGAGCCGATAGACCTCAGGGAGGTCGTCCGGCGGGTGGTCAGCGGTGCCGAGCCGCTCGCCGAGCGCAAGGGCACGCGCATACGGGTGGTCGGCGACCAGCAGCCCGTCGTCGCCGAGGCGGACGCCCGGCGCGTGGAGCGCGTCCTGCGCAACCTCGTCGTCAACGCGGTCGAGCACGGCGAGGGCAAGGACGTCGTCGTCAAGCTCGCCGCCGCGGGAGGAGCGGTGGCCGTCGCCGTACGGGACTACGGCGTCGGCCTGAAGCCCGGCGAGGCGACCCGGGTCTTCAGCCGCTTCTGGCGGGCCGACCCGGCACGCGCGCGTACCACCGGCGGCACCGGCCTCGGGCTGTCGATCGCCCTGGAGGACGCGCGGCTGCACGGCGGCTGGCTGCAGGCCTGGGGCGAGCCCGGTGGCGGCTCCCAGTTCAGGCTGACGCTGCCGAGGACCGCGGACGAGCCGCTGCGGGGCTCGCCGATACCGCTGGAGCCGAAGGACTCGCGCCGCAACCGCGGCCTCGACGACGGCGGCGAGGCGGGCGCCGGCGAGGAGAAACGGGCGACCGTCCCGGTGCAGCAGACCGGCGCACAGGTGCCCGCGCTGCTTTCGCGGGCGCCGATGGCGTCGCCGCTGACCACCGCGACCCCGGCCGCGGATCCGACCGCCCTGCCGGGCAAGGGCAACGGCGCGCGCGTGGTGCCCCGGCCCACCGGAGGCGTACGGCGGCCCGGCGACGAGGCCGCCACGCGCCCGGCGCCGGACGTGCCGGACGCGGCGGGGACCCGGCCGGACTCCGCCGCGCCGCAGGACTCGACGCAGTCAGGGGAGGCATTCCGTGGTCGCTGACCGCGTGGGGGGCGCACGGCGGCGGCCGGGGCGCGCGGTGGCGTGCGCCGCCCTGGGTGCCGTACTGCTGGCGGGGTGCGCCTCGATGCCCGACAGCGGGGACCTGCGGGATGTGGAGTCCACGCCGCGGCAGGACACCGCGGTACGGGTGTTCGCCATGCCGCCGGCCGACGGGGCCGGTCCGGGCGAGATCATGCAGGGCTTCCTGGAGGCGCTGACCAGCGACGACCCGGAGTACGACACGGCGCGCAAGTATCTGTCGGCCGATGCGGCGAGCCGCTGGCGGCCGGAGCTGTCGACCACCGTCCTGGCGAACGGGCCGAGCATCGAGACCGACTGCAGCCCGGGCGGACGGGAGGAGACCAACAGCGTCACCTGTGTGCTGACCGGCACCCGGGTCGCCACGGTCGACGCGCAGCATGCCTACCAGCCGGCCGGCGGCTCCTACCGCAAGACGCTGCACCTGACGAAGAACCCCAAGAGCGGACAGTGGCGCATCGACGGGCTGCCGGACGGCGTCGTCATGGGCAAGTCGGACTTCCAGCGCAACTACACGTCCGTCGACAAGTACTACTTCGCCTCCGACACGGCGGTCGGGGCGGGCGGGCAGCCGGTGGCGGTCGCCGATCCGGTGTTCGTGCGCGGCAAGGTGGACCCGATGACGCAGATGGTCCGGGCGCTGCTGAAGGGGCCCACCACCTGGCTCGGGCCGGTGGTCAGGTCGAGCTTCCCGACCGGTACGGCGCTGCGCGAGGGCGTGTCCGGGCTGACGCCGGACGACCAGAACCGGCTGACCGTGCCGCTGAACCTCAAGGCGTCCCAGGTCGCTACGGGCAAGTGCACCGAGATGGCGACGCAGTTGCTGTTCACCCTGCGGAACCTGGCGCCGACGCTGGAATCCGTCGAGCTGCGCGGGGCCGGTGACGAGCGGCTGTGCGAACTGACCGAGGAGCGGGCCGAGGCCACCGCCTGGCACGGGTCGTCCAAGCACCCGGAGTACGTGTACTTCATCGACGGCAGGCACCGGGTGGTGCGGATGCCGACCGCGAGCACCGGCACGGGCTCCGTCGCGGTGCCGGGTCCGCTCGGCGAGGGCGGCAGGGACCTGCGGTCGGTGGCCGTGTCGCGGGACGAGCACACCGCGGCCGGGGTCGCCGACGGGGGCGCTTCGCTGTACGTGGCCTCGCTGGCGTCGGGCGGTTCGCTCGGTGAGCCGCTGGTGACCAGCGACGGGCCCACTCCCGACGAGCGTCTGACCACGCCGAGCTGGGACGCCCACGGCGACCTGTGGGTGGCCGACGGTGATCCCCGCCGGCCCCGCCTGTACGTCCTGGAGGAGGGGGAGAAGGAAGCGGTGCCCGTCGCCGTGCCCGATCTTCCGGGCCGGATCACGGACGCGCGGGTGGCCGCCGACGGGGCACGGATCGCGCTGCTCGTGGCCAAGGACGGCAAGCAGTCCCTGTTCATCGGCCGGATCCAGCACGACGACGGCACCGGGCAGGGCATCTCGGTGGACGGGCTGCGCTCGGCGACACCGGACCTGGAGCAGGTCAGCGCCATCTCCTGGGCCGGGGACAGCAGACTGCTCGTCGTCGGCCAGGAACAGGGGGGCGTGCAGCAGATGCGGTACGTCCAGGCCGACGGGTCCACGCTGGACGGCCCCGCCCCGGGTGCCCTCACCAGCGTCAAGGCGATCGCCGCGGCCGAGGACGAGCGGGTGCCGCTGGTGGCCTACTCGGAGGACGGGATCGTCCGGCTGCCGTCCGGGGCGCAGTGGCAGAAGGTCGACAAGGACGGTTCGGCGCCGGTCTATCCGGGCTGACACCACGCTGACCTGCGCGGTTTTCTGGTCGTCTGGCGTTTCGCCGGTTATCCACAGGCGGTTTTCCACAGGGGTGGCGGGCCGGCGGCGGCGCGGGCACAGTGGTGGTCATGCGGGGGTGGTGGCAGGACCTCACCGACCTGGTGCTGCCGGCCGACTGCGCGGGCTGCGGGGCACCTCGTACGGCGCTGTGCCCGCGGTGCCGGGCCACGCTGGACGGGGGCGTGCCGCGGCGGGCACGGCCGGTGCCGGAGCCGGCCGGGCTGCCGGTGGTGCACGCGGTGGCCCCCTACGCGGGGGAGGTGCGCGCGCTGCTGCTGGCCCACAAGGAGCGGGGCGTGCTGGCTCTCGCGGGAGCGCTGGGCGTGGCGCTGGCGCGGGCTGTACGGGCGGGCCTCGGGGCGGATGGCGAGGACGTGGGCGGCCTCGGCCCCGGCGTCGGCCTCGGTGCGGCCGGGGGTGCCGGTGGCGGGCCGGCGGGGCACTTCTGGCGGGAACCCCTGCTGCTGGTGCCCGTGCCTTCCGCGCGGTGGGCGGTGCGGGCGCGGGGGCACGATCCCGTGCGGCGGATGGCGCTCGCGGCGGCGCGGGAGCTGCGGCGCACCGGGACGCCGGCCCGGGTGGCGGCCGTGCTGCGGCAGCGGCGGGCCGTCGCGGACCAGGCGGGGCTGGACGCGCCGGGGCGCCGGGCGAACCTCGCCGGGGCGCTGGAGGTGACCGCGGGAGGCGGCCCGCTGCTCGGCGACGGCCGGCGCGTCGTCCTCGTCGACGATCTGATGACGACGGGCGCCAGTCTCGCGGAGGCGGCGCGGGCGCTGCGGGAGACCGCGGTATCCGGCGCCAATGGCGGAACGGCCGTGTATCGGGCCATAACTCGGGAAGGTAGGGAGGAACGACGGATCGGTTCAGAGCAGGAGAGGACGGAGTCGGTGCACAGTGCACCGGAAAAGGCGATGCCGAACGCCCGCGCGCGGATGCCGCGTGCCGCCGTGATCGCCGCTCCCGCCGATTCCCTGGAAATAAACAGGAACTGATCGTCAACGTGCATCGTTGCAGGTAGTGAGAGGCTTAATTCGCCTGAACGGAGGTGCGGCAGCAGAGAGGGTGACGACATCGCTCCGGGCGAGATATGTTCGGTTGTGAGGAAAGGCCCAGGCCACACACCTCGCATATCCGAATGCCGTGCGCGGTTTTCGGCAATCACCCGCGCCGGTGGGGTGGAGATCTCGCCCTTGGGGGAGGAGGAGGTGGAAGTCACCGAGTCCGAGGTCCGGTGATCACCGGACCTGGTGCGAAAGGGAGACGCTCCGCCGATGGAGCGGAGCGATCCGGGAACGGAGTTCTGCGTGGACATCGTCGTCAAGGGCCGCAAGACCGAGGTGCCCGAGCGGTTCCGCAAGCACGTGGCCGAGAAGCTGAAGCTGGAGAAGATCCAGAGGCTCGATGCCAAGGTGATCAGCCTCGACGTCGAGGTGTCCAAGGAGCCCAACCCCCGGCAGGCCGACCGCTGTGACCGAGTGGAGATCACGCTCCGCTCCCGCGGTCCGGTGATCCGGGCGGAGGCGGCGGCCAGCGATCCCTACGCCGCACTCGACCTGGCGGCGGAGAAGCTGGACGCGCGGCTGCGCAAGCAGCACGACAAGCGGTTCTCACGCCGGGGCGCGCGCCGCATCTCGGCGGCCGAGGTCCCCGACCACGTACCCGGCGCGGCGACACTGAACGGCAACGGCCTGGCCGCCTCGGAGGAGGAGTCGGACGGGGTGCCGACCAAGAAGATCGGCTCTCTCGAGGTCAAGGGCGAAGGCCCCCTCGTCGTCCGCGAGAAGACCCACGTCGCCGCACCGATGACGCTTGACCAGGCCCTCTACGAGATGGAGCTGGTCGGCCACGACTTCTACTTGTTCGTCGACTCCGAGACGAAGGAACCGAGCGTCGTCTACCGGCGGCACGCCTACGACTACGGCGTGATCCATCTCAGCACGGACCCGATGGTCGCCGAGGCGCAGACCCCTACGGCCGGGGGCACGCTGGGCGGCTGACCCACCCGGCTGAGGCTGAGCCGGTGCCCCTGGAGCGAGCGTGCGCCCCCAGGGGCACCGGCGTGCGACCAGTTCGCGCCCCGCACGTCACCTCGGTGTCGCCCGGGCATGAAATCATGGCCGCACCGGCCCAACCGGTGGGCCGTTGCCTTGGGTTGGCGATGGCACAGGACCACAGGCCACAGCCTTCAGGGGGAGGAACGATGGCGGACACCTTCGGACCGATGCGGGACGGGGACGCCGACGACGCTGTCATCGGCAGGGACCCCGGCGCGGACGCGCCGCGCAAGGAGCCGATCAGAGTCCTGGTCGTGGACGACCACGCCCTCTTCCGGCGCGGCCTGGAGATCGTGCTCGCGGCCGAGGAGGACATCCAGGTCGTCGGCGAGGCGGGCGACGGCGCCGAGGCCGTCGACAAGGCCGCCGACCTGCTGCCCGACATCGTCCTGATGGACGTCCGTATGCCCAAGCGCGGCGGGATCGAGGCCTGCACCTCCATCAAGGAGGTGGCCCCCAGCGCGAAGATCATCATGTTGACGATCAGCGACGAGGAGGCCGACCTCTACGACGCGATCAAGGCGGGTGCGACCGGATACCTCCTCAAGGAGATCTCGACCGACGAGGTGGCCACCGCCATTCGCGCGGTGGCCGACGGGCAGTCGCAGATCAGTCCGTCGATGGCGTCCAAACTCCTCACCGAGTTCAAGTCGATGATCCAGCGCACCGACGAGCGCCGGCTGGTGCCCGCGCCCCGGCTCACCGATCGGGAGCTGGAGGTCCTCAAACTCGTCGCGACGGGCATGAACAACCGGGACATCGCCAAGGAGTTGTTCATCTCCGAGAACACCGTGAAGAACCACGTCCGCAACATCCTGGAGAAGCTCCAGCTGCACTCCAGGATGGAGGCCGTGGTCTACGCGATGCGGGAGAAGATCCTGGAGATCCGCTAGGGCCTAGCCGAGGAGCGCCGCGAGTTCCCTGGTGAGGGGCTCGCGCAGCTCCGGCGGGTCCGCGCGCTCGACGCGGACGTCGGTGCAGTCCACCCAGGACGCGGCCTCGGCCAGGGCCCGGGCCACCGCAGGGACCGCCTTCGGGCCGTCCAGGGTGACCTGCTTGGCCACCAGCGTGCGGCCCTGGCGCGCCGGGTCCACCCGCCCGACCAGCCGGCCGCCGGCGAGCACCGGCATCGCGAAGTACCCGTGCACCCGCTTGGGCTTGGGGACGTACGCCTCCAGCCGGTGGGTGAAGCCGAAGATCCGCTCCGTGCGCGCCCGCTCCCAGATCAGGGAGTCGAAGGGGGACAGCAGCGTGGTGCGGTGCCGGCCGCGCGGCGGTGTCGCCAGGGCCGCCGGGTCGGCCCACGCCGGCTTGGACCAGCCCTCCACCTCCACCGGCACCAGACCCGAGTCCGCGATCACCGCGTCGACCTGCTCGCCCCTGAGCCGGTGGTAGTCGGCGATGTCCGCGCGCGTGCCCACACCGAGCGCCTCGCCCGCCAGCCGCACCAGACGCCGCAGGCACTCGGCGTCGTCCAGCTCGTCGTGCAGCAGCGCGGCCGGGACCGCGCGCTCGGCGAGGTCGTACACCCGCTTCCAGCCGCGCCGTTCCACGCAGACCACCTCGCCGTACATCAGCGCCCGCTCCACGGCGACCTTCGTGCCCGACCAGTCCCACCAGTCGTTCGTCTTCTTCGCGCCGCCCAGTTCCGTGGCGGTCAGCGGGCCCTCCGTGCGCAGCTGCTTGATCACCTGGTCGTAGACGCCGTCGGGGAGTTCGTGGTGCCAGTGCGGGCGGTCGCGGAAGGCGCGGCGGCGGAAGGCGAAGTGGGGCCACTCCTCGATGGGCAGCAGGCAGGCCGCGTGCGACCAGTACTCGAACGCGTGGGTGTCCGTCCAGTACGCGGCCTCCACCGTCCGCCGGCCGACCGCGCCCAGCCGGGCGTACGGCACGAGCTCGTGGGAACGGGCCAGGACCGAGATGGTGTCGAGCTGGACCGCGCCGAGGTGGCGCAGCACCCCGCGGACCCCGGCGCGCCGGTCGGGCGCGCCGAGCAGGCCCTGGGCCCGCAGGACTATCCGGCGGGCGTCGTCCGCGGTGAGCGAGGTGGTGGGACGCGGAAGGGTCGTCATGTCCCGTGACGATAGAGGGTGGCACCGACAGTCCGCGATGACCAGCGCGTTCGCCCGGGGCCGCGGCTCAAGGCGGCTCAGGGACGCGCGGGCAGGTACGGGGCGGTGGACGGCAGACCCAGGTCCGAGGGGAGCAGCGAGCCGACCCAGCAGTCCCGGCGCACCCCCTTGTTGGTGACGGCGGAGCGCAGCACGCCCTCGACGGTGAAGCCCGCGCGTTCGGCCACCGCGCGGGAGGCGTGGTTGCCGACCTCGGCCCGCCACTCGACCCGGTCCACACCGGCCTCGGTGAAGGCCCAGCGGCAGGCGGTGAGCGTGGCCTCCACGACGTAGCCCCGGCCGCGGTGCTCCTTGGCCGCCCAGAACCCGATCTCGGCCGTGCCCGGCGAGCGCGTCGTCAGGCCGAGCATGCCGGCCAGCTCCCCGCTGGTGAGGAACACGCCGAAGGTGAACATCGACCCCTGCGCCCAGCCGTCGGGGACGGTCCGCTCCGTGAAGCCGGCCGCGTGCTCGGGCAGGTAAGGGGAGGGAACCGTCGTCCAGCGCTGGATGCCGGGGTCCTGCGCGGCGGCGTACACCGCGGCGGTGTCCTCGGGGCCGACCGGACGCAGCACGAGACGGTCCGTGGTGAGCGTGACGTGTTCCATCGCCCGATTCTGCGCGGCGCCCCGGGCCGGCGCCACGGATTTCCCCGTTGCGTGAGCGCGTGATCACAATTCGCGTAATTCCTCGCGCCCGAGCGGCACCATCAGGACACCCCGTCCGTTGTCCTGGATGAAGCAAGCCGCCGGGGCGCCGGGCCTCCCGGCGCGACCGGGTCCTCGCATACGATGGCCGTTGCTCAGTAGTCAGAAGGAAACACCGACCGTCCCAGGCCCGACCGGCAAGGAGACCAGCCCCCGTGTCCGTCCTCTCGAAGATCATGCGTGCAGGCGAAGGCAAGATCCTGCGCAAGCTGCACCGCATCGCGGACCAGGTCAACTCCATCGAAGAGGACTTCGTCGACCTCTCCGACGCCGAGCTGCGGGCCCTCACCGATGAGTACAAGCAGCGGTACGCCGACGGCGAGAGCCTCGACGACCTGCTCCCCGAGGCGTTCGCCACGGTCCGCGAGGCCGCCAAGCGGGTCCTCGGCCAGCGGCACTACGACGTGCAGCTGATGGGCGGCGCCGCGCTCCACCTCGGCTATGTGGCCGAGATGAAGACCGGTGAGGGCAAGACCCTCGTGGGCACCCTGCCCGCCTATCTGAACGCGCTGTCCGGCGACGGCGTGCACATCGTCACGGTCAACGACTATCTGGCCGAGCGCGACTCCGAGATGATGGGCCGCGTCCACAAGTTCCTGGGCCTGGACGTCGGCTGCATCCTCGCCAGCATGACCCCGGCCCAGCGCCGCGAGCAGTACGCGTGCGACATCACCTACGGCACGAACAACGAGTTCGGCTTCGACTACCTGCGCGACAACATGGCGTGGTCGAAGGACGAGCTGGTGCAGCGCGGCCACAACTTCGCCATCGTGGACGAGGTCGACTCCATCCTCATCGACGAGGCCCGTACGCCGCTGATCATCTCCGGCCCGGCCGACCAGGCCACCAAGTGGTACGGCGACTTCGCCAAGCTGGTCACCCGCCTCAAGCGCGGCGAGGCCGGCAACCCCCTCAAGGGCATCGAGGAGACCGGCGACTACGACGTCGACGAGAAGAAGCGCACGGTCGCCATCCACGAGTCCGGTGTCGGCAAGGTCGAGGACTGGCTGGGCATCGACAACCTCTACGAGTCGGTGAACACCCCGCTCGTGGGTTATCTGAACAACGCCATCAAGGCCAAGGAACTGTTCAAGCGCGACAAGGACTACGTCGTCATCGACGGCGAGGTCATGATCGTCGACGAGCACACCGGCCGCATCCTCGCCGGCCGCCGCTACAACGAGGGCATGCACCAGGCGATCGAGGCGAAGGAAGGGGTGGAGATCAAGGACGAGAACCAGACGCTCGCCACGATCACCCTGCAGAACTTCTTCCGCCTCTACAACAAGCTCTCCGGCATGACCGGTACGGCGATGACTGAGGCCGCCGAGTTCCACCAGATCTACAAGCTCGGCGTGGTCCCGATCCCGACCAACCGGCCGATGATCCGCAAGGACCAGTCGGACCTGATCTACCGCACCGAGGTGGCCAAGTTCGAGGCGGTCGTGGACGACATCGCCGAGAAGCACGAGAAGGGCCAGCCGATCCTCGTCGGCACGACCTCCGTCGAGAAGTCGGAGTACCTCTCGCAGCAGCTCAGCAAGCGCGGCATCCAGCACGAGGTGCTGAACGCCAAGCACCACGAGCGCGAGGCGCAGATCGTGGCCCAGGCGGGCCGCAAGGGCGCGGTGACGGTGGCCACCAACATGGCCGGCCGTGGTACGGACATCAAGCTCGGCGGCAACCCCGAGGACCTCGCCGAGGCGGAGCTGCGCCAGCGCGGCCTCGACCCCGAGGAGCACATCGAGGAGTGGGCCGCGGCCCTGCCCGCCGCCCTGGAGAAGGCCGAGCAGGCCGTCAAGGCGGAGAAGGAGGAGGTGGAGTCGCTCGGCGGCCTCTACGTCCTCGGTACCGAGCGGCACGAGTCGCGGCGCATCGACAACCAGCTGCGCGGCCGTTCCGGCCGTCAGGGCGACCCGGGCGAGTCCCGCTTCTACCTCTCGCTGGGCGACGACCTGATGCGCCTGTTCAAGGCCCAGATGGTCGAGCGCGTGATGTCCATGGCCAACGTGCCGGACGACGTGCCGATCGAGAACAAGATGGTCACCCGCGCCATCGCGTCCGCGCAGGCACAGGTCGAGACGCAGAACTTCGAGACCCGTAAGAACGTCCTGAAGTACGACGAGGTGCTCAACCGGCAGCGTGAGGTCATCTACGGCGAGCGCCGCCGCGTCCTGGAGGGCGAGGACCTGCACGAGCAGATCCGGCACTTCATGGACGACACGATCGAGGCGTACGTCACCGCGGAGACCTCCGAGGGCTTCCCCGAGGACTGGGACCTGGACCGGCTGTGGGGCGCCTTCCGGCAGCTGTACCCGGTGAAGGTCACCATCGAGGAACTGGAGGAGGCGGCCGGCGACCGGGCCGGTCTGACCGCCGAGTTCATCATCGAGTCCATCAAGGAGGACATCCACGAGCAGTACGAGGCCCGCGAGGCGCAGCTCGGCTCCGAGATCATGCGTGAGCTGGAGCGCCGGGTCGTGCTGTCGGTCCTGGACCGCAAGTGGCGCGAGCACCTCTACGAGATGGACTACCTCCAGGAGGGCATCGGCCTGCGCGCGATGGCGCAGAAGGACCCGCTGGTCGAGTACCAGCGCGAGGGCTTCGACATGTTCACCGCGATGATGGACGGCATCAAGGAGGAGTCCGTCGGCTACCTGTTCAACCTGGAGGTCCAGGTCGAGCAGCAGGTCGAGGAGGTCCCGGTCGAGGCGCAGGCCCAGCCGGCCGGCGAGGGCGCGCAGGACACGGTGCCGGCGCAGGCGACCGCCCGCCCCGAGATCCGCGCGAAGGGACTGGACGTTCCGCAGCGCCGGGAGCTGCACTTCTCCGCGCCGACGGTGGACGGCGAGGGCGGCATCGTGGAGCGGGACCTGGAGGACGAGGAGCCGGTGCGCTCCGAGTCGGACGGGCTGACCCGGGCGGAGCGGCGGCGGCAGGCCAAGGGCGGCCGGCGCCGTAAGAAGTGACGGAGTGACGAAGTAACGCGGGAAGCGACGCCGCGCCCGAGCGGCCGGCGGTGTCCGAGGGCCGGGTCTCCGAGAGGGACCCGGCCCTCGGGCGTCGCTCCGGGCCGCGACGGGCCCGGGAGGCGGTCAGGTGGGAGCCGGGGAAGGGGGTCACACGGGCCCCGTTTCCACCGCTGTGCAGCGCCAGCGGAGGTCTTCGCCGCGTTCCAGGCGGAAGGCCATGGCACGCAGGCGGTCGCCGGTGGCGACCCGGGCGAAGACCTCCAGCGCGCCCTCGCCGGCGACGTAGTAGCCGATGTCCTGGACGACCGGGCGGATGCCGCGGGAGCGCAGGGGGCCGCGTTCGGCGAGGCGGGCGAGGTCGTCGTAGGCGCGGCCGGCCGTGTGGCGGAGCATCCAGTGGACGGGCCGCTGGCCGCTCAGGACGGCGAGCAGGCGGTCCGCGAAGAGGTCGGTGGGCCGGGGCTGCCGTGCGGCCGTCCCGGGGGCCGTGCGCGGGCTCTGGGCGCGGCCGGCCGCCGGGCGGGTGGCCGCGCGGGGTGGCGCTCCGCCGGGGCGGCGGGTGTCGCGGCGGGTCGGCGGGCGGTGCCGCGGGCGGGGCTGGACGGTTCGGCTCATGACCTTGTTCATGGGGATCCCGTTCGGCCGGCCCGGGAGGGGTACCGGGCGGTAACAAGTGGTGGGGACCTTGTACGGGGCGGGAAAGGCGCGGACAAGCGAGGGGCGACCGGTGGGCGGGAGCCGGAGAAGTTCACCCATCAGGGTGGGGTGAGGGTCCCGGACCCCGCGAGGAAGCGGCCGGAGAGGGTGAACCGGCGGCCTGGAGTGGACTTCTCGACGGGAGCGGGCAGGGGCTCGAAAGGGGACCGGCGCACGTATCCTGAAGGCCCACCGGGAGACGCGCCAGCCGCCCTCCCCGGGGCCCCAGCGGAGCCTTTGACCAGGAAAGAGCGGCCAGTATGCGCGTCTACGTCCCCCTGACCCTCCCCGCTCTCGCCGAGGCGCACAGGACGGGCGAGCTGGGGAGCGGCCCCTTCGTCGCGTACGCCGTCACGCCCGCCCTGCGCGAGTGGTACCTCTCCGAGGACATCGAGGAGCTGGAGTACGCGGCGCTCGGCCGGGCCGCGCTGGCCTCGCTGCGGCTGCTGGCGGCGGACCCGGACGCGGTACGGCGCCGGGTGGTGGTCGCGGTGGACGTGCCCGACGGCGCGGCGAGCGTCGACCCGGACCGCGGGCTCGAACCCTCCGCCCTCGGCCAGGTGACCGTCGCGGTGTCGGTGCCGCTGGCGAAGGCGGCCGCCGTGCACGTCGACGCCGAGGACGCGGAACCGGACGTGGCCGCGGCGGCGCGGGCGCTCCCGGCCGCGGACGGCGGGGACGACGACGCCCGGTTCGTGGTGGACGGGGCGGACGACCACGAACTGCTGTGGTACGCCACGCAGGAGATCCCCAACCTCGTCGCACAGGGCTGACCTGGACCGGCGCCGTGATTGTCAGTGGCGGCGGGTACGGTCTCGGGCATGGGGACGCACAAGCGCGCGCACATCGTCTGGGACTGGAACGGGACGCTCTTCCACGACAATGACGCGGTCATCGGGGCGACGAACGCCGCCTTCGCCGAACTGGGACTCGCGCCGATCACACTGGAGCAGTACCGCTCGCTGTACTGCGTACCGGTGCCCAAGTTCTACGAGCGGCTGCTCGGCCGGCTGCCGAGCGACGCCGAGTGGGAGCTGATGGACGGGGCCTTCCACCGGCACTACACCGAGCACCGGGTGCGGTGCGGGCTGACCGAGGGGGCCGAGGAACTGCTCGCCGGGTGGCGGTCGGACGGACACAGCCAGTCGCTGCTGAGCATGTACGGGCACGAGGAACTGGTGCCGGTGGTGCGGGGCTTCGGCATCGAGCCGCACTTCGTACGGATCGACGGGCGCACCGGCCCGTCCGGCGGCAGCAAGGCCGAGCACATGGTGCGGCACCTGCGGGCGCTGGCGGGGGTGGCCGAGCCGGAGCGGACCGTGGTGATCGGGGACGCGGCGGACGACGCGGTCGCGGCACGGCACGTGGGGGCCCGGGCCGTGCTGTACAGCGGGGGGTCGCACAGCCGGGCGAGTCTGGAGGGGGCCGGGGTGCCGGTGGTGGATTCCCTGGCCGAGGCGGTCGCGGAGGCGCGGAGAACAGCGGCGTGACGAGGTGCGGAGGACGGTGCGGAGGTCAGCGGCGTAACCCGGGGCGGCGAGGCGGGCCCCGCAGGGGGGCGTGGGGAACGGCGCGCAGGGGGGGCGGGGGAACGGCGCGCGCGGCCACGACGTGCCCGCCGCCCGGACCCCGCGGCGGGATCAGGTACGCGGGCTCAGCTCGCCGGCGCGGACGCCCGCAGCACCTTCAGGAACTCCCGCATCCACGCCGGGTGGTCCGGCCAGGCGCGGGAGGAGACCAGGGTGCCGTCGACCACCGCCTCGGTGTCCTGGAAGTCCGCGCCGGCCGCCTGCATGTCCGGTTCCAGGGCCGGGTAGGCCGTCACCCGGCGGCCCCGCAGGGAGTCGACCGCGGCGGTGAGCAGCGGACCGTGGCAGATCTGGGCCACGGGCTTGTCCGCGTCGAAGAACGCCTTGAGGATCTTGCGCAGCTCGGCGTCGTTGCGCAGGTACTCGGGCGCCCGGCCGCCGGGGATCACCAGGGCCGCGTACTCACCGGGGTCGACCTCGGCGAACGCCAGGTCGGCGGGCCAGGTGTAGCCGGGCTTCTCGGTGTACGTGTCGTAGCCGGGTTCGAAGTCGTGGACGACGAAGCGGAGCGTCTTGCGGGAGGGGGCCGCGATGTGGACCTCGTAGCCTTCCTCGCGCAGCCGCTGGTAGGGGTAGAACACCTCCAGGGACTCCGCGGCGTCACCGGTGACGATGAGGATCTTCGTGGGCATGTCGGCTCCTCGCGGGGTTTCGTGCGTGGGGGTGGGACTCGGGGCTCCGCGGTGGGACGCTGGGACCCGCGGCGGGCTTGAGGCACCGTGCCCCGCGCCGGGCGCGCTTGCCAAGGGGACCCGGTGGTTTTCAGAGTGCGGCGGCGCACGCGGGGGCGCGACCGGATGGCCCGGCGGCGGGCGGCGCGCGCCGGTGGCCGGATACGCCACCCGCCACGCCCCCACCGCTGTGCAGAATGTCAAACTTCACCCCTCGGTTTTGTACACAAGCGGCTCATGACGCGCCCCGGGGCAAGAGCGATAGCCTTGTGGCGTGATCAGCGCGATATCCCGCGGGAACGATCCTGTTCCCGCCCTGCGCCCGGGTTGCACGGCTCGTCTCCGTGACCGGGCGGCAGTCGCTGGTCCTCGCGGGCGGGACGGGGGCGCGGACGCCCCCGCGGCGCCGGAAACGGTCCGGGACACGACGGTGCCGAGAGCAGCGTCACACTCGGCCGGCGTCATCAAATTGGCCGAAATCTCCCCGCTCATCTCGCCTCGCGGCATACCGTCGACAGTGACCGGACACCCCGGGACGTGGCGTTGTGTCGCAAGGGAAGAGACAGAACTTCCTTCTACGTCACGCAACGGCGCGCGACAGGAGCCAGAGGACAATGCAGACCAAGCTGGACGAAGCCAAGGCCGAGCTGCTCGAAAGGGCCGCCCGGGTAGCTGAGAACAGCCCGGTCGGGGGGCACCTACCGACCGGGACGACGAGCGAGGGCACCCCCGGCACCCCGGACAGCGAATCCGTGCTCGCGTTCCTCCAGCGCTACTACCTGCACACCGCCCCCGAGGATTTCGCCGACCGCGACCCGGTCGACGTCTTCGGCGCCGCGGTCTCGCACTACCGGCTCGCCGAGCACCGCCCGCAGGGCACCGCCAACGTGCGGGTGCACACCCCGACCGTGGAAGAGAACGGGTGGACGTGCAGCCACACCGTCGTGGAGGTCGTCACCGACGACATGCCCTTCCTCGTGGACTCGGTCACCAACGAGCTGACGCGGCAGGGGCGTGGCATCCACGTCGTCATCCACCCGCAGTTCGTGGTCCGCCGGGACCTGACCGGCAAGCTGCTCGAGGTGCTGCCGACCCCGCCCGTCGGCGACGCCCTCCCGCACGACGCGCATGTCGAGTCCTGGATCCACGTCGAGATCGACCGGGAGACCGACCGCGCCGACCTGAAGCAGATCTCCGCCGACCTGCTGCGCGTGCTGTCCGACGTGCGCGAGGCCGTCGAGGACTGGGAGAAGATGCGGGACGCGGCGATCCGCATCGCCGACGGCCTGGAGGGCGAGCCCGCCCCCGCCGACCTGCCCCGCCCCGAGGTCGCGGAGGCCCGCGAGCTGCTGCACTGGCTGGCCGCGGACCACTTCACCTTCCTCGGCTACCGCGAGTACCAGCTGCGCGACGACGACACGCTCGCCGCCGTGCCCGGCACCGGTCTCGGCATACTGCGCTCGGACCCGCACCACGCCAAGGAGGACCAGCACCCGGTCAGCCCCTCCTTCGAGCGCCTCCCGGCCGACGCCCGCGCCAAGGCCCGCGAGCACAAGCTGCTGGTGCTGACCAAGGCCAACAGCCGGGCCACCGTGCACCGGCCGTCGTACCTGGACTACATCGGCGTCAAGAAGTTCGACGCGGACGGCAACGTCGTCGGCGAGCGCCGCTTCCTCGGCCTGTTCTCCTCCGCCGCCTACACCGAGTCCGTGCGCCGGGTGCCGGTGATCCGCCGCAAGGTGGACGAGGTGCTGGACCGGGCCGGCTTCTCGCCGCACAGCCACGACGGCCGCGACCTGCTCCAGATCATGGAGACCTACCCGCGCGACGAGCTGTTCCAGACGCCGGTCGCCGAGCTCCAGGCCATCGTCACCAGCGTGCTCTACCTCCAGGAGCGCCGCCGGCTGCGGCTGTACCTGCGCCAGGACGAGTACGGCCGCTACTACTCGGCCCTCGTCTACCTCCCGCGCGACCGCTACACCACCGGCGTGCGCCTGCGGATCATCGACATCCTCAAGGAGGAGCTGGGCGGCACCAGCGTCGACTTCACCGCCTGGAACACCGAGTCGATCCTCTCCCGGCTGCACTTCGTGGTCCGCGTCCCGCAGGGCACCGAGCTGCCCGAGCTGTCGGACGCCGACAAGGAGCGCATCGAGGCCCGCCTGGTGGAGGCGGCCCGCTCCTGGGCCGACGCGTTCGCCGAGGCGCTGACCGCCGAGTGCGGCGAGGAGCGCGCGGCCGAGGTGCTGCGCCGCTACAACCACGCCTTCCCGGAGGGCTACAAGGCCGACCACAGCCCGCGCGCGGCCGTCGCCGACCTGGCCCACCTGGAGCAGCTGAGCGAGGACAAGGCCTTCTCGCTGAGCCTGTACGAGCCGGTGGGCGCCGCACCCGACGAGCGCCGGTTCAAGATCTACCAGAAGGGCGGCACGGTCTCGCTGTCCAAGGTGCTGCCGGTGCTCAGCCGGCTCGGCGTCGAGGTCACCGACGAGCGGCCGTACGAGATGCGCTGCGCCGACCGCACCACCGCCTGGATCTACGACTTCGGCCTGCGCATGCCGAAGTCGCCCGGCGGCGGCAACGGCGACTACCTGGGTGACGACGGCCGGGAGCGGTTCCAGGACGCGTTCGCCGCGACCTGGACCGGCAAGGCCGAGAACGACGGCTTCAACGCCCTCGTGCTCAGCGCCGGGCTGACCTGGCGGCAGGCGATGGTGCTGCGCGCCTACGCCAAGTACCTGCGGCAGGCCGGCTCGACCTTCTCGCAGGACTACATGGAGGACACCCTCCGCAACAACGTCCACACCACCCGGCTCCTGGTCTCCCTGTTCGAGGCCCGGATGTCCCCGGAGCGGCAGCAGGCCGGCGTGGAGATCACCGACGCCCTGCTGGAGGAGCTGGACGCGGCCCTGGAGCAGGTGGCCAGCCTGGACGAGGACCGCATCCTGCGGTCGTTCCTGACCGTCATCAAGGCGACCCTGCGCACGAACTTCTTCCAGGAGGGGCCGGGCGGCGAGCCGCACGACTACGTCTCCATGAAGTTCGACCCGCAGGCCATCCCGGACCTGCCCGCGCCGCGCCCGGCGTTCGAGATCTGGGTGTACTCGCCGCGGGTGGAGGGCGTGCACCTGCGCTTCGGCAAGGTCGCGCGCGGCGGTCTGCGCTGGTCGGACCGGCGGGAGGACTTCCGTACGGAGATCCTCGGCCTGGTCAAGGCGCAGATGGTGAAGAACACCGTGATCGTGCCGGTGGGCGCCAAGGGCGGCTTCGTCGCCAAGCAGCTGCCCGACCCGGGCGTGGACCGCGACGCCTGGCTGGCCGAGGGCATCGCCAGCTACAAGACGTTCATCTCGGCGCTGCTCGACATCACCGACAACATGGTGGCCGGCGAGGTCGTGCCGCCGCGGGACGTGGTCCGGCACGACGGCGACGACACCTACCTGGTGGTCGCCGCCGACAAGGGCACCGCGACCTTCTCCGACATCGCCAACGACGTCGCGAACAGCTACGACTTCTGGCTCGGCGACGCCTTCGCCTCCGGCGGCTCGGCCGGCTACGACCACAAGGGCATGGGCATCACCGCGCGCGGCGCCTGGGAGTCCGTCAAGCGGCACTTCCGCGAGCTGGGCGTGGACACGCAGACCGAGGACTTCACGGTCGTCGGCATCGGCGACATGTCCGGTGACGTGTTCGGCAACGGCATGCTGCTGTCGGAGCACATCCGCCTGGTCGCCGCCTTCGACCACCGGCACATCTTCATCGACCCGGACCCGGACGCGGCCACCTCCTACGCCGAGCGCCGCCGCCTGTTCGAGCTGCCCCGCTCCAGCTGGGCCGACTACGACACGAGCCTGCTGTCGGCGGGCGGCGGGATCTTCCCCCGCAGCGCCAAGTCGATCCCGCTCAACAGCCACATCCGCGAGGCCCTCGGCATCGAGGGCAAGGTCACCAAGATGACCCCGGCCGACCTGATGCGGACCATCCTCAAGGCGCCGGTGGACCTGCTGTGGAACGGCGGCATCGGCACGTACGTCAAGGCGTCGACGGAGTCCCACGCCGACGTCGGCGACAAGGCCAACGACGCCATCCGCGTGGACGGCCAGGACCTGCGGGCCAAGGTCGTCGGCGAGGGCGGCAACCTGGGCCTGACCCAGCTCGGCCGGATCGAGTTCGCCCGGCACGGCGGCAAGATCAACACCGACGCGATCGACAACAGCGCCGGTGTGGACACCTCCGACCACGAGGTGAACATCAAGATCCTGCTGAACGGCCTGGTCGCGGACGGCGACATGACCGTCAAGCAGCGCAACAAGCTGCTCGCCGAGATGACCGACGAGGTCGGCGCGCTGGTCCTGCGCAACAACTACGCGCAGAACACCGCCCTGGCCAACGCCCTGTTCCAGGCCAAGGACATGCTCCACGCCCAGCAGCGGTTCATCCGCCACCTGGTGCGCGAGGGCCACCTGGACCGGGCGCTGGAGTTCCTGCCGACCGACCGGCAGATCCGCGAGCGCCTCGCCCAGAGCCAGGGCCTGACCGGCCCGGAGACGGCCGTCGTCCTGGCGTACACGAAGATCACGGTGGCCGAGGAGCTGCTGCACACCTCGCTGCCGGACGACCCGTACCTGCGCGGTCTGCTGCACGCCTACTTCCCGACGGCCCTGCGCGAGCGGTTCGCCGACGCCATCGACAACCACCCGCTGCGCCGCGAGATCACCACCACCGTGCTGGTCAACGACACGGTCAACACGGGCGGTACGACGTATCTGCACCGGCTGCGCGAGGAGACCGGCGCCTCCCTGGAGGAGATCGTCCGGGCCCAGACCGCGGCCCGCGTGATCTTCTGCGCGGCACCGGTGTGGGACGCCGTCGAGGCGCTGGACAACAAGGTCGACGCGGCCGTGCAGACCCGCATCCGGCTGCACTCGCGCCGTCTGGTCGAGCGCGGCACGCGCTGGCTGCTGAACAACCGGCAGCAGCCGGTCCAGCTCGCCGAGACGGTGGAGTTCTTCGCCGAGCGGGTGGAGCGGGTCTGGCAGGAGCTGCCGAAGCTGCTGCGCGGCGCGGACCTGGAGTGGTACCAGCACGTGTACGACGAGCTGTCCGCGGCCGGTGTCCCGGACGAGCTGGCGACCCGCGTGGCCGGCTTCTCCTCCGCCTTCCCGGCGCTCGACATCGTGTCGGTGGCCGACCGCATGGGCAAGGAGCCGCTGGACGTCGCCGAGGTGTACTACGACCTCGCCGACCGCCTGGACATCACCCGGCTCATGGACCGCATCATCGAGCTGCCCCGCACCGACCGCTGGCAGTCGATGGCCCGTGCCTCCATCCGCGAGGACCTGTACGCGGCGCACGCGGCCCTCACCGCGGACATCCTCGCGGTGGGCAACGGCACCTCGACGCCGGAGCAGCGGTTCGAGGCGTGGGAGCAGAAGAACGCGGCGCTGCTGAGCCGGGCCCGCACCACCCTGGACGAGATCCGCGGCTCGGACTCGTTCGACCTCGCCAACCTGTCGGTGGCGATGCGCACGATGCGGACGCTGCTGCGCACGCACTCGTAGTCCGCGCGGAGGGACAGGCGCCCGGGGCCCGCGGTGGCCCCGGGCGCCTTCCGTCTCTCCGGGGGCGTGTCGTCCATCCGGGCATCCTCCGTCCGGAGCGGGAGACACGGACGGAGGTAGGGTCGGTGGATCATGCAGACCACGACATCCGACATCGAACCGGAGCAGCGCACGGCGGTGCCGCGCCATCCGGTGGCCCGCGCCGGCCGGGCGGCGGTGCAGGGCGCCGCCGCACTGGTCCTGGTGCTGCTGCTCCTGGTCGTCGTCCGGCTGCCGTGGGCGGGCGACCTGGGCATGCACGCGGCCACGGTCGAGCGGCTGCGGCACGGCCTCCTGCATCCCGGCAACCCGCTGGTCGACGCCGACACGCCGAGCCCGTACTACTCGCCGTGGACGCTGCTGCTCGGCATCGTCGCCAAGCTGACCGGCCTGTCCGTCTTCGTGGTCCTGCGGCTGGCCGCGCTCGCCGGACTGGCGCTGCTGGTGACGGGCGTCCACCGCTACGTCCGCACCCTCACCGCGCACCGCGCCGCACCCGCCCTGGCCCTGCTGAGCCTGCTGTTCCTGTGGGGCCCGGCGCTGTTCGCCTGGAGCGGCTTCCTCGGCCTGAACTCCCTGGCCCTGACGGTGTCGTACCCCAGCGTGCTGGCGCTCGGGCTCACCTTCCACTTCTGGGCGTGGCTGACCCGGGCGGCGCGCGGACCGGCCGGGTGGGGCGCGGGGGCCGCGCTGGGGGCGCTGTGGGCGGTGATCCTGCTGTGCCACCAGTTCACCGGGGTGGTGGCGACGCTGGGCGCACTGGCCATGGTGGCCGGGGCCCGCCCGGCGCGCGCGACGCTGCTCCGCCTCGGCACCGGACTGCTCGCCGGGCTGCTGGTGCTGTGGCTGTGGCCGTACTACGACTTCTTCGCGCTGTTCTTCGCCGGCGGGGACCTGGAGGCGGTCCACCGGTCGCTGTACCGGGACCTGGCCGGGCGGTTCGGGTATGTGCTGCTCGGGGTGGTGGCGCTGGGGTTCCGGCTGCGCCGGGACCGCCGGGACCCGCTCGCCCTGTTCTTCCTCCTCGGCGTCCTGATGGTGGCGGCGGGCGGGCTGACCGGCCACTACTCCTGGGGCCGCGCGCTGCCCGCCGCGCTGATCCCGGCCCAGCTCGCCGCCGCGCTCCAGGCGGTGTCGGCGGGGCGGTGGGCGGTGCGCCGGGGGTGGGCGTGCGTGCTGCTCGTCGCGCTGGCGGCGGGCGCGTGGACGCAGGCCGGGACGCTCGGGTACGTGGTGCGCGAGGACGCGCTGCCCGGGGCGGTCGCGGCGAAGTACCGGCAGCCGTGGGCCGGGTACCAGTGGACCGTACGGGCCGGGGTGCGGTACGGCGACGTGGTGATGGCCCGCCGCTTCCCGGCCCGGCAGATCCCCGCGTACGGGCCGTACACCGTGGCGCCCGGCTATCCGGACGTGTTCCTGCCGGACGCGGCGCGGCGGGAGGCGGCGGTGAAACGGTACTTCTCGGCCGCGGCCGGGCCGGAGGAGCGGCGGGAGATCCTGCGGGAGTACGGGGTGCGCTGGGTGGTCGGGGGCGCCCCGGCCCCGTGGCTCCACAAGACGGCCGTGGGGCCCCGGGGACAGGTGCTGTACCGCGTGGTGCCCTGAGCTGGCCGGGGGCCGGGGGCCGGGGGCCGGGGGCGCTTACCGGCGCCGGCCGGGTGCCGCTGCGCCCACCCGTGCCGCCCTAGCGGCACGACTGCCCGCAGCTAGGGCGGGAGACGCGTCACGATGGCGCTCGCACGTGCCCCCTACTTCAGTACGCTCGCCGCCAGTCGCGCGGCGCTGCGCAGGCGGGGGTTGGTGACCCGGCGGGCCATCGGGCGCAGGACCCGGGCCGTCGCCCCCACCGGCCGCCAGCGGATCTGCAGCCGGCCGGGGTTGCGGGGTTCCGGTTCGACGGTGACGGTGTGGTGCGGGACGCGGGCCGTGCGCGCGGGGAAGTCCAGCGGGGCGAGCAGCACGGACGAGTTGGCCAGGCCCTGCTGCTCCAGCCGGATCTGGGGGTGGCGCAAGCCGTCGAAGCCCTGGACCGGGAGGGACGCCGAGGCGAGGTCGAGGCGGACCGTGCCGGTGAAGACGCCCGGGCGCACCGGGTCCAGGCGGAACGGGACCGTCATCCGGCGCTTGCCGGGGGTGAGCAGCAGCGACGCCCGCTGGGGGCCGACGGGCAGGCGCAGGCCGGGATCGTAGGTGCGGACCGTCAGGGTGAGGGCCGCGCCGGCGTCGTACGTCAGGTCCGTGATCTCGTGGCGGAACAGCGCTGTCGGGAACGGGCGGGTGTCCAGCTCCAGTTCGGACAGGTCCAGTTCGCGGCGGGCCCGCTCCGTCGCCGGCGGTGTCTCACCCCAGTACGGGACACCCGCGTCGTCGGTCGTCACCGCACGCGGCGCGACCGCGTGCCCCAGTCCGCGCGCCGCCGGCCGTACCTCGGCCGTGCGCCCCTGCCGCAGCAGCTCCAGCACCACCCGCTCGGCCCGCGGCAGCCTGTCGTACGCCTCGGGGGACAGCGTGTCCAGGTACGGGTTCATGATCTCCGCGAAGGAGGCCAGCCACGCGTCGTCCCGGTAGGGCAGGTCGCCGGCGTACATGCGGAAGTCGTGCTTGAGGAACTTGAAGTCCTTGTCCGCCCGCAGCCCCTCGTGCCCGCTGTCTCGCAGGAAGTCGTCGATCAGCCGCTGGACGCCCACCCGGTCGCGGACGTTGGAGATCCGGTCCCGCTGGTTGGATATGGAGGCGGAGGCCGCGGCGGCGAACGGCTCGATGTACCAGGTGTACACCGGGTCCGGGACGATCGTGAACGCCTTCGCCAGGCAGTACGCCTGCGCCGAGAAGAGCTGGTCCTCGTAGTGGATGCCCTCGGGGAAGCGGAGCCGGTGGCGGTCCAGGAAATCGCGCCGGTACATCTTGCTCGTCGCCAGGTGCTCGAAGAGCAGGCGGGGGTCCTCCTCGATGCCCTGCAGGGTGCGGCGCTCGGCGACCAGGTGGGGCATCCAGGTGGAGCGGCGCCCGTTGTCGACCCGGACCCGGCGCACCGCGCCCATGGCGAAGTCGACCTCGTGCTCCCGGTGCGCGGCGAGCAGCACCTCCACGGCGCGCGGTGGGAGTTCGTCGTCGCTGTCCAGGAACATCAGGTACGGCGCCCGGGACGTCTCGATGGCCCGGTTGCGCGGTGCGCTGCACCCGCCGCTGTTCTCCGGCAGCCGGATGACGCGGATGCGGTCGTCCTCGGCCGCGAGCCGCCGGGCCACCTCGGGGGTGTCGTCGGTGGAGTGGTCGTCGCTGATGACGATCTCGATGCCGGCGTGGGTCTGCGCGCGCACGGAGGCGACCGCGCGGGGCAGCCGGGCGGCGTCGTTGTGGACGATGATCGTGACCGTGACATCGGGGCTGGTCATGCGGTGGCCTCCTCGGGCGTCGGGGCAGGGGTGCGCCGCTCGACGGGCAGGACCGGGGGCAGCGCCTCCGCCGGCTCGCCGAGGAACACCCGCCGTACGACCCGTTCGGCGGCGCGTCCGTCGTCGTACTCGCAGAACCGGTGCCGGAACGCGGCCCGTGCCTTGGCCGCGCGCTCGTCGCGCCAGGCGCCGGAGCGGAAGATCTCCGCCAGTTCCTCCTGGGTGCGCGCGACCTGGCCGGGGTGGTCGGCCATCAGGTCGAAGTAGACCCCGCGGGTGGTGCGGTAGGTCTCCCAGTCGTCGGCGTAGATCACGATCGGCCGGTCCAGGTTGGCGTAGTCGAACATGATCGACGAGTAGTCGGTGACCAGGGCGTCGGCGGCCAGGCACAGCTCCTCCACGGGGTCGTAGACGGAGACGTCGATGATCCGGCCGGAGCGGCGCAGCCCGGTGAGCTGGGCGGCGGCGCCGTAGAAGTAGTGGGCGCGGACGAGCAGGACCGTGTTCTCGCCGAGGCTGTCGGCGAGGGCGGCCAGGTCGAGGCGGGGGGTGAAGCCGGCCTCGTAGTCGCGGTGGGTGGGCGCGTACAGCACGGCCCTCTGCCCGGGGGCGATGCCGAGGCGCTCGCGGGCGGCGCGGACGTCGGCGGCGGTGGCCGTGTAGTAGACGTCGTTGCGCGGATAGCCGTAGTCCAGCGAGGTGTAGCGGGACGGGTAGGCGCGCTCCCACATGCGGGTGCTGTGGCTGTTGGCGCTGAGGCTGTAGTCCCATCTGTCGACGCGGGCCATCAGCGCGGCGAAGTCCAGGCCCTGGGCGGCGGCCGGGTGGTCCCGCTGGTCCATGCCCATCCGCTTGAGCGGGGTGCCGTGGTGGGTCTGGAGGTGGATCGCGTCGGGGCGTTTGACCACCGCGTTGGGGAAGTTGACGTTGTTCGTCAGGTACTTGGCGGTGGCCATGGTCTCCCAGTAGCGGCGGGAGCCGGGGATCACGTGGTCGGTGCCGGGCGGCAGCAGGGCCGCGTTCTTCTTGCTCACCGTCCACACGGGGCGTATGTGCGGGGCGAGTTCGCCGAGCTTGGCGGCGATCGCGGCCGGGTTGCAGGCCACCCCGCGGTTCCAGTAGGCCGCGAACACGGCGAGGTCGGGGTCGACCGGGCGGCTCAGCGCGCGCCGGTACTGCTGGTCGCGGACCTTGGTGCCGAGCTGCCGCTTGCGGGTGCGCAGGGTCGCGCGGGCGGCGCGGCGGGTGCGGTTGGCGGCCTGGAGCGCGCGGTAGCGGGTGTAGGCGCCCTCTTCCAGCAGCGCGTGCCGTATGCCGTCCAGGCCGGCCGGGCGCTGGTGGTCGCCGGGGCGCCAGCGGACCGCGGCCTGCGAGGCGCGGCGGAAGAACTCGCGGGCCACCCGATCGGGCAGGTCCTCGCGGGCGAAGGTGGAGACCAGGTCACGCACCATCAGGTCGTACAGCACCGCGTGCGGGGCGCGGCGGTCCTCGGTGAGCGGGAGCAGGGACTCGTAGCGGTCTATGAGCGCGAACCGGTCCTCGGGGGTGCGGGGCGGCAGGCTCTGCGGGCGCGGCACGCGGTGTTCGTACGCGGCCTGGGTCAGGCAGGCGACCCGGCCGGCGGCCAGCAGGGCGGCGTGGGCGGCACGCGGCTCGTCGGCGAGGGTGTGCAGTTCCTTATGGGCCTGCCAGAAGGCGGCGCGCAGGGCGCGGTTGCCGAGCAGCGGGGCGAGCCGCAGCAGGTCGGCGGCCTCGTCCAGGGGCTGGGGGGCCCGGCCGGCGGCGGCCAGCCGGCGGCCGTCGGGGGAGGGTCTGCTGACGCCCTGCCAGTCCGTGCCGACGTGGTCGAACAGGAGCACGTCGACGGGGTCCGTGCCGTCCGGGGCGTCCAGTTCGGCGGTGCGCTCGGCGATCAGCCGGGGCCCGCCGGCCGGGAGGCCGTCCTTGGCGTGCACGAAGTGCAGCCAGCGGCCGGAGGCCCGGGCGGCACCGGCCGTGCGGGCCTCCGCGTCACCCGTGCCGTCCGGCAGCGGTACGACGATCGTTCCGGGCGCGTGAGCCTCGGCCGTCTCCCGCGCCCAGGCGCCGACGGCGGCGACGACCACCTCGGTGTCGGGCGGCGGATGGGGTGTCAGGGAGTCGAGCAGTTCGGCCAGATGCCCCTGGGCGGTGGACCCGTAGACGATCACGCTCAACTGAGGCATGGCTGTGGACTCCTTAGGCTGGGTATGACCGGCACATCTTCCACAACATCATGTAAGGGTCATATAAAACGGATATTGTCGTGACGTCTGTGCCGGGAGGCCGCGGCCTACGCCTTCGCCGCCGGCTTCTTCTCGCCGGTGAAGGCTTCGTACTCCTTCATGACCTCCTCCGTCGGCCCGTCCATGCGCAGTTCGCCGCGCTCCAGCCAGAGGACCCGCTCGCAGGTGTCGCGGATCGACTTGTTGTTGTGGCTGACCAGGAACACCGTCCCGGCGCGCTTGCGCAGTTCGCGGATCCGCTCCTCCGAACGCCGCTGGAAGGAGCGGTCACCGGTGGCCAGCGCCTCGTCGATGAGCAGGACGTCGTGGTCCTTGGCGGCGGCGATGGAGAAGCGCAGCCGCGCGGCCATGCCGGAAGAGTACGTGCGCATGGGCAGCGTGATGAAGTCGCCCTTCTCGTTGATGCCGGAGAAGTCGACGATGTCCTGGTAGCGCTCCTTGATCTGCTCCCGGGACATGCCCATGGCCAGGCCGCCGAGGTGGACGTTGCGCTCGCCGGTGAGGTCGTTCATCAGGGCCGCGTTCACGCCGAGCAGGGACGGCTGGCCGTCGGTGTAGATGTGCCCGCTCTCCACCGGGAGCAGGCCCGCGACCGCCTTCAACAGGGTCGATTTCCCCGAGCCGTTGGTGCCGATGAGCCCGATCGCCTCGCCCTTGTAGGCGACGAACGACACCTTCTTCACCGCGTGCACCCGGCGCACGCCGGCCGCCTTCTCGGCCTGGCCCCGGCGCAGGATGCGGTTCAGGGCGGCGGTGGCCGAACCGCGGCCGGCGCCGGTGCCGTTGACCCGGTAGACGATGTCGACGCGGTCGGCGACGACGGTGGGGACCTTCTCGGTGGTGTGCTCAGCCACGGCCGTACGTCTCCTCAGCCTTCCAGAAGTAGATGAAGCCGCCGACGCCGGCGAGCAGGGCCCAGCCGACCGCCGCCGCCCAGACGTGCGGGGGCAGTTGGTCGGCCTGGAAGCTGTCGATCAGAGCGAACCGCATCAGGTCGATGTAGACGGCGGCCGGGTTGATCTGTAGCAGAACCGTGACGAGATGCGGCAGGACGTCGTGCTCGGCGATCTTGTCGATGCTCCACATCACGCCGGACACGTACATCCAGGTGCGCAGCACGAAGGGCATCAGCTGGGCGATGTCCGGGGTCTTGGCGCCCAGCCGCGCCATGATCATGGAGACACCCGCGTTGAAGGTGAACTGCAGGACGAGCGCGGGGACGGCCAGCAGCCAGGAGGCGGCGACCGGCACGCCGAAGCAGAGCAGGATGACGGCCAGCGCGCACATCGAGAACAGCAGCTGCTGGAGCTGCTGGAGGGCGAAGGAGATCGGCAGGGCGGCGCGCGGGAAGTGCAGCGCCCGGACCAGGCCGAGGTTGCCGGAGATCGCCCGGGTGCCCGCCATGATCGAGCTCTGCGTGAACGTCCACACGAAGATGCCGGTGACCAGGAACGGCACGTAGTCCGGCACGTTCTGCTTGGTGCCGAGCAGCACGCCGAAGATGAAGTAGTAGACCGCCGCGTTCAGCAGCGGGGTCATGACCTGCCAGACCTGGCCGAGCTTCGCCTGGCTGTACTGCGCGGTGAGCTTGGCGGTGGCGAAGGCACTGATGAAGTGGCGGCGGGCCCACAGCTGGCGGACGTACTGCGGCAGGGAGGGGCGGGCGCCGCTGACCGACAGGCCGTGCCGGGCCGCGAGCGCCGCGAGATCGTCGTCGGCCGGGGCCCGGGTGGGGGGCGGTGTGTGGAGGACCTGGCTCACATCCGCTGCTTTCGCTCGGGGGAGGGGATGCCGCGCCCGGCTCGCGCCGGGAGCGCCGCGGTGCCCGTCGGCCGGCGTTTCCTTACGTTTCTCTTCACGTGCTCTTACGTCGGGACGGGACCGTATCGTCGCTACGTGAGCGTAGGGCAGGGTACGTCGGAACGCAACCGTTTCGTCGTCACGGCCTATGCTGTGCGGTATGACGACGAACGCCGCCTCCGCCGACGAGCCGCCGGCGCGTCCGCGCCGCCGCGCGCCCGCCGGGGCCGCCGTGCTCCGGGAGGACGTGACCGAGGCCATCCGGACGGCGGTCTTCGAGGAGCTGGCCGCCGTCGGCTACGCCCGCATGTCCATCGAGGGCATCGCCCGGCGGGCCGGCGTCGGCAAGACGGCGGTGTACCGGCGCTGGCGTTCCAAGCTCCACCTGGTCCTGGACGTGGTCTCCGCGATGGCGGTGACCGGCTTCCCGGTGCCCGACACCGGCTCCCTGGAGGGGGACCTCCGCCTGCTGTACGAGGTCACCTCCCGCGCCCTGCGCCACCCGGTCGCCTCCCAGGTCATCCCCGACCTCCAGGCCGAGGCGGCCCGCAACCCCGATCTCGCCGAGGCCTTCCGGAAGGCCCTGCGGGACGGCCAGGAGGGCGTGGCCAGCCGGATCGTGGCGGCGGCCGAACAGCGGGGCGAACTGCGCGCCGGGGCCGACCCGGAGCTGGCCCTCGACCTGATCTCCGGCCCGCTGTACTGGCGCTCGGTGGTGATCCGGGGCCCGAAACCGCCGAAGGGCTACCTGGAGAAGCTGGCCCGGACCACGGCGGCGGCCCTCAGGGCGCTGTGACGGGCCGGGCGCCCAGGGCCTGAAGACCGACTCGCCGCCCCTGTGCCCCGGATCCGAGGAAGGCCCCGCTACGACGCGCTCAGTGCCCGGTCCGGGAGGCGGTCGGAGCCGGGCCGGGGCCGCGTCGTGGGCCCGGTGCCGCCGGCCGCCGGGCGCGCGGACCGCCACAGCCGTACGAAGGACAGCACGGCGGCGGCCGTCAGCAGCCCGTTGCGGGCCAGCATCAGCAGACAGCCCGCCCAGGTGCCGTCGATCACCTCGCGGTAGTACATCGGGAACGCCACCGTGCTCAGCGCGGACGCCGCCAGGACGAGCACTGCCACCGGCCGCTGGACGGTGTGCCGCGAGGTCAGGCAGACGGCGGCCAGCCCGATCAGCCAGATCATGTACTGCGGGCTGATCACCCGGCTGGTGACCGTGAACAGCAGCACCGCGCTCAGCGCCGCGTCGAACGGCGTCGCCTCGCCGAAGTGCCGCGCCCGCACCCGCCACAGCACCAGCAGCCCGAAGGAGAGCACGGTCAGCGTGAGGGAGGCGACGGCGACCGCGCGGACATACGGGCCGACCAGTTCCACCGCGCCGTACTGGTAGCGGGACCGGCCGGACCAGCCGAAGTGCCGGGCCAGGTTGAGCGCCGTACCGCCGAGCGACTCGATCTGCACGCCCCGGCCGCCCTGCTCCCGCAGGAAGGACAGCGGGTGGGTGAAGAACACCGCGAGCACGGCCAGGCACCCGGCCCCGGTCCAGGCCGCCGACAGCCACGCCCCGCGCGTCGGCCGGCCCCGGGGCGTGCCCAGCAGCACCAGCGCGGGCCACACCTTCACCAGCGCGCCCAGCGCCGCGAGAGCGCCGCCCGCGCGCGGGGAGCGGGCCAGGGCCAGCAGGGAGAGCACGGCCAGGGCGGTGACCTGGACGTCGTAGCGGGCCAGCGGCAGGTGCAGCAGCAGCGGCAGGCCGCCGGTCCACAGGGCCGCGCCGAGCAGGCTGCGGCCGGGTCGGCTGCCCGCGCGCAGCAGCGCCGCCACGGTCACCGCGTCCGCGGCCAGGGTGAGCAGCACGAACGCCTGGAAGTAGGTCAGGCCGGGCAGCAGCCCCGGCGCCAGCAGCACCGCGCCCGCGCCCGGCGGGTACTGCCACAGCGTGTCGTGCACCGGGAAGGAGCCGTGCGCGAGCACGCCGTACCAGTGGTGGTACAGCCGCCACACCTCCCGGGTGACCGCGCCCCCGCCCAGCAGCCGGGGGCCGCTGTGCGCGGTCAGCCACAGCATCAGGGCGCGGGTGGCGAGCCACAGGGCGATGAGGGTGACGATCGGTCCGGGGGTGACACGGAGACGGTTCATCACATGGGAGCCTAAGCGGTGCGGTTGGTGTATCCCGGCTGATACGCCGTCATAATCCGCAAATATTGGCTAATCGCAAGAGATCGGGCCATGGTGAACGTCGGGCTTCCTGTCACACCGCGATCGCGTCGAGCGGCCGGCGCGCCCCTGGGCGCACCGGCCGGTACAACGAGCCGGCCACCCGCCCGGGAACGGCTGCGGCGGGCCGCAGTCCCCGGCGTGCCCGCGCTGGTGATGCTGGTCCTCGGGCTGTGGCGGCTGGACCGGGGCGGCATGTGGCGTGACGAGGCCGTCAGCTTCCAGGTGGGGCGCCGAACCGTGCCGCAGATCTGGCACCTGCTGCACGACGTGGACGCGGTGCACGGCCTGTACTACCTGCTGGTGCACGCCGTCCTCGCCGTCCGCCCCGGCGAGGTCGCGCTGCGGCTGCCGTCGGTGTGCGCGGCGGCGGCCACGGCGGCGCTGGTGGCCGAGCTCGGCCGTCGGCTGCTTCGGCCGCGGGCCGGACTGTGGGCCGGGCTGCTCTACGCCGTCACGCCGATGGCCGGGCACTACGCGCAGGAGGGCCGCTCCTACGCCCTGGTCGCGGCCGGTGCCACCGCGGCGACGCTGCTGTTCGTACGGGCCGTGCGCGGCGGTGCCTGGCGGGCCTACGGCGTGGTCCTCGCCGTCACCTGCTGGCTGCACGAGTTCGCCGTGCTGCTGCTGCTCGCCCACGCGGTGTCGCTGGCGCTGGCCCGGGCCGGACGGCGGGCATGGCGGGGCTGGGGGTGCGCGGCGGCGGCGGTCGTGCTCGCGCTGCTGCCGCTGGCGGTGGTGTCGCGGGGCCAGTCGGCGCAGCTGGCGTGGCTGCGCTCGCCCACGGCGGAGACGGCCGGGGGTCTGCTGCGCACGTTCCTGGGGCCGGCCGACTCGGTGTACTGGGTGTGTCTCGCGCTGGGCTGCCTGGGCCTGTCGCGCCTGACCGGGCGGCGGGGGGAGCCGACGTGCGCGGGGGTGGCGCTGCCGGTGACGGTGGTGCCGCCGCTGGTGCTGATGCTGGTGTCCCAGGCATCGCCCTTGTACGTCGACCGGTACGTGCTCTACGCCCTGTCGGGGGCGCCGCTGCTGGTGGCCTGCGGGGCGGAGCGGGTGGTGGGGGCGGTGGAGCGGATGTGGGGGCGCCGCCGGCGGGCGGGGGGCCGGCCCCTGGCATCCCCGGCCCTCACCCTCCTCGGTGTCGCCGCCGTCGCCCTCTCGGTGTTCCACCAGTTCCCCCTCCTCCGCGACGACCGCGACCCCGGGTCCCGGGCGGACGACCTGGGGGCCGTCTCCCGGGCCGCCGGGCGGGAACTGGCGGACGGGGACGCCGTCGTGTTCGTCCCGGCGGCCATGCGGAACGTGGCGCTCACGTATCCCCGGCCGTTCCGCGGCACCCGGGACGTGCTGCGGGTGGCGGGGGCGGCGGAGTCCGGGACGCTGTACGGGCGCGAGGCCGGCGTGGCCGAGCTGCGCCGCAGGCTGGAGCGGCTGGACCGGGTGTGGGTGGTCGGGGACCGCCGGCTGCTCGGCGCCCGCTGGGTGCCGCGCAACCCCGTGGAACGGGCGAAGGTGACCACGCTCTGGCAGCAGTTCACCGGCCGTGAGGAGGCCGTGCGGGGGATGGCGACCGTACGGCTCTACGTCCGCCCGGTCAGCGCGCGGCCTCCGTCCGCGCCGCCGCGTCCAGGGCGGCGGTGAGCCGGTCGAGCCGCTCGCGCAGCTCGCCGATCTCCGCCGGGTCGAAGCCGGTCGCCGACATGATCCGGCGCGGCACCTCCAGCGCCCGCTCGCGCAGCGCCGCGCCCTCCCCGGTGAGCCGGACGAGGACCGACCGCTCGTCCTCGGCGCTGCGCTCACGCCGTACCAGACCGGCCGTCTCCAGCCGCTTGACCAGCGGGGACAGCGTGCCGGAGTCCAGCCGCAACCGCTCGCCGAGCTTCTTGACGGGCAGCTCGCCCTGTTCCCACAGCACCAGCATCACCAGGTACTGGGGGTAGGTGAGCCCGAGGTCCTGGAGGAGGACGCGGTAGACGCCGGTGAAGGCGCGGGACGCGGCGTGCAGGGAGAAGCAGATCTGGCGGTCCAGGCGGAGCCACTCCGGTTCGGTCATGCCTCCAGGGTAACCCTTGCCCGGCATTTAGTTGTGCACAACTTAGTTGTGTGCTCTACTTTCGATCGTAACGAACCCCGCATCCGAGAGGGATGGTCTCCATGGACGCGCTCTACACCGCCGTCGCCACCGCGACCCACGGCCGCGAGGGCCGTGCCGTCTCCTCCGACGGCCGGATCGACCTCGCCCTGGCCATGCCGGTCGAGCTGGGCGGCGACGGCCAGGGCAGCAATCCCGAGCAGCTCTTCGCCGCCGGGTACGCCGCCTGCTTCGGCAGCGCCCTCGGCCTGGTCGGCCGCCAGGCGAAGGTCGACGTCAGCGACGCCGCCGTGACCGCCGAGGTGGGCATAGGCAAGCAGGGCGAGGGCTTCGGGCTGAAGGTCACCCTGCGCGTCGAACTGCCCGACACGGTGGACCAGGCCACCGGCCGCGAGCTGGTCGAGGCCGCCCACCAGGTCTGCCCGTACTCCAACGCCACCCGCGGCAACATCGACGTCGACCTCGTCATCGAGTAGCCGTCGGGCGGCCTGCTGACCGCTACGCCGGCGACAGCGCGTCCCGGGACCCGGACTGGCCCGGGATCCGGGACGCCGGGCCGGACGGCGGCTCGCCCAGCAGCAGCGTCCGCACCACCCGCTCGGCGGCCCGCCCGTCCTCGAACTCGCAGAACCGGGCGCGGAACGCGGCCCGCAGCCGCGCGGACTCCCCGTCCCGCCAGCCGCCCGAGCGGAACAGCCCGGACAGCTCCCGGAAACCGCGGGTGACATGGCCCGGCGGCTCGGCGGTGAGGTCGAGGTAGGTGCCCCGGCTCGCGGCGAACGCGGGCCAGTCGTCGGCGTGGACCACGATCGGCCGGTCCAGGACGGCGTAGTCGAACATCACCGACGAGTAGTCGGTGACCAGCGCGTCCGCCGCGAGCAGGACGTCCGCCAGGTGCGGTTCGTCGGTCGCGTCCACCACGATCCGGCGCCGGGCCAGCTCCGCCAGGCCCATGCCCCGCGCCGGGCCGGCCGCCAGCGACGGGTGCAGCCGGACCACCAGCGTGTGCCCCGCGCCGAGACCGGCCGCGAACCGGGCCAGGTCGATCCGGTCCACGTACCCGCCGCGCCGGTAGTCCCGGCGGGTCGGCGCGTACAGCACCACCGTGTGGTCTTCCGGGATGCCGTGCCGCTCCCGGAAACCGCCGGGCCCGCCGCGCACCAGCACGTCGTTGCGCGGGCTTCCGGTGCGCACCGAGGTGAAGTGACAGGGGTAGGCCCGCTCCCACACCAGCTCGGCGTGGCGGCTCGCGACCAGGCTGAAGTCCCAGCGGTCGGCCCGGCGCAGCATCCGCGGCACGTCGACGCCGAGCCGCGCGCCGGGCTTGTCCCGCAGATCGGCGCCCAGGTACTTCAGCGGGGTGCACTGGTGGGTGTGGATGTGCACGCTGCCGGGGCGCTTGGCCAGGGTGCCGGGCCAGTTGACGTCGTTGACGAAGAACTTCGCGCGCGCGGTGACCTCCAGATAGCGCCGCGAGCCGACGATCACGTGCTCCACGCCGTCCGGCAGTCCCGCCGCCGTCTCCTCGTCCCGCACCACCCACACCCCGCGCAGCTCCGGCGCGATCTCGCGGGCCGCCTGGTAGATCGCCGCCGGGTCGCCGAGCACGCCCCGGTGCGAGGACGCCGAGTACACCACGAGGCGCTCGTCCAGCGGGCGGCGGGCGTTGAGCGCGGCCCAGCCGGCGCCGGCCCGCGCGGCGGCGGCCCGGCGTGCCCGGCCCGCCCGCCGGGCCGCCTCCCGCCCGGCCCGCGCCGACTGCCGCCGCAGCCGGTACCCGGTCCAGGAACCGGTCAGCACGGCGACCTCGCCGTCCACCCGGGCGCCCCCGGGCCGGTGGGCGCGGAACATCCGGGCCGTGCGCCGGAAGAACTCGGCCTTGTCGGCGGGCGGCAGCCGGTCCGGCTTGGCCAGGATGTCCAGGCAGTGCTCGCCCATCTTGCGGTGCAGATACGGCCGCCAGGACGCCAGCTCCGGCCGCCCGGCCAGATACGCGAAGACCCGCTCGTACTGGTCGTGGATGTCGAAGTGCTTGCGGCTGGTGGTGGACAGGATGCTGCCCTGCCGGCGCTGCCGGTAGTGCACGCAGATCCGGTCCAGGGCGGCGATCCGGCGGGCGCTGAGCATGACCGGGAACGTCCAGGGGGTGTCCTCGTAGTAGCCCGGCGGGAAGGCGAAGCCGTGCTCGGTGACGAAGTCCCGGCGGTAGGCCTTGTTCCAGACCACCATCAGCAGGTCCAGGATGCCCGGGTACTCCGCGGCGGTGAACACCTCCTCCTTGGCCAGCAGGTGCGCGAGGACGTTGCGCCGGGTGCCGCCCCACCAGTAGGTGCGCGCGTAGTCGAAGACCAGCACGTCCGGGTCGGCGGTCTCGGCGAGCCGGCCGGCCACGGCCTCCAGCGCGCCCGGGGTGAGGGTGTCGTCGCTGTCCAGGAAGAGCAGGTAGTCGCCGGTGGCGTGCGGGAGCCCGGCATTGCGGGCCGGGCCGAGGCCCACGTTCTCCGGCAGGTGCAGCACCTTCACCCGCGCATCGCGCCGGGCGTACTCGTCCAGGATCGCGCCGCAGTCGTCCGGGGAGCGGTCGTCCACGGCGATCAGCTCGAAGTCCCCGAAGGACTGCCCGAGCACCGAGTCCAGGCACTCGGGCAGGAAGGCCTGCACCCGGTAGCAGGGCACGATCACACTGAAGCGGGGCACGGCGGGTCAGCTCCTCGTGAGGGTCGCGGCGGGGGCGGGGACGCGCTCGGCGAGCGGGAGCACGGGCGGCAGCGCCTGAGGCGGCTCGCCGAGCAGCACCCGGCGCACCACCCGCTCGGCGGCCCGCCCGTCGTCGAACTCGCAGAACCGCTCCCGGAACGCGGCCCGCAGCGCCCGCGCCCGGGGACCGGCGTACGAGCCGTCGCGGAACACGGCGGCCAGCTCCCCGGGCGTCCGGGCGACCAGGCCCGGCGGCTCGGCCATCAGGTCGAAGTAGACGCCCCGGGTCTCCCGGTACACCTCCCAGTCGTCGGCGTGGATCACGATCGGCCGGTCCAGGTTGGCGTAGTCGAACATGATGGACGAGTAGTCGGTGATCAGCGCGTCCGCCGCCAGGCACACGTCCTCCGTCGAGCGGTGCGCGGTGACGTCGATGATCCGGCCCGAGCCGCGCGGGCCGCCCCGGTCGTAGAAGTAGTGGGCGCGCAGCAGCACGACGACGTTCTCCCCGGCCGCCCGGCAGAACGCCTCCAGGTCCAGGCCCGGCTCGAAGCCGGTGTGGTGGTCGCGGTGGGTCGGCGCGTACAGCACGGCCGTCCGGCCCTCCGGGATGCCCAGCTCACGGCGGATCCGGGCCACGTCACGGGCGGTCGCCGTGTAGTAGACGTCGTTGCGCGGATAGCCGTACTCCAGCTGTTCGTAGGAGCCCGGGAAGGCGCGTTCCCACATCCGGGTGGAGTGGCGGTTGGACGACAGGTTGAAGTCCCAGCGGTCGACCCGGCCCAGCAGCTTGGTGAAGCTGCCGGAGCGGGCCGCGACCACCGGGTACACCGACTGGTCCACGCCCATCGTCTTCAGCGGGGTGCCGTGCTGGGTCTGCAGGTGCACGCTGCCCGGCCGCTTGACCACGCCCTCGGCGAAGTTGGCGTTGTTGATCAGGTACGTGGCCCGGGCCAGCACCTCCCAGGAGCGGCGCGAACCGAGCACCGCGTACTCGACGCCGTCCGGCACGGTGTGTTCCCGGCCGGCCTCGACCAGGAACACCGAGCGGATGTGCGGGGCCAGCTCCCGGGCCTTGGCGTGGATCGCCGCCGGGTTGCAGGCGTACCCCCGGCCCCAGTACGCGCAGTACACGGCGAGGCCGGGATCGAGCGGGCGGCGCAGGTCGCGGGCGTAGCGCAGCCGGGTGCGGGCCGCGCGCGGGCGCGGCAGCCGGGCGACGGTGGCGCCGGCCGCCCGGTGGGCGCCGCGCAGGGCGCGGAACGCGCCGTACGCGCCCGCCGCCAGCAGCCGGTGCTGCACGCCGGGGCTGCCGTCCGGCACCCGGTGGCCGGCCGGGCGGTGCAGCCGGTAGAGCCGGGCCGCGCGACGGAAGAACGCCCGGTGCCCCGAGGGCAGCCGCTCCGGCCGGGACGCCGTCTTCAGCACCATCGCGAACACCTGGTCGAACAGCGGCCCGGTCCGCTCGGGAGGCAGCTCCGCCTCGGCCGCCCGGGTCAGCACCCGCTCCACCTGGTCCAGCAGGGTGTGCTGGTGCGGGCCGGGCAGGTTCAGCCGGCTGCCCTGGCGGCGGGACCGGTGGCGCACGACGGCCCGGCGCAGCACCGCGATCCGCCCGGCCGCGACGGTCACCAGCCCGCCCCAGCCCAGGTCCGTGAAGTGCCCGTCCGGGAAGACGAGTTCCCGCTCGGTGAGGAAGGCCCGGCGGTACACGGCGCTCCACGCGGGCAGCTGGACGCCGGTCAGGCCGGGCAGCTCGGCGGGGGCGAAGGCACCGAGCGGGGCCTTCGCCGGCAGCGGCCCGGCCGGGGTCGCCGGCTCGCCCTCCCACCAGGGGGCGCGCTCGTGCTCGCAGTACAGCACGTCCACCCCGGCGACCTCGGACAGCCGGGCGTCCACCACCGCCAGCGCCCCCGGCAGCAGCAGGTCGTCACCGTCCAGGAACAGCACATAGGTGCCGGTCGCCGCCCGCATCCCGGTGTTGCGCGCCCCGCTCAGCCCGGCGGACGGCGGCGAGTGGACGACGGTCACCCGGGAGTCCCGCCCCGCGTACCCGGCGGCGACCTCGGCCGCGGCGTCGGGGGCGTCGCAGACCGGGATCAGCTGGAGGTCGCCGAAGGACTGGCCGAGGACCGAGTCCAGCGCCTGGGACAGCCGTCCGGCGACCCCATGGGACGGGACGATGATGCTGAAGCGGGGCATTCTGTTCTCTCTGTCGTCGTGCGGACGCGGCCGGGCCGTCCCGCCGGACGCCAGGGGGACGGCCGGCTCGGGGCGGGCCGCGTCGAGCCGAGGGGCACGGGAACTCCAGGACGTGACAACGGTGTTCAGCGGCTCCCGGGGTCGGGGAGGGAACCGGGAGGTGGCGGCACGGTGACACTGAACCGGGGCACGGGACATCCCTGGGTCGCTCGGCGCGGGCGTGGTGGTCCGGGAACGGCCGATGGGGTGAATTGGTTACGGCGGGTACGGCATTCGGGCTACCCCGGCCCGACGCGAAGGGGGGCGGGCCGCGACCGGCCCGCCCCCTGAAGTGACCCGTTCGTACGGTTACTTCACCGCGCCCGCCATCACGCCGGACACGAACTGCCGCTGGAACGCGAAGAACACGGCCAGCGGGATCACCATGGAGAGGAACGCGCCGGGCGCCAGGACGTCGATGTTGTTGCCGAACTGCCGTACCTGCGTCTGCAGGGCCACCGTGATCGGCTGGGTGCCCGACTTGGTGAACACCAGCGCGACCAGCATGTCGTTCCACACCCACAGGAACTGGAAGATGCCGAGACTGGCGATCGCCGGGCCGCCCAGCGGCATCACCACCCGGGCGAACAGCCGCAGTTCACCGGCGCCGTCCAGGCGGGCCGCCTCCAGCAGTTCGCGCGGGATCTCCGCGAAGAAGTTCCGCAGCAGGAACACCGCGAACGGCAGCCCGAACCCGGTGTGGAACAGGATCACCCCGAGGATCGACCCGAACAGCCCGATCTTGCCGAAGAGTTCGGCGATCGGGATCAGCGCCACCTGCACGGGCACCACCAGCAGGCTCACCACGCCCAGGAACCACCAGTCCCGGCCCGGGAACTCCATCCACGCGAACGCGTACCCGGCCAGCGCCCCGATCACCACGACCAGGACCGTCGCCGGGACCGTGATCAGCACGGTGTTCAGCAGCGAGTTCGTGATGTCGGAGTTCTCCAGCAGCGTCCGGTAGCTGTCCACGGTGAGCCGGGACGGCTCGGTGAACACCGTCCACCAGCCGCTCGCGCTCATGTCCTGCGGCGAGCGCAGCGAGGACACCAGCAGGCCGATGGTCGGCACCAGCCAGAACAGGCCCACGACGATCAGCACCACGCGGACCAGCCCGCCGCCCAGCCGCTCCACGATCCGGGCGCCGACCGACCGCCGGGCGGGAACCGCCCGTGCCGTCCCGGCCTTCCGGACGCCTTCGGTGGTCACCGTCATCGCCGCACCTCCCGCCTGAGCCGACGGATGTTGAACAGCATCACCGGGATCACCAGCAGCAGCAGGAACACCGAGATGGCGCTCGCGACGCCCGGCTGTCCTTCCGAGAAGCCCTTGCGGTACAGCTCCAGCGCCAGCACGTTCGCGTCGTCCTGGGAGGAGCCCGGCGCGATGATGAACACCAGGTCGAACACCTTCAGCACATTGATCATCAGCGTGACGACGACGACCGCCAGCACCGGGGCCAGCAGCGGCACGGTGACCTTGCGGAACACCTGCCACTCGGAGGCACCGTCCACCCGGGCCGCCTCCAGCAGCTCCCGGGGCACGCCCGCGAGTCCGGCCGCGATCAGCACCATCGCGAAGCCCGCCCACATCCACACGTACGCCCCGATGATCGCCGGGGTGACCAGCGCCGGGCCGAGCCAGGAGACCCCGTTGTACGGCTCCCGGAAGTTGTCCGCGGGCAGCCGCAGCCGGGCCCCGTCCGCGGCGGCGGGCAGGGTGAAGGTGCCGTCGGCGGACGCCTCGGCGGAGGCCACCACCTTCCCGTCCTTCACCGCCTCGATCCGCATCCCGGCGTACCCCACCTCGGACGGGTCCGGGGCACCGAGCCTGCCGACGCCCTTGCCGCGGGTGAAGTCCTGCCAGGTGGTGCCGGTGACCTTGCCCGGCTCCGGCTGCGCGGCGACGGCCCGTTTCACACCGTCGGGCAACTGGTCGGGGGCCACGCCCACCAGCGGCAGGGCGACCGGCTGACCGGCGCGCACGGCGTCCTTGGTGACGAAGCCCCCGCCGTCCGCCACGAGCGGCGACTTGCGGCCCGGATGCGCCTTGGGGAACGCCGACGACTGCGCGAACGTGTCGTGCACGCCCACCCAGACCGCGTTGGCGACCCCCTTGTCCGGGTCCTGGTCGTACACCAGCCGGAAGATGATCCCGGCGGCCAGCATCGAGATCGCCATCGGCATGAAGACGACCAGCTTGAACGCCGTACCCCAGCGCACCCGTTCGGTCAGCACCGCGAAGACCAGGCCGAGCGCGGTGGCGACCGTCGGCGCGAACACCACCCAGATGACGTTGTTCTTCAGCGCGGTCCGGATGCCGTCGTCGGTGAACAGCGTCCTGTAGTTGTCGAACCCGGCGAAGCCGTCACCGGAGGCGTTCGAGAAACTGCGGACGATCGAGTACCCGATCGGGTAGACCACGAGCGCGCCGAGCAGCACCAGCGCGGGCAGCAGGAACAGCGCTGCCACCGTCTTGCGGGTGCCGGTCACGCTCTTGCGACCGCGGGGCGCGGCGGGGCCCGGTGCGGCCCCTGCCGCCGCTGCCGACGCCATGCCTGGATCAGCCCCCGTTCCCGTACGCCGCCGCCGCGTCCCGCTCCAGCTTCGCCTGGGCGCCGGCGACGTCCTCGGGGTTCCTCAGGAAGTCCTGGAGGTCCTTCCACTCGCCCTTGCCGGGCGTGCCGCCGAAGGCCTGCGGGGCCTGGTCGGACATGTCGAAGCGGAAGTCGTCACCGGCCTCGACCAGCGCCTTGGCGATCTTGCGCTGCACCTCGTTCGGGTACGCCGACAGGGGCACGTTCTTGTTCGGGGAGAGGTAACCGCCCAGCCCGGCCTGGATGGTGGCCGCGTCCGGGGAGGCGAGGAAGGTGACCAGGGCCTGCGCCGCCTTCGAGTCCTTCAGGATCACCGCCGCGTCACCGCCGGAGACCACCGGCGCGCTGTCGCCGACCGCGGGGAAGGGGAACACCTTGGCGTCCGTGCCCACCTCGGACTCGGTCTCGCCGATGTTCACCTGCACGAAGTCGCCCTCGTAGACCATGGCCGACTTCGGCTGGTCGCCGCCGGTGAAGGTCTGGGTGACCGACTGCGGGAACTCCGTCTGCAGCGCGCCCTTCTGACCGCCCGCCAGATAGTCCTTTTTCCCCCACAGCTCGGCCAGGGTGGTCAGCGCCCGCTTGACCGAGGGGTCGGTCCACTTGATCTTGTGCTGGGCCAGCTGGTCGTACTTCTCCGGGCCCGCCTGGGACAGGTAGATGTTCTCGAACCAGTCGGTCAGCGGCCAGCCGTCCGCGCCGGCCACCGAGAACGGCGTGACCCCGGAGTCGTACACCGCCTGCGAGGCGGTCAGCAGCTCCTGCCAGGTCTTCGGTTCCTTCGCGCCCGCGTTCTCGAAGACCTGGGCGTTGTACCAGATCAGCGACTTGTTGGCGGCCTTGTAGTAGGCGCCGTACTGCTTGCCGTCGACCTTGCCGATGTCCTGCCAGCCCTGGGAGTAGTTCTCCGCCAGCTCCTTGACGGCCGCCGCCCCGAGCGGCTTGGCCCAGCCCTTGTCCACGGCCTGCTTGATGGCGCCGGGCTGCGGCAGCAGGGCGACGTCCGGCGGCTGGCCGCCCGCGATCTTCGATCCGAGGAAGTTGATGATCGGGTCCTGCGCGGGCACGAAGGTGACCGACGCGCCGGTGCGCTTCTCGAACTCGGCGAGGACCTTCTTGAAGTTGGCCTGCTCGCCGCCGGTCCAGACGGCGGACACCTCCAGCTTGGCGCCGTCCAGCTTCGGCAGGGTGACGGTGGTGCCCGTGGTCGCGCCGGTCTTTCCCCCGGTGCCCTCCTTGTCGTCGTCACCGCCGGCGCAGGCGGTGAGCGCGAGGGCCCCCGCGAGCAGGGCGGCGACCGCGGTGACGGCCCGGTGGCCCCGGAATGTGCTGCTCTTGCTGTGCATCACTTCCCCGTTCGTTCGTTCTTCGTTGAACGCGCGTTGAACGTAAGAACTCTGTCCCGTGCGGTCCGGTGTACGCCGGGCCGCTCCACCCGGGCAAGAGCGCCCGGGGGCCGGACCGGCGTATCGTGATCGGCTCGTAACCGGGCACGCATGCAGGGGAGTTCGCGGGGAAGAGGAGCTAGAGCAGGGACGGTATCTCGGCCGCCGCGACCTCGCGGGCCGCCCGCTCCACCGCGCTCGCCAGCAGGGCCAGGTCGGTCGGGCCGTTGCCCAGCTCCCGCACCGGCCGGCGGGCCGGCGGGTCGCCCGCGCGCGCCCAGTCCAGCGGGACCACCGTGGGCCGCTGGGTCGCGGTGCGCGGGATGCGCCCGGTCACCCGGCCGCCCTGGAAGCCCACGGCCGGCCCGTCCGCGTACGCCAGCCGGCCCCGCCCCGGCGCCGGCTGCTCCGGCCCCGGCTGCGGCGCGTCCAGGACGACCCGCAGGGCCGCCCGGCGGGCCGGCTCGGACTGGGCCGTACGGCCGTCGGCCCCGGCCGCCGCGACCAGGTGCACCCCGAGCCGGTCGCCGTCCCGGGCCACCGCCTCCAGCGCCCTGATCACCGAGCCGGCGGCGGGCCGGCCCGGCGAGCCGAGCGCCGGCGAGACCAGGGCGTCCAGGTCGTCCACGACCACCACCAGCCGGGGCAACGGGGGCGCCGCCGCGGCGCGTTGGCGGGCCGCGGCGCCCGGCCGCAGCCGCAGCGTGGAGCTGGGCGGCGCCTCGATGTCACCGGAGGCCGACCCCACGGCGGGGCCGCGCTGGGCCACCATCCGGCCGGACACCTCCCGCCCCGCGTGCCAGCGGGCGAAGTCCGTCCGGCCCAGCAACTCCGCCCGGCGCTTCAGCTCGGCGCTCAGCGACTGCGCGAACTCCCGCATTCGCACCGGGTCGTTGGCGATCAGGTGGGTGGTCACATGCGGGATGTCCGTGCACACGCGCAGACCCTCGCCCCGCCCGGCGCCCGTGCCGGCGCCGTCCCGGCCGTCGAGCAGCGCGATGGCCAGCCGGTCCGGCCGCTCGGCGGCGGCCAGCGAGGCGACCACGGTCCGCAGCAGCTCGGTACGGCCACTGCCGGCCGGGCCCTCGACGAGCAGATGCGGCCCCTCCGTCACGAGGTCGACGGTGACCGGGCCGCGCGGCCCGGCGCCGAGCACGGCCCGGGCCCGGCCGCCCGGGGACTCGGTGTCGTCCGCCGCGTCCGCCCAGCGCGCCATCAGCGACGCCGGGGTGGCGCGGGCCAGTCCCAGCTCGTCCAGCAGCCGGGCCGCCCGCGGCAGCGGCGCGGCCACGCGCGGGTGCGGCTCACTGTCCGGGCCGTCCGGGCGCAGTGGGGCCAGCGCCCGCGCGAACCGGTCCGCCCAGGCGGCGGAGACGGCGTCCACGGTGCCGTGCGTACCCGGGCCGACCGGGCCGCCCGGCCCCATCCGCAGCAGTTGCAGCGCGGTGGCGACGTCCCCGCTGAGCAGCGCGACGGCACCGCAGTGCCGGAAGGCGGGCGTCACCGCGCAGGCGGCCTCGTACGTCCGCGCCACGGGGGAGACGGGCGAGGCGGGCTCGGTCTCGGCGAGGCACACCAGGTGGATCCCGGCCCGCGGCCCGGCCACGGCCAGCCGGGCGAGGGCGTCCCGCAGGGCGGAACCGCCGGGGTCTCCGTCCACGACGACGACGGTGAACGGCCCTCGGGAGCCGCCGCCGGGGACGCCGACGGTGCCGGGGGTGCCGAGGGGATCACTGGCGGGGCGGCCGGAGGACTGGGTGGGGAAGCCGGAAGCGGGGAGGCCGGAGGTCCGGGCGGGCGCGCCCTGCGCGGGTACGGATATCCCTGCCGGACCGGTGAGAGCGTGCTGGGACGGGGCCCCCGCGGGGCCGGCGATCGTCCCGGTGGGTCCGGGCACTGCCCCGGCGGGTGCGGCCATGGGACCGGTGGGTCCGGGCACCGTCCCGGCGGGGCCGGTCGCTGCCCCGGCGGGTGCGGGCATCGCTGCGGCGGGTCCGGCCCCGGTCACCGTTCCGTACGGTTCGCCCGGCGTCCCGGTGTGGTCCTCCGCCCGGCGCAGCAGTTCCTCGACACGGGCCGCGGCCTGCTCGCGGTCGTAGGCCAGCAGCAGCCGGCAGTCCTGGCCGTGGCCCGGCCGGACGTGCGGGAGCCAGCCCAGCCAGGCCCACTCCTCCGTACGGTCCGCCACCGCCCGGGAGCGGTCCGCGCTGATCAGCACGATCTCCAACAGGTCGGGGGAGTGCAGCGCGGCGAGCTGGGCCAGCACCGCGCGGGCCAGCCCGGACAGCCGGGGGCGCGGACCGGCCAGGCCCAGCGCGCCGGCCTCGCGCAGCGCGGCGGTCACCGGTACGGCGGGCAGGAGCCCCGAGCCGTCCGGCGCGCTCCGGTCGGCCGTGCCGAGCCGCACGGTCAGCGCCTCCGGGTGGCCCGGCCCGCGCTCCCACAGCCGGGGTCCCGGACCGAGCGCGGTCAGCAGCAGCGCGGCCGGGTCCGGCCAGGTGTCCGGGCGCGGTACGGCACCGGCGGCCGGCCCCCCGTCGGCGGGCCCGGGAACGGCGTCGTACGGCACGGCACCGCCCGCCTGCTCGCCGCGGCCACCGGTCAGCCGCCGGGCCCAGGCCCCGAATCCGCGTCGCCGGGCCCCTTGCGGGACGGCGGCCGGCCGGGCGGGGGCGCCGTGGACACCGGCGTCGCCGGGCAGCGGGTGGGTCCCCTGCGGCACGTCGATCCGCCCGGGACGATCGCCGTACGGCGCGTCGGCGGGCCCGAGGTGGTGGCCGTACGGCGCGTCGGGGTGCCCGGGATGGTCGCCGTACTGCGTGTAGGTCGCGCCGTCGGGTCCGGGGAGGCCGCCCGGCGGCAGGTCCGTGCCTCTGACCGGGGTGTTCTTGCGCCCGCTCGGGCGCGGGTCCTCGCCGCCGGGCGCTCCGGCGTACGCCGCTCCGGACGTCCCGCCCGGCCCGCCGGCGACGCCGAAGCGGCCCGCGTGGGTGGCGGCACCGCCGGGCACCGCGCCCGGCACACCGGAGCCCGCGCTCCTGCTCTCCACGCTCGGCGCCCCGGCCTGTCCCGGCACCACCGGTGACTGCCCGAGCCGGTGATCCCGGGGCTGAGCGGCGGGGGTGTAGGAGCCGTAGGCGTGGTGCGTCTGCCCGGAGGGATGCGGAGCCCAGGCCGGATCAGAAAGTGAACCCGGGCCCGGCACCGCATCCGGACCCGGCCCCGAACCGGAACCCGTGCCCGAGACCGAACCCGTGCCCGAGACCGAACCCGTGCCCGAAGCCGACGTCGGCCCCGGCCCCACCTCCGGTCCCGGCCCGCCACCGCCCACGCCGACCCGTACGCGGCCCTCCCCGTCCGGCACCGCCCGTACCCGTATCCCGGCCCCGCCCGACGGAGTCACCCGCAAGGCGGACTCCCCGATCCGCAGCAGGCCCCCGGCGGGCACCCGTACCGGACGGTCCGTCACCCGCGTGCCGTCCAGGGACGTGCCGTTCGTGGAGCCGAGGTCGGCGACCGAGACCCGGCCGTCCGCGCCGACGGCGACCGCGCAGTGCAGCCGGGAGACGTCGGGATCGTCCAGCGGCACGTCCGCGTCGGCGGAGCGGCCCACGGTGATCCGCCCGCCGTGCAGCAGATGGACCCCGCCCGCGTCCGGCCCCGCCACCACGTGCAACTGCGCCGGCGCGGAGTCCAGCTCGGGATGCGGCTCGGGCTGCGCCGGCGCGCCCAGGGACAGCACGGCGCCGTCCACCAGCGGCGGCTCACCGAGCGTGCTCCGGCGCGGATCGAGCCGCTCCGCGCCCGCGTACAGCACCACGGACGCGCCGGCCTCCCGCCCCGCGCCCCCCTCGCCCGCGACCGCCCCGGCCAGCGCCGAGGCCACCGCGCCCAGCTCCGTGCCCACGGGCGCCGTGACCAGCACGTCGCGGCTCACGGCGCGGCCCCGCTGCGGGGGCGGACCGAGCGGGTCTACGACGGTCAGCCGGATCTGCATCGGCGTCAGCGGTCCCTTCTGCGCGGGTCTGCGCGGGCGCGGACTTCCCCCCACCCCACACGAGCACGTCGGCCAGCGGCCGCCGGAACCGTCCCGGCGGACTGCTGCAGGCATCCTCGCACCTGCCGTCGGCAACGCGCCCGGAACCCGACGGCAAGTGATCTTGATTGGTCGGCTCTGCCCCCAAAAGTGCCGGACCCGGACCCCGCCGGCGATCAGTTGAGATCGGTCACGTCCGGCACCGGGCAACCGGAGGACCGCGACCGGCGTCTTTCCGTCGAACCCCGCCCCGAGCGCCCCGGGGATGCCCGGGAACGCGGGGGTGGTGCCCCGTAGCACGGCACTACAGTGGGGCGGAACAGCGGGGCACCGGGCCCTCGGGACACCGGGGACCGGATGCACCGGAAGCAAGCGACAGCAACCAGCAGGGAGCGCGTGACGTGCGGCCAGTCGGCAGCAAGTACCTGCTTGAGGAGCCGCTCGGACGCGGCGCCACAGGCACTGTCTGGCGTGCCCGCCAGCGCGAGACGGCGGGCGCCGAGGCCGCCGTGCCCGGACAGCCGGGAGAGACGGTCGCGATCAAGGTCCTCAAGGAGGAGCTGGCGAGCGATCCGGACATCGTGATGCGCTTCCTGCGCGAGCGCTCCGTACTGCTCCGGCTCACCCACCCGAACATCGTCCGGGTCCGCGACCTGGTCGTGGAGGGCGACCTGCTGGCCCTGGTCATGGACCTGGTCGACGGTCCCGACCTGCACCGCTACCTGCGCGAGAACGGCCCCCTGACCCCGGTCGCCGCGGCCCTGCTGACCGCGCAGATCGCCGACGCCCTCGCCGCGAGCCACGCCGACGGCGTCGTCCACCGCGACCTGAAGCCCGCCAACGTGCTGCTCATGCAGCAGGACGGCGAGATGCACCCGATGCTGACCGACTTCGGCATCGCCCGCCTCGCCGACTCCCCGGGCCTGACCCGCACCCACGAGTTCGTCGGCACCCCCGCCTACGTCGCCCCGGAGTCCGCCGAGGGCCGCCCGCAGACCTCCGCCGTGGACGTCTACGGCGCCGGCATCCTGCTGTACGAGCTGGTCACCGGCCGCCCGCCGTTCGCCGGCTCCACCGCCCTGGAGGTGCTGCACCAGCACCTGAGCGCCGAGCCGCGCCGCCCCTCCACCGTCCCGGACCCGCTGTGGACGGTCATAGAGCGCTGCCTGCGCAAGAACCCGGACGAACGGCCCGGCGCCGAGAACCTCGCGCGGGCCCTGCGGGTCGTCGCCGAGGGCGTCGGCGTGCACGCGAACGCCGCGCAGATCGCCGCGGCCGACGGCGTCGGCGCGCTCCTCGCCCCCGACCCGGCCCCGACCGCCGTCCCGGACGCGCCCGGCGCCGCCGATCCCACCCAGGTGCTGCCGGCGAACGCGCCGTCGGGGGTGTACGACCCGAACGGCGCGACCAGCGTGCTGCCGCACACCGACGGCCCGGCCGGCGCCGCCGACCCCACCGCCGTACTGCCGAACACGGGTGCGGCGGACCCCACGGCCGTGCTGCCGAACCGGGGCGCCGCGGATCCCACGGCCGTCCTGCCGCCGGTCCCGCCGAACCAGCAGGGACAGCACGGCGCGCAGGGACAGCACGGCACGCAGGGGCAGCAGCCCGAGCAGCCGCACCCCTGGCAGAACCAGCTGCGCGCCGCCCGCGACCGCAACGAGCAGACGCAGATCCGGTACCTGGACCCGGACGAGGACCCGCTGCGCCGCCGCCCCCAGCGGCAGGTCGCCCCCCGGCCCCAGCAGCAGCCGCGCCCGGCCCCCCAGCCCCGCCCGCAGCAGCCCCAGCCGCGCGGCCGGCAGCGCCCGCAGCAGGCACCGGGCCACGGCTACCCGCAGCAGCAGCCCCAGCGGTACGCCACGCCCCAGCCGCCGCAGCCCCAGCAGCCGCAGCGGTACGCGCCGCCCGCCCCGCCCGAGCCGCAGCGGCCCGCGCGCGAGCCCCGGGCGCCGCGGCAGCGCAGCGCCAATCCGATGAAGATCCCCGGGCTCGGCTGCCTGAAGGGCTGCCTGTTCACGATCGTCATCCTGATCGTCGTCAGCTGGCTGATCTGGGAGCTGACCCCGCTCCAGGACTGGATCGGCACCGGCAAGGGCTACTGGGACCAGCTGACCGACTGGGCCGGCAAGGTGGGCGGCTGGATCGACGACCTGGGCGGCTCCTCCGGGAACTGACCGTCAGGTTGGAGATTTGTCGACACCTGCCGGGTGATTTCCGCCTCCGCGGAGAAGGTTGGCTCGCCGGACGCGTAGTTTTAACGACAACACGCGTCTGTAGGAGCAGTCTTGGCACGGAAGATCGGCAGCCGGTACACCGCGAACCAGATCCTGGGGCGGGGGAGCGCCGGGACGGTGTGGCTGGGCGAGGGACCGGACGGCCCCGTCGCCATCAAGCTGCTGCGCGAGGACCTCGCCTCCGACCAGGAGCTCGTCGGACGCTTCGTGCAGGAGCGCACCGCGCTGCTCGGCCTGGAGCACCCGCGCATCGTCACCGTGCGGGACCTGGTGGTCGACGGCAACGACCTGGCCCTGGTCATGGACCTGGTGCGCGGCACCGACCTGCGCACCCGGCTGGAGCGGGAGCGGCGGCTCGCCCCCGAGGCGGCCGTCGCGATCGTCGCCGACGTCGCCGACGCGCTGGCCGCGGCCCACGCGGCCGGGGTCGTCCACCGGGACGTCAAGCCCGAGAACGTGCTGCTCGACATGCAGGGCCCGCTCGGACCGGGCGGCGCCCACCCCGCGCTGCTCACCGACTTCGGCGTGGCCAAGCTGATCGACTCGCCCAAGCGGACCCGCGCCACGAAGATCATCGGCACCCCGGACTACCTGGCCCCGGAGATCGTGGAGGGTCTGCCGCCGCGCGCCGCCGTGGACATCTACGCCCTGGCGACGGTCCTGTACGAGCTGCTGGCCGGCTTCACGCCCTTCGGTGGCGGGCACCCCGGCGCGGTGCTGCGCCGGCACGTCACCGAGACCGTCGTCCCGCTGCCCGGCATCCCCGAGGAGCTGTGGCAGCTCCTCGTCCAGTGTCTGGCCAAGGCCCCGGCCTCCCGGCTGCGCGCCTCGGAGCTCGCGGCCCGGCTGCGCGAGCAGCTGCCCACGCTGGCCGGGCTGCCGCCGCTGGAGGTGGACGAGCCGGACCCCGCCGAGGAGGAGGCCGGGGAGCCCGCGCCGGCGGCCGCCCCGGAGGCCGAGCCGGTACGGCGGCGCGGCGCGGTGTCCCTGGTCCCCGGCGCCCGGCCGGACTCCAACCGGGACACCCACACGTCGATGCGGGTGCCCGCGCCGGACGAGCTGGCCGGCGGCGCCCACGGGACCGCCCGCGTGCCCCGGGCCGCCGGCGCGCCCCGCCCGGGCTCGGCCCGTCACCGGGCCGCGGTGCGGCGGCGCCGGGTGACCCTGGGCGTGGCCGGGGTGCTGGTGGCGGCGGCCGTGGGCGTCGGCGCGTGGTTCGCCTCCGCCGACGGGGACGACCAGGCGCCCCAGGACACGCACAGCACGTCGGCCCCCTGAGAGACGGGGGCGGACGCGACCCGGCCGAGGACGCTTGCCACAGCCGTTACGCTGGAAGGCGTGGCAGTCGTCGATGTATCCGAAGAGCTGAAGTCCCTCTCCTCGACCATGGAGTCGATCGAGGCCGTCCTGGACCTCGACAAGATGAGGGCAGATATCGCCGTGCTTGAGGAGCAGGCGGCGGCCCCGTCCCTGTGGGACAACCCGGACGAGGCGCAGAAGATCACCAGCAAGCTCTCCCACCTCCAGGCCGAGGTCAGGAAGGCGGAGGCGCTGCGCGGCCGGATCGACGACCTCGCGGTCCTCTTCGAGATGGCCGAGGAGGAGGACGACCCGGACACCCGCGCCGAGGCCGAGTCCGAGCTGGCCTCGGTGAAGAAGGCGCTGGACGAGATGGAGGTGCGCACCCTCCTGTCCGGGGAGTACGACTCCCGTGAGGCGCTCGTCAACATCCGCGCCGAGGCCGGCGGCGTCGACGCGGCCGACTTCGCCGAGAAGCTCCAGCGGATGTACCTGCGCTGGGCCGAGCAGCGCGGTTACAAGACGGAGCTGATCGAGACGTCGTACGCCGAAGAGGCCGGCATCAAGTCGACCACCTTCGCCGTGCAGGCGCCGTACGCCTACGGCACCCTCTCCGTCGAGCAGGGCACGCACCGCCTGGTGCGCATCTCGCCCTTCGACAACCAGGGCCGCCGCCAGACGTCCTTCGCGGGCGTCGAGGTGCTGCCGGTCGTCGAGCAGTCCGACCACGTCGAGATCGACGAGTCCGACCTGCGGATCGACGTCTACCGCTCCTCCGGCCCCGGCGGCCAGGGCGTCAACACGACCGACTCCGCCGTCCGCATCACCCACCTGCCCACCGGCATCGTGGTCTCCTGCCAGAACGAGCGGTCGCAGATCCAGAACAAGGCCACCGCGATGAACGTCCTCCAGGCCAAGCTGCTGGAGCGGCGCCGCCAGGAGGAGCAGGCCAAGATGGACGCCCTCAAGGGCGACGGCGGCAACTCCTGGGGCAACCAGATGCGTTCGTACGTGCTGCACCCCTACCAGATGGTCAAGGACCTGCGCACCGAGCACGAGGTGGGCAACCCGGAGGCCGTGTTCAACGGCGAGATCGACGGGTTCCTGGAGGCCGGTATTCGCTGGCGCAAGCAGCAGGAGAAGTAACTTTGTCGACATGACAACTGCCGTCCGATGGGCGGCAGTTGTTGTTTTGTCCGGGTTCTACATCACACTCACAGGCTTCAATTCCCCGTAAACGCCACCCCATCGGACAATGCGCCCGCAACGCCCTTGACGTTGCTATGAAAAATCGGAAGGGTGGGGCGGCGGCATGCGTACTCGCGGGGCGCATGTGAACCGGGGGATCGAGTTGACGCACTCTTCGTCACCAGCTGCCTCCGTCGATCACGGCACGCCCGCCCATGCGCCGCCTCATTGACGAACAGCTACTGGGGGTAGCAACCATATGACGAAGAAGACGCGGATCCGGGTCGCGCGGATAGCCGCCGGCGCCGTGATCGCGGCCGGTGCCTCGCTGACCGCGGCGGGCGCGGCTTCCGCCCTGGACCTCGATGTCCAGGCGGGTCCGATCAGCCTCGGCGTGAGCGGTGTCGGCGCCGACGGCGAGGACACCGGCGGGGGCGGCGACGACTGCCCGATCGCCATCTGCACCGACGGCGGCCCCACGTCCGGTGGCCCGAGCACGGGCGGTGACACCTCTACGAACGGTGGCCCGAGCACCGGTGGTGACACCTCTACGAACGGTGGCCCGAGCACGGGCGGTGACACCTCTACGAACGGTGGCCCGAGCACGGGCGGTGACACCTCCACGAACGGTGGCCCGAGCACCGGTGGTGACACCTCCACGAACGGTGGCCCGAGCACCGGTGGTGACACCTCCACGAACGGTGGCCCGAGCACGGGCGGTGACACCTCCACGAACGGTGGCCCGAGCACCGGTGGTGACACCTCCACGAACGGTGGCCCCGGCACGGGCGGTTCCACCGACGGCGGTAACGGCAACTCGGGTGGCAACGGCAACGGCGGCAACGGCAACTCCGGCGGCAACGGCAACGGCGGCAACAGCGGCGGTAACGGCAACGGCGGCAACTCGGGCGGTGACACCGGCACCGACGGCGGCACCGGCACCACCGGTACCACGGGCGGCTCCGGCTCCACCGGTGGTTCCACCGACGGCGGCACCGGTACCACCGGCGGTTCCACCGGCACCGGCGGCAACAACACCACGCCCAACGGCGGCGGCAACAACACCGTCCCGCAGGACGCCGGCTCCTCGGCGCTGACCGACACCGGCTCCGACACCGTGGCCCAGGGCGGTGACAAGCAGCTCGCCGAGACCGGTGCCGGTCAGACCGCGTTCCTGCTCGTCGGCGCCGCGACGATGATCGCCGGCGGTATCGGCTTCCGCATGCTGCCGCGCCTGGTCAGCGGCCGGAGCGGCGCCGCGGCCTGAGCGTGACCCCGCGCTCACGCACCGCACGCACGGCGTACACGCAAGGGCCCGGAGCCTGGCGCTCCGGGCCCTTGCGGCGTTTTCACACCGTCTGGTGCGCCAGCAGCGCCACCGCGGCGATCAGCACCGCCAGCAGCGCGATCAGCGCCATCGGGTTCAGCCCGTTCAGGCCCCCGAAGAAGCCCTCCTGCTGCAGTCGCTCGCGGTTGGCACGGCACACCGGGCACCGGCCCTCGCTCACGGGCGCCGCGCAGTTCGCGCACACCAACCGGTCGTACGTCATGCGCTCGCCCTCCTTGCACCGGCCATCACATGTACAACGCTCACGGGAGCGGGAACGTTCCCCGGCGCTCCCGTCGCCCTTCGTCTTCCTTCTTCCACTGTGCCAGGTTCCCGCGGAGCGTGCGCGGGGCCCGCACGCGGGCGCAGGCGGGGGGTACGGACACCGGGAGGTACAAAAACGTACAAGTCTTGCCCAACCTCAACCTGCGCCTGCGCTTGCGCACCCGGTTCGCGTATGGTCACGCTCATCTACCCCCGGCGACCCGTGGTGCATCCGTGATCCGATTCGACAACGTCTCCAAGGTCTACCCCAAGCAGACCCGCCCCGCACTCAGGGATGTCTCCCTGGAGGTGGAGAAGGGCGAGTTCGTCTTCCTCGTGGGGTCCTCCGGCTCCGGAAAGTCCACCTTCCTGCGGCTCATCCTCCGCGAGGAGCGGTGCAGCCACGGCCAGGTGCACGTGCTCGGCAAGGACCTCGCGCGCCTGTCCAACTGGAAGGTGCCGCAGATGCGCCGCCAGCTGGGCACCGTCTTCCAGGACTTCCGGCTGCTGCCGAACAAGACGGTCGCGGAGAACGTGGCCTTCGCCCAGGAGGTGATCGGCAAGTCCCGCGGCGAGATCCGCAAGTCCGTGCCGCAGGTGCTCGACCTCGTCGGGCTCGGCGGCAAGGAGGACCGGAGGCCCGGCGAGCTGTCCGGCGGTGAACAGCAGCGCGTCGCCATCGCGCGCGCGTTCGTCAACCGGCCCAAGCTGCTCATCGCCGACGAGCCCACCGGCAACCTCGACCCGCAGACCTCCGTCGGCATCATGAAGCTGCTCGACCGGATCAACCGGACGGGCACCACCGTCATCATGGCGACGCACGACCAGAACATCGTGGACCAGATGCGCAAGCGCGTCATCGAGCTGGAGAAGGGCCGCCTCGTCCGCGACCAGGCCCGCGGCGTCTACGGCTACCAGCACTGACCGCACCCAGTTCCCGAAAGGCCTGAAGAAGTAGCCATGCGCGCCCAGTTCGTCCTGTCGGAGATCGGTGTCGGTCTCCGCCGCAACCTGACGATGACCTTCGCCGTCATCGTCTCCGTCGCCCTGTCCCTGGCCCTGTTCGGCGGCTCGCTGCTGATGAGCGACCAGGTCAGCACCATGAAGGGCTACTGGTACGACAAGGTCAACGTCTCGATCTTCCTGTGCAACAAGCACGACGCGGAGAACGACGTGCACTGCGCCAAGGGCGCGGTCACCGAGGACCAGAAGAAGCAGATCCTCGCGGACCTGAAGCAGATGCCGGTCGTCGAGAACGTGACCTACGAGTCCCAGGACGAGGCGTACAAGCACTACAAGGAGCAGTTCGGCAACTCCCCGCTGGCCGGCTCGCTGACGCCGGACCAGATGCAGGAGTCGTACCGGATCAAGCTCAAGGACCCGCAGAAGTACCAGGTGATCGCGAGCGCGTTCAACGGGCGGGACGGCGTGCAGTCGGTGCAGGACCAGAAGGGCATCCTGGACAACCTCTTCCAGCTGCTGAACCTGATGAACCGGGGCGCGCTCGGCGTGATGGCGATGATGCTGATCGTCGCCCTGCTGCTGATCGTCAACACCGTGCGCGTCTCGGCGTTCAGCCGCCGGCGCGAGACCGGCATCATGCGCCTGGTCGGTGCCTCGGGCTTCTACATCCAGGCGCCGTTCATCGCCGAGGCCGCGGTCGCCGGACTCATCGGCGGCGGCCTGGCCTGTGTGGCCCTCGTGCTCGGCCGGTACTTCACCATCGACCACGGCATGGACCTCTCCCACAAGCTGACCCTCATCAACTTCGTGGGCTGGGACGCGGTGTTGACCAAGCTGCCGCTGATCCTGGCGACCAGCGTGCTGATGCCGTCCCTGGCGGCGTTCTTCGCGCTCCGCAAGTACTTGAAGGTGTGACGCACACCAAGAAGGGCCGTACGGGCAACAGTCCGTGCGGCCCTTCGCCTTGTCCTAGACTCACCGCCATGTCAGGCCGTGACCCCCTCTGTAGTCCCCGCCGCGTCCGCCGCGGTGCCGCCCTGACACTGGTCTTCGCCGGAGTGCTGGGGGCCGGCGCCGCCACCGACGCCTTCCCGGGGCCCCGCGCCCCCCAGCGCAGGGCCGTCGCCGCGCCGGCGGACCCGGCCGGCCGGTCCGAGGCCGTACGGGAGGCCGCCGCCGCGGCGATGGCCGCCGGCAAGTCCCCGACGGAGGCCGCCGAACGGGCCGTCAGCCGCAGCGGCGACCGCTGGGCCGCGGTCTACTCCGAGGGTGAGTTCGAGGAGTTCCAGGACGCGCTCGACGGCCGCTACACCGGCGTCGGCCTGTGGGCGCGGCAGGAGCCGGACGGCCGGATCGAGGTCACCCGGGTGCGGCCCGGCTCGCCCGCCGCCGGCGCCGGGATCCGGGCCGGCGACCGGCTGCGCAGCGTCGACGGCCACAAGACCGACGGCCGGCCGGTCACCGAGGTGATCGCCCTGCTGCGCGGTGACACGCGCGGCGACGGCACGGCGGGCGCCCCGGCCGGTACGACGGTCACGCTCGGCCTGGAGCGGGGCACCCGCGCGTGGACCAGGACCCTGCGCCGGGCCAAGCTGTCCACCGACCCCGTGACCGTGCGCCGGCTGCCCGGCGCGGTCACCGCCGTGAAGGTCTCCGCGTTCACCAAGGGTTCCGCCGACGCGGTCCGCGCGGCCCTGCGCACCGCCCCCGCCGACGGCCGCACCATCCTCGACCTGCGCGGCAACTCCGGCGGCCTGGTCACCGAGGCCGTGTCCACCGCCTCCGCCTTCCTGGACGGCGGCCTGGTCGCCACCTACGACGTCGACGGCGCCCAGCGCGCCCTGCACGCCGACCCGGGCGGCGACACCGCCCGGCCCCTGGTCGTCCTCGTCGACGGCGGCACCATGAGCGCGGCCGAACTGCTCACCGGCGCCCTCCAGGACCGGGGGCGCGCGGTGGTGATCGGGTCGCGCACCTTCGGCAAGGGCTCCGTCCAGATGCCGGTGAAGCTGCCCGACGGCTCGGTGGCCGAGCTGACCGTCGGCCACTACCGCACCCCGTCCGGGCACACCGTCGACGGCCGGGGCATCACCCCCGACCTGGAGGCGGGCCCGGACCAGGCCCTGACCCGGGCCCGTACGGTGCTCACCGGGCTGGGCGACCCGTCGTAGCCACGCCGCGCGCCCACGCGTAATCGGCTGTACTCACCACCCCTGTGTGGTGCGAAAATGGCGGCACTATGAGCAAGGGAATGTACGTACCGAAGGAGTCCCAGCCCAAGCACGGCGGGGCCGCCAAGGCCAGGGACGGCGAGAAGGGCGGCAAGCGCAAGATCGTCGCCCAGAACAAGAAGGCCCGGCACGACTACGCGATCATCGACACCTTCGAGGCCGGGCTCGTGCTCATGGGCACGGAGGTCAAGTCGCTGCGCGAGGGACGCACCTCGCTGACCGACGGCTTCGTCCACATCGACCGGGGCGAGGCGTGGCTGCACAACGCCCACATCCCCGAGTACCACCAGGGCAGCTGGACCAACCACTCCGCGCGCCGCAAGCGCAAGCTGCTGCTGCACCGCGCGGAGATCGACAAGCTGGAGTCGAAGTCCCAGGAGACGGGACACACGATCGTGCCCCTCGCCATCTACTTCAAGGACGGCCGGGCGAAGGCCGAGATCGCTCTCGCGCGGGGCAAGAAGGAGTACGACAAGCGGCAGACGCTGCGCGAGCAGCAGGACCGGCGGGAGGCGGCCCGGGCGATCGCGGCCGCGAAGCGCCGGCAGCGCGGCGTCTAGCCGGCCGGCCCACGGGACCGGCCGTCCGACGGGAATAGGCTGGCATCGGCCCGCGTTGTTCCCGTACGATGGCACCTGCACCTCGCAGTGGGTGCGCACCTTGAGAAATCAACATGGGGATGATCGGTTTCGACAGCGGCTGTCGAAGCAGGGGAAGCGTGTCGAGGAAGCGGCAATGATCTCGTAAACCATATGTCGCAAAAAATAATCGCCAACACCAAGCGCGATTCCTTCGCCCTCGCTGCCTAAGTAGCGACTTGCGAAGTGTCAGCCCGGGGCTGTTCCCGACCCGGATCCTGGCATCAGCTAGGGAACTAAACCTCTAGACCCGGTCACGGGGTGTAGAGGGAAATCAAACAGTGACTGAGCCCGTCGGAGACTTGTCCGCGTGATCTCCGGGGCCGAGAAAATCGCAGCGGACTGCACACGGAGAAGCCCTGGTTCCGCACCGTTGGACGCGGGTTCGATTCCCGCCATCTCCACGAGGCCCCTCAGGGGGCCGACCCCATGTGGGCAAGGCCCCGTCACTCCTGGTGGCGGGGCCTTCGCCTTGCCCGCTCCCGCCCGCCCGCCACGCCGAAGAGCAGGGCCAGGAAGGCCGCCGCGGCCGGTACGGCGAAGGCGGTGCCGGGGGAGAGGCGCTCGGCCGCCCAGCCGCCCGCCGCCGTGCCGCAGGCGATCCCGGCGAGCAGCCCGGTCACCATCAGGCTCATGCCCTCGTTCAGCCGGCCGGCCGGGGTGCGCCGCTGCACCAGCGCCATCGCCGTCACCATGGTCGGCGCGGTCGCCATGCCCGCGACCAGCAGCGCACCGGCGAGCACCACGAGCGAGCCGGTGCCGGCCGCCGCCCAGGGCAGCGCCATCAGGGCGGCCATCGCCGCCAGGCACCGGACGAGCCGGGGCCCGGCCGGTCCGGACGTCCCGTACGCCCCGTAGGCCAGCCCCGCCGCGCACGAGCCCGCCGCCTGGAACGCGAGCACCGCGCCGGCCGCCGCGCGGTGCCCCTGCGCGTCGGCGTGGGCGAGGGTGACGACCTCCATGGAACCGAACACGGCTCCGGTCGCCGTGAAGCAGACCAGCAGCGCCGGGATACCCGGGCTGCGCAGCGGCGACGGCGCCTGGGACCGGGCCGAAGGCGGCGGCTCGGTCGCCCGCTGGGCGGTGAACAGCAGCATCCCGGCGAGCAGCAGCACCGCCCCCGTGAGCGTGCCCGCCTCCGGGAAGAACGTCCCGGCCAGGAAGGAGGCGAGGACCGGCCCGAGCATGAAGCACAGCTCGTCCGCGGCCTGCTCGAACGCGTTCGCCGTGTGCAGCGCGCCGGGATCGTCCCGCAGCAGATGGGCCCAGCGGGCGCGGGAGAGGCCGCCGATGTTTGGGGTGGTCGCGGTGCAGGCGTAGGCCGCGAAGAGGGTCCAGTCGGGGGCGTCGCGGCGGACGCACAGCAGCAGCGCGAGGCTGCCGAGCACGGAGACGACCGTGGCCGGCAGCGCGATGCGGGCCTGCCCGTGCCGGTCCACCAGCCGGGCGACGAAGGGCCCGGCCACCGCGGTCGCCGCGAGCCCGGTCGCGGTGACGGCACCGGCGAGGGCGTACGAGCCCCGGGTACCGGCGATCATCACGACCGCGCTCACGCTGAACATGCCCATGGGAAGGCGGGCGAGGAGATTGCCGGCGGTGAAGGCACGGGCACCGGGGAGCCCGAACAGTCGCCGGTACCCGGAGAGTCCAGTGGTTCTCTTGCGTATCCGGCGTTCCTGGGTGGTCGATTGAGGCATGCCCCCACGGTCACCCGGAGCGGATCACCGGGTCCAACACCTGCGCGGCGCCGATTGACGCACCCGCGTTGTAGATTCGCGGCATGCCCGCATCCCTGGACCCGCGCCTGCTGCGCGCCTTCGTGGCCGTGGCGGAGGACCTGCACTTCACCCGGGCCGCGGCCCGCCTCTACGTCGCCCAGCAGGCGCTCAGCCGCGATGTACGGCGCCTGGAGAGGGAGTTGGGCGCGGAGCTGTTCGTACGCACCACCCGGCAGGTCACCCTCACCCCCGACGGCGAGCGGCTGCTGCCGCACGCGCGCCGGGTCCTCGCCGCCCAGGACGACCTGCTCGCCGCGTTCGCCGCCGGGCAGGCCCGCCCCCTGCTGGTCGACCTGAACTCGCCGGGCCTGGCCACCGGCCGCCGGGTGCTGTACCGGGCCCGCGAACTCGCCCCCGACTGCGAGCTGATGGCCCGCTACGAGAGCGGTCTCACCGGCGCCGCCGCCGATCTGCTGGCCGGCCGCCTGGACGTCTCCTTCGGCCGCTTCGCCGGACTCGACCCGGCGCTCCGCTCCGGCCTCGCGCAGCAGCCGGTGCGGTACGAGCCGATGGCCGTCGTCCTGCCCGAGGACCACCCGCTGGCATCCCTGCCCGAGGTCCCGCTGTCCGCGCTGGCCGGGGAGACGGTGTACGCCGGCGCGGGCAACCCTCGCACCCGGGAGTGGACCGACCTGGCCCTGCGCCTGTTCGAGGGCCGGGGCGTGCGGCTGGCGCCACCGCTGCCGATGGCCGTCGGCGACGAGGAGTTCGCCCGCGTCATGGCGAAGACCGGGAACCCGGTCCTGGCGGTGGTGGACTTCCCGCCCATGCCCGGCGCGGTCCGCCGCCCCCTCGTGGCCCCCGTCCCGCTGTCCCCCGTCTCCCTGGTCTGGCGCAGGGGCCTGGTCCACCCCGGCCTGACGGCCCTGAGACGCGCGGCGGAGCGGACCGCCCGGTCGGCGGGCTGGCTGCGCCGCCCGGCCGACGGCTGGCTCCCGGCCGAGGACGAGGAGACCATGCAGGCCGGTATCACACCGGGTGGGCGACCGCGTCCCGCTGCAACTGGACGGCCGCGAGCAGACTCAGGTCCGGCTCGGCCTGGCGCAGCGCCTTGACCGCGGCGACGGAGCCGATGTCCCCGGCGAACCCGACCCCGGCGAGCCGCTCCCGCACCCACGCGGCCCGCAGCGCCCCCTCGTCCGCCCCGGCGACACCCCCGGCCACGGCGAGGGCCCGCTCCAGCCCGGCCCGCTCCTGATCCGGAGCCCCGTCCAGAGCCTCCCGCAACGCCTCCAGCACGACATCGGCGTCCCGGATGACGAGCACACAGTCCTGCTTCTTGCCGAATCCCGCGAGTCCCTTCATATGGATCATGCTCGCTCCGGTGAGCGGCGCCCTCCAAACCACTTGAGCAGATCCAGAGGGTCAGCCCCGTTCTCCGGGATGCCGGGCGGGGATGGGCGCCGATGGCGTGGTCGGGGGAGCAGGTCACGACGGCCAGGGACAGGAAGGCCGGGCGCTCCGGATAGACGCCGAGGGATACGTCACCGCCGGAGCGCAGCCGTTCGGCGGCGGAAACGACGAGCGCGGTGAGCCGGTCCTTGTCGCGCCCGCGCCCTTCGGGGAGCCGCCCCGGGACCGGGTGCCATCGCCCCCGGCGGACGCCGCGAGCGGGCGCGGGCTGGGGCTCGTACCGCACTGCGCCGACGCGTGGGGAGGGTGGGCCGTCGGGGGCGGCCCGCCGGACCGGGGCGCGGGGAAGCTCCTGTGGTTCGAGGTGGGCGGGAACCGCAAGGACAGGTCGGGCGCCCTCACCGGCCGGCCCCCGCCCGAGTGAGAGCAACGTTCCCTTCCGGTCACCCGCTGCCACAGGGCGGAAACGCGCCCTTCCTACCTTCGGACCGAGTCAACCGAGTCAGTGGTCGGCAGACCGAGCAGCCGGAGCACCGTGGAGGCGTGATGACAGCCCCAGCCCCAACCCGTCGAGGCCGCTGGATCGAGCGCTGGGACCCGGAGGACGAGGGGTTCTGGAACGCGACCGGGGAGCGGATCGCCCGCCGGAACCTGTGGTTCTCCGTGCTGTCGGAGCACATCGGGTTCTCGGTGTGGACCCTGTGGTCCGTGCTGGTGCTGTTCATGGGCCCCGAGTACGGGCTGACCCCCGCCGACAAGTTCCTGCTGACCTCGGTGGTCACGCTGGTCGGCGCGGTCGTCCGGGTGCCGTACACCTTCGCCGTGGCCGTCTTCGGCGGCCGGAACTGGACGGTCATCTCGGCGAGTCTGCTGCTCGTCCCGACCGTCGCCGCGTTCACGGTGATGGAGCCGGGCACGTCCTTCTCCACGTTCCTCCTGGTGGGCCTGCTGGCCGGGATCGGCGGCGGCAACTTCGCCTCCTCCATGACCAACATCAACGCCTTCTTCCCCCTGCGGAAGAAGGGGTGGGCGCTCGGGCTCAACGCGGGCGGCGGCAACATCGGCGTCCCCGTCATCCAGCTCGCCGCGCTCGCCGTCATCGGCGCGAGCGGCGGCCCGCGCGTGCTGCTCGGCGTCTACATTCCGCTGATCGTCGTCGCCGCCGTGTGTGCCGCGCTGTTCATGGACAACCTGACCTCGGTGAAGAACGACACCGGCGCGGCCAAGGACGCCGCCCGGGACGGCCACACCTGGATCATGGCCGTGCTCTACATCGGCACCTTCGGCTCCTTCATCGGCTACAGCTTCGCCTTCGGCCAGGTGCTGACCATCCAGTTCGGCCGGACCCCGCTCCAGGCGGCCTACCTCACCTTCATCGGCCCGCTGCTCGGCTCCCTCATCCGTCCCCTCGGCGGCTGGCTCGCCGACCGCTACGGCGGCGCCCGGATCACCCTGTGGAACTATGTCGGCATGGCCGCCGCCACCGCCGTACTCATCGTCGCCGGCATGCAGAAGTCGCTGCCGCTGTTCGTGTCCGTGTTCGTCGTGCTGTTCGTGCTCAGCGGGCTCGGCAACGGATCGACGTTCAAGATGATCCCCGGCATCTTCCAGGCCAAGGCGCTGGCCCGGGGGCTCAAGGGCGAGGCGGCCGTGGCCCACGGCCGGCGGCTGTCCGGCGCGTCCATGGGGCTGATCGGCGCGGTCGGCGCGCTCGGCGGGGTCGGCATCAACCTCGCCTTCCGCCAGTCCTTCCTCGCGTACGGCTCCGGGACCGGCGCGTTCGTCGCGTTCCTCGCCTACTACGGCCTCTGCTTCGTGGTCACCTGGGCCGTATACCTTCGCCGCCCGATCGGGCGGGTTCCGGCCACGGCGTCCGCGTCCGAGGAGAAGGCCCAGCTCAGCTATGCCGAGGTGTGACGTAACACCGGCGACATCGAGCCGAACCGAGCCTGTCACGCAGTGTTGACAGGCTCGTCCGGCGCGCCGGTCAGCTAGGAGAGCCCCATGTACGACGAAGAGCAGCAACCCGAGCACGGACCCCTCGCCGGGTTCACCGTGGGCGTCACCGCCGCGCGCCGGGCCGAGGAGCTGGGCGCCCTGCTCCAGCGGCGCGGCGCCACCGTCCTGCACGCTCCCGCGCTGCGGATCGTGCCGCTCGCCGACGACAGCGAGCTGCTCGCCGCCACGAAGGAGATCATCGACCGGGTGCCGGACGTGGTCGTGGCCACCACTGCCATCGGCTTCCGGGGCTGGGTCGAGGCCGCCGACGGCTGGGGCCTCGGCGAACAACTCGTGGGACGGCTGCGTGGGGCACGGCTGCTGGCCCGTGGCCCGAAGGTCAAAGGCGCGATCCGGGCGGCGGGCCTGACCGAGGAATGGTCGCCCTCCTCGGAGTCCCTGGCCGAGGTGCTCGACCGGCTCCTGGAGGAGGGCGTCGACGGCAGCCGCGTCGCCGTACAGCTGCACGGCGAACCCCTGCCCGGCTTCGTGGAGTCGCTGCGGGCCGCCGGGGCGGAGGTGCTTCCGGTGCCGGTCTACCGCTGGATGCCCCCGGAGGACACCGGCCCGCTGGACCGTCTGCTGGACACGGCCGTCGGCCGCGGCCTGGACGCCCTGACCTTCACCAGCGCCCCCGCCGCCGCCTCCCTCCTGTCCCGCGCGGAGGAGCGCGGCCTGCTGGGCGAGCTGCTGTCGGCGCTGGCCCACGACATCCTGCCCGCCTGCGTCGGCCCGGTCACCGCGCTGCCCCTCCAGGCCCACGGGGTGGACACGGTCCAGCCGGAACGCTTCCGCCTCGGGCCCCTGGTGCAGCTGCTCTGCCAGGAACTCCCGGCCCGCGCCCGCGCGTTGCCCGTCGCCGGGCACCGGATGGAGATCCGCGGCCACGCGGTCCTGATCGACGGCGAGCTCAGGCCGGTCCCGCCGGCCGGCATGTCCCTGCTGCGCGCCCTGTCCCGCCGCCCCGGCTGGGTGGTCCCGCGCGCGGACCTGCTCAAGGCCCTGCCCGGCGCGGGCCGCGACGAACACGCCGTGGAAACGGCGATGGCCCGCCTGCGCACGGCCCTCGGCGCGCCGAAGCTGATCCAGACGGTGGTGAAACGGGGCTACCGGCTGGCCCTCGACCCGGCGACGGACACCAAGTACGCGGACCAGTAGGGCCGGGGCACGGCCCGGCGGCGCGGGATTCCGCCATGGCGCACGGAACCCCGGACCGTGGCGGGCGACCCGTTCCCCGCGCGAGGGCTTCCGGCCCAACCCCCCGCCAGGCACTGTGGAGAAGGCGGGACGCGGTGGTCCCGCATGCCGTCCGTGCGCGGGGGTGCACGCCTGCGCGCGGTTTCTGCCTAGGCGGTGACTGGCACATGGCACTCGGTGGAGGCACGCCCGCGTACCCGCTGCGGTTCGATGCCGGACGGGTGTGCCTGGACCTGCTCGCCACCCGGCATCCGGGCGAACGCCTGGACGGGGTGGGCGCGTTGTGCGCGTGGATCACCGGTACCGGGCTGGTGCCGGACGGGACGCCGCTCGGGCACGCGGACGTCTCCTGGCCGGCCGCCTTCCGGGAACTGCGGGCGGACATCGGGTACTTGATGCGCGTACTACTGGGTGGCGAGGCCGGCGGGTACGGGGGTGCGCTCGCCCGGGTCAACGAGGCCGCCCGGGCCGTGCCGCCCGCGCCCGTTGCCGTGCCCGCGGAAGACGGGTGTCTGGTAAGGGAGTTGGCGGTGCCGCCCGGGTGTGCCGGGCTGCTCGCCGTCGTCGCCCGGGACGCCGTGGAGCTGCTCACCGATCCCGTCGCGCGGGCCTCGGTGCGGCAGTGCGCGGGGGACGACTGCCCGCTCGTGTACCTCGACACCTCCCGGGGGCGGCGCCGGCGCTGGTGTTCCAGCGAGGTGTGCGGCAACCGGGAACGGGTCGCCCGGCACCGGCGGCGGGCCGCGCTCGCCCGCGCCTGACGCACGGATGTTCAGGCCGCATACGGACGTCGGGCGATGCGAACGTACCTACCGGCATCCCCGCAGACCCTACGCACCTACTGACCATGCGGCCAACGCGCCCGACCGTGCCGCTCGGGTGAAGAACCCGCGGTGGAAATGCGCGGGCATGTCCCGGTCGGTGGCTCGCCTCAGGGAAATCCGCCCCTCCGCTTTGAACACCCCACCGCCCCCCTGCGTACCGGTGGGCGAGCGACCGACTGGGGGAAGCCCCGGACACCGGAGGTGGGCGTGCGCAAGGATGCGGCCGTGGCCAAGGACCGTGGTGCGAGGGCCCGACATCGCCTGTCCGCACGCTCCTCGGAACCCCGTGTGCCCGCACCGTCCGCGGAGCCGGACGAGGAACTGGTGCGCGCGCTGTACCGGGAGCACGCCGGTCCGCTGCTCGCCTACGTCCTGCGGCTGGTCGCCGGTGACCGGCAGCGCGCCGAGGACGTCGTACAGGAAACGCTCATCCGTGCCTGGAAGAACGCCGGTCGGCTCAATCGGGCGACCGGTTCGGTACGCCCCTGGCTGGTGACGGTCGCGCGCCGCATCGTCATCGACGGCCACCGCAGCCGGCAGGCCCGGCCGCAGGAGGTCGATCCGTCGCCGCTGGAGGTCATCCCCGCGGAGGACGAGATCGACAAGGCGCTGTGGCTGATGACGCTGTCGGACGCGCTCGACGACCTGACCCCGGCCCACCGGGAGGTACTTGTCGAGACGTACTTCAAAGGGCGTACCGTCAACGAGGCGGCCCAGACCCTCGGCATACCCAGCGGAACCGTCCGTTCCCGGGTGTTCTACGCCCTGCGGTCGATGAAGCTGGCCCTGGAGGAGCGGGGGGTGACGGCGTGATGAGCAGCGGGTACGGGGGGCAGCGGGCATTCGGACCGGGTGGTCCGGGTATGCCTGGGCCCATGAACCCCAGCCAGGGATCTCCGGTGCCGAGCGAACACGAGACCGTGGGCGCCTACGCCCTCGGGATCCTCGACGACGCCGAGGCAACCGCTTTCGAGGCGCACCTCGCCGGCTGCGAGTGGTGCGCCCGGCAACTGGACGAACTGGCCGGGATGGAGCCGGTGCTCGCCGCGCTGGCCGACCTGCCCGGCTCCGGCGGCACGCCCGCGATCGGCGAGTCGCTGGCCGCCCGGCCCGGCTCCCGGCTGGTGGCGGAGCTGGTGGACGAGGTCGCCGAGCAGCGCGCCCGCAAGCGCCGCCGCGGCCTCTGCATGATCGCCGCCGCGGCGGCCCTGGTCATCGCGGGCCCGCTGGCCGCGGTCGCGGCCGGCGGCGGCTCCGACGGGGACGGGCGGGCCGCCGCGCCGCCGGCCCGGTCCGTGTTCGGCGCCATGTCCGACCGGAGGTCCGCCACGGACGCCTCGACGCGGGTCAGCGCGACCGTCGCCATGACCGGCAAGGAGTGGGGCACCCAGGCGGTGCTGGAGCTGAAGAACGTCAAGGGCCCGCTGAAGTGCTCCCTGGTGCTCGTCGCCAAGAACGGCCGACGCGTGACCATGTCGTCGTGGACGGTGCCCGACCAGGGGTACGGCATCCCGGACGCGAACACCGACAAGGCGCGGAAACCGCTTTACATCGGCGGGGCGGCGGCCTTCCGGCCCGACGAGATCGACCACTTCGAGGTGGTGACGTTCGAGGGGCGGAAGCTGGTGGAGGTCGACGCGTAACCCGGGCGCGCCCCGGGGGACCGCCCCGTGGCCCCGACTGGTCCTCTTCGCGTACGGTTGACGGCTGCCCAGCACGTCAGAAGGGGGCCAGGTGGCCGCTCAGGTTCAGCAGTCCGCGGTCGGCTCGGTACACGAGGCACACGATTCCGTCCGTGACCGGGAGATCAGCGTCGAACAGGAACACCTGGACCGGGTGTACCGGCGGCTAGAGGAGAAGATCCACGAAGCCGAGTTCCTGATGCACGACGCGGCCCAGCGCGGCCAGGTCGGCACCCCCGGCGCGCTCGCCGAACGGGACGCCCAGGTCTTCCGGGCCGGTGTCCATCTCAACCGGCTGAACAACGAGTTCGAGGACTTCCTGTTCGGGCGGATCGACCTGCTGCTCGGCAAGGACGGCAAGAAGGGGCCCGACGGCGCCTACACGGCCGTCGAGCCCGCCGAGGGCGCCGTGCGCGAGGACAACACCGCCGACATCGCCGAAACGCTGCACATCGGGCGTATCGGCGTGCTCGACGAGGACTACTCCCCGCTGGTCATCGACTGGCGGGCGCCGGCCGCCGCGCCCTTCTACCGGGCCACGCCGGTGGAGCCGGGACGGGTGGTGCGGCGCCGGGTCATCCGCTCCAAGGGGCGCCGGGTGCTCGGCGTCGAGGACGACCTGATGCGGCCGGAGCTGACGGCGTACCTGGACGGCCGGGAGCTGCCGGTCATCGGCGACGGCGCCTTGATGGCCGCCCTCGGCCAGGCCCGCGGCCACACCATGCGGGACATCGTCTCCTCCATCCAGGCCGAGCAGGACCTGGTCATCCGGGCCCCCGCCGCCTCCATCACCTACGTGGAGGGCGGGCCGGGCACCGGGAAGACCGCCGTCGCCCTGCACCGCGCCGCCTACCTGCTCTACCAGGACCGCAGACGCTACGCGGGCGGCATCCTGATCGTCTCCCCGACCCCGCTGCTGGTCGCCTACACCGAGGGCGTGCTGCCCTCGCTCGGCGAGGAGGGCCAGGTCGCCATCCGCGCCATCGGCTCCCTCGTCGACGGCGCGGAGGCCACCGTCTACGACTCCCCGTCCGTGGCCCGCGCCAAGGGCTCCTCCCGGATGCTGAAGGTGCTGCGCAAGGCCGCCCGGGGCGCCCTGGAACTGGGCCCGGCCGCCCCGGCCGACGCCGAGGACGACGAGAACCGGCCCTGCGACGGCCCGCCCTCCCGGCTGCGCGTCGTGGCCTTCGGGCGCCGGCTCGAACTGGAGGCCGACGAGCTGGAACGTATCCGCCGTACCGCGCTCACCGGCACCGCGCCGGTCAACCTGCTCCGCCCGCGCGCCCGCAAGCTGCTGCTGGACGCCCTGTGGGCCCGATCCGGCGCCGCCGCCCGGCACACCGACCCGGAGCTGGCCGCCGAGCTGCGCTCCTCCTTCGACGAGGACGTCACGAGCGAGGACTCCTTCCTGACCTTCCTCGACGCCTGGTGGCCGGAGCTGACCCCGCGGACGGTGCTCGCCGCGATGGCCGACGAGAAGCGGCTCGGCCGCTGGGCCCGGCGGGTGCTCAATCCCGGTGAGGTCCGCAAGGTCGCCCGCTCGCTCAGGCGGGACGGCCTCTCCGTGCACGACATCGCCCTGCTCGACGAACTCCAGGCGATCCTCGGCGCCCCGGCCCGCCCCCGCAAGAAGCGCGAACTGGACCCGCTGGACCAGCTCACCGGCCTGGAGGAGCTGATGCCGGTGCGCGAGGAGACCCAGCGCGAGCGGGCCGAGCGGCTGGCGCAGGAGCGCACCGAGTACGCGCACGTCATCGTGGACGAGGCGCAGGACCTGACGCCGATGCAGTGGCGCATGGTCGGCCGCCGCGGCCGGCAGGCCACCTGGACGGTCGTCGGGGACCCGGCGCAGTCCTCCTGGTCCGACCCGGACGAGGCGGCCGAGGCCCGCGACGAGGCGCTGGGCACCCGGCCCAGGCGCCGTTTCCAGCTCACCGTGAACTACCGCAACCCGGCCGAGATCGCCGAGCTGGCCGCGAAGGTGCTCGCGCTCGCCATGCCCGGCGCCGAGGCCCCCTCCGCCGTGCGGTCGACCGGGGTGGAGCCGCGCTTCACCGTGGTGGCGGACTCCCTGGAGCGGACGGTGCGCGCGGAGGCCGAGCGGCTGCTGGGCCTGGTGGACGGCACGGTCGGCGTGGTGGTGGCGATGGGCCGGCGCGAGGAGGCCCGGCGCTGGCTGGCCGGGCTGGGCGACCGGGTGGTGGCCCTCGGCAGCCTGGAGGCCAAGGGCCTGGAGTACGACGCGACGGTCGTCGTCTCGCCCGCGGAGATCGCCGACGAGTCACCGGCCGGCCTGCGCGTGCTGTACGTGGCGCTGACCCGGGCCACCCAGCAGCTGACGGTGGTCTCGGGCCAGCGCGACGAGCCGGACGCGACCGGCGTCCCGGACCTGCTCAGGGACTGAGGGGCGGGGGCGCGACTTCCGCTCAGGGGGGGGCTGACGGGCGGGGCTGAGGCTCTCGCTCGGGGGCCGGCGGACGTGGTCCCGGTCCTGCTCGGGGGCCGGTGGACGTGGTCCCGGGCCTGCTGGGGGCCGGTGGGCGGGGTTGTGGTTCCCGCGGGACTGGCGGGCGCGGGCCGGGGCTCCCGCTTGGGACTGGCGGGCAGGGCCCCGGACCCGATCAGGGGCTGACGGGGGATGGTCCGGTCCCGCCTCGGGTGGGCTGACGGGCCGGTCGCGATCCCGCTCGGGGCCGGACGGGCACGGTCGCGCCCCCTGCTCAGGGGGCGATTCCAAACAATCCCGCGCGAGGGGAATGGCCCTGGGCGAGGGTTTGTTAGCCTTGGTGTGGCACCGGCCCGATCCAAGCCCCCGGGCCCAACCTTCGTCGCTACGAGCGACCACTTGCCGCGAGGCGAGCATGGCGGGTCGGTGTCATAAGCGTGGGAGGCCCACGTCACAGATGTGACGTGGGCCTCTTTCTTTGCCCCGGGGACCTCTTTCCACCCCCGGCTGTTTCTCGTATGGTGGAAGTAGTTTTCCGAAACCACGCACTCCACAGGGAATGTCGCGTGAACAAAAAGTCCGTAACCCAGGGCGACTACCACGTACTGAGTGGTAGGTGCGACGATCGGACGGCACAACTCGCGACACGGTGAAAGCAGAGGAAGTCGGCCATGGCAACGGCGCCCAGCGTCTCCTACTCGATGACGATCCGGCTGGAGGTGCCCGCGAGCGGAACGGCCGTCTCGCAGCTCACCACCGCCGTGGAGTCCTCCGGGGGCTCGGTGACCGGCCTCGACGTCACCGCGTCCGGCCACGAGAAGCTCCGTATCGACGTCACCATCGCGGCCACCTCCACGGCCCACGCCGAGGAGATCGTCGAGAAGCTGCGCGGCATCGAGGGCGTCACGCTCGGCAAGGTCTCCGACCGTACGTTCCTGATGCACCTCGGCGGCAAGATCGAGATGGCGTCTAAGCACCCCATCCGCAACCGTGACGACCTCTCCATGGTCTACACGCCCGGCGTGGCCCGCGTCTGCATGGCCATCGCCGAGAACCCCGAGGACGCCCGCCGCCTCACCATCAAGCGCAACTCCGTTGCGGTCGTGACGGACGGCTCCGCCGTGCTGGGCCTCGGCAACATCGGCCCCAAGGCCGCGCTGCCCGTGATGGAGGGCAAGGCGGCCCTCTTCAAGCGCTTCGCCGGCATCGACGCCTGGCCGATCTGCCTGGACACCCAGGACACCGACGCGATCGTGGAGATCGTCAAGGCGATCGCCCCGGGCTTCGCCGGCATCAACCTGGAGGACATCTCCGCGCCGCGCTGCTTCGAGATCGAGGCCCGGCTGCGCGAGGCCCTGGACATCCCGGTCTTCCACGACGACCAGCACGGCACCGCCATCGTCGTGCTCGCCGCCCTGACCAACGCGCTGCGCGTGACGGACAAGGCGATCCAGAACATCCGGGTCGTCATGTCCGGCGCCGGCGCGGCCGGTACGGCCATCCTGAAGCTGCTGCTGGCGGCCGGCGTGAAGAACGCCGTCGTCGCCGACATCCACGGTGTCGTGCACGCCGGCCGCGAGGACCTGGTGAACTCCCCGGCCGACTCGCCGCTGCGCTGGATCGCCGACAACACCAACCCCGAGGGCCTCACCGGCACCCTGAAGGAGGCCGTGCGCGGCGCCGACGTCTTCATCGGCGTCTCCGCCCCGAACGTCCTGGACGGCGCCGACGTGGCCGCCATGGCCGAGGGCGCCATCGTGTTCGCGCTCGCGAACCCCGACCCCGAGGTGGACCCGGCGATCGCCCGGCAGACCGCGGCCGTCGTGGCCACCGGCCGCTCCGACTTCCCGAACCAGATCAACAACGTGCTGGTCTTCCCGGGCGTCTTCCGCGGCCTGCTGGACGCGCAGTCCCGCACCGTCAACACCGAGATGATGCTCGCCGCCGCCAAGGCCCTGGCCGACGTGGTGAGCGAGGACGAGCTGAACCCGAACTACATCATCCCCAGCGTCTTCAACGACAAGGTCGCGGGCGCCGTGGCCGGGGCGGTCCGGGAGGCCGCCAAGGCGGCCGGCGCGACGGCCTGACCATGGCGTGACGTACGGTGCAGGGGGCTGTGAGTATCACCACGGCGGCCCCCGCACCGGCGCGTCGTGGAACCACCGGATGCCGGGCGCGCTCTAGGGTGACGGCCGAGCGGGCGCTTTTCGTGTGACTCCCCAGGGTGTTCTCACGACTCCTACGGGTGCCGGATTGGCTTTCCCGCCGCAGGTAGGGGCAGGATGCTCCCGCAGGGACCCTGTCCCTCCGGGGGGCACCCCCAAGGGCGCGAGCGCATCGGCATCGCAGTGCCTCGGGCGGCGTACCGCCGCGTGGCACACCCCAACGGCAAGAAAAATACGGGAGTAACAACATGAACCGCAGTGAGCTGGTGGCCGCGCTGGCCGACCGCGCCGAGGTGACCCGCAAGGACGCCGACGCCGTGCTGGCCGCGTTCGCCGAGACCGTCGGCGAGATCGTCGCCAAGGGCGACGAGAAGGTCACCATCCCTGGCTTCCTGACCTTCGAGCGCACTCACCGTGCCGCTCGCACCGCGCGCAACCCGCAGACCGGCGAGCCCATCAACATCCCGGCCGGCTACAGCGTGAAGGTCACCGCGGGCAGCAAGCTCAAGGAAGCCGCCAAGGGCAAGTAATCGCTCCGCTTCGAGCGCCGGCCCACTGAGCGCCGTTCGACGGAGCGCCGTGGGCGACTGCGGGGCCGCTGTGGCTGATCGCGCCCCGCGGCGAAGCCGCAGATCGACACGGCCCCGCGCCCCTTTGGGGCGCGGCCCGGCCGAGGACGTCAAAGGGGCGGCCCTCCTGCACAGGAGGGCCGCCCCTTCGTCATACCCGGACTGTCAGCCGAGCGCCTTGCCCGGCAGTTCGACCTTCGCGCCGAGTTCGACGAGCTTGTCCATGAAGTTCTCGTAGCCGCGGTTGATCAGCTCGATGCCGTGGACGCGGGAGGTGCCCTCGGCGGCGAGGGCCGCGATGAGGTACGAGAAGCCGCCGCGCAGGTCGGGGATGACCAGATCGGCGCCCTGGAGCCTGGTGGGGCCGGAGACGACCGCGGAGTGCAGGAAGTTGCGCGCGCCGAAGCGGCAGGCGGAGCCGCCCAGGCACTCGCGGTAGAGCTGGATGTGCGCGCCCATCTGGTTCAGCGCGGAGGTGAAGCCGAGCCGGGACTCGTAGACCGTCTCGTGGATGATGGACAGGCCCGTGGCCTGGGTCAGGGCCACCACCAGCGGCTGCTGCCAGTCCGTCTGGAAACCGGGGTGCACGTCGGTCTCCAGGGCGATGGACTTCAACTGCCCGCCGGGGTGCCAGAAACGGATGCCCTCGTCGTCGATCTCGAAGGCGCCGCCCACCTTGCGGTAGGTGTTCAGGAACGTCATCATCGAGCGCTGCTGGGCGCCGCGGACGTAGATGTCGCCGTTGGTCGCGAGCGCAGCAGAAGCCCAGGAGGCGGCCTCCAGGCGGTCCGGCAGGGCGCGGTGGGTGTAGCCGGAGAGCTTGTCCACACCGGTGATGCGGATCGTGCGGTCGGTGTCCATCGCGATGATCGCGCCCATCTTCTGCAGCACGCAGATGAGGTCCTCGATCTCCGGCTCGACGGCCGCGTTGGACAACTCCGTGACGCCTTCGGCCAGTACGGCCGTCAGCAGCACCTGCTCGGTCGCGCCGACGGACGGGTAGGGCAGCCGTATCTTCGTGCCGCGCAGCCGCTGCGGAGCCTCCAGGTACTGCCCGTCGGCCCGCTTCTCGATCGTCGCGCCGAACTGCCGCAGCACGTCGAAGTGGAAGTCGATGGGCCGGCCGCCGATGTCACAGCCGCCGAGACCGGGGATGAACGCGTGGCCGAGACGGTGCAGCAGCGGGCCGCAGAAGAGGATCGGGATGCGGCTGGAACCCGCGTGGGCGTCGATGTCGGCGACGTTGGCGCTCTCCACACGCGTCGGGTCCAGCACCAGTTCGCCCGGCTCCTCGCCCGGACGGACCGTCACCCCGTGCAGCTGGAGCAGGCCGCGGACGACGCGTACGTCACGGATGTCCGGAACGTTGCGCAGGCGGCTCGGTTCGCTGCCCAGCAGGGCGGCGACCATGGCCTTCGGCACGAGGTTCTTCGCACCGCGGACACGGATCTCGCCCTCCAGCGGGGTTCCGCCGTGGACAAGCAGGACATCGTCGTTGACGGTCATGAATCTCGCGTTCCGATGAGTTGGTCAGGGGCCGGCCGATCACTGTGCGCAGGGGCCGGGAAGACAGGGTAATCGCCGATTACCCCCCTCCCGTAAGCCCAGTACCCGGCCAGTCCGTCATAGCTGTGTCACAACACGAACCGTTCCCTTTCGGGCACATGGGGTCACCGGCGTCCCGGGTGTGCGCCGGGGGCGTGTCGGGGTCCTGACCTGCTTCACCCCCGTGCCCCCGATTGGCTCCCCACGCCCGGGGAAGATGCGGGATCATGTCTGGCATGACCGAGGTGTCCTCGCTCACAGGGCGGCTGCTCGTGGCCACTCCCGCCCTGGCGGACCCGAACTTCGACCGTGCGGTGGTGCTCCTCCTCGACCACGACGAGGAGGGCTCCCTCGGTGTCGTCCTGAACCGTCCCACCCCCGTGGTCGTCGGCGACATCCTGGAGGGCTGGGCCGACCTGGCCGGCGAGCCCGGTGTGGTCTTCCAGGGCGGCCCGGTGTCGCTGGACTCGGCGCTGGGCGTGGCGGTCATCCCGGGCGGCGCCGACGGCGACCGGGCGCCGCTCGGCTGGCGGCGGGTCTACGGCGCGATCGGCCTGGTGGACCTGGAGGCCCCGCCGGAGCTGCTCGCCTCGGCCGTGGGCAGCCTGCGGATCTTCGCCGGGTACGCGGGCTGGGGCCCCGGCCAGCTGGAGGACGAGCTGGTGGAGGGCGCCTGGTACGTCGTGGAGTCCGAGCCGGGTGACGTGTCCTCGCCGGCCCCGGAGCGGCTGTGGCGCGAGGTGCTGCGCCGCCAGCGCAGCGAGCTGGCGATGGTGGCCACGTACCCGGACGACCCTTCGCTCAACTGATGCGTGTGAGCTTTCAGTACCCTGGCTGTTATGAGCACTCTCGAGCCCGAGCGCGGGACTGGTACGGGGACCCTCGTAGAGCCGACGCCGCAGGTGTCCCACGGCGACGGCGACCACGAGCGCTTCGCCCACTACGTCCAGAAGGACAAGATCATGGCGAGCGCCCTCGACGGCACCCCCGTCGTGGCGCTGTGCGGCAAGGTCTGGGTGCCGGGCCGCGACCCGAAGAAGTACCCCGTCTGCCCGATGTGCAAGGAGATCTACGAATCCATGGGCAGCGGCGGCGACGACAAGGGCAAGGGCGGCGACAAGTAGGTCCCCGGCCCGGCCGGAGGCGGTGAGGTCCCCGGGACGCGCGTGCGGTGCGTCCCGGGGATCTTCGTGTTTTCCGGCCGCCGACTGGTCCAGACCTCTTGTGGGGGCCCGGCGCAGTGCCTAGCCTTCGAGGTGTCGCTTTGTGCAACGACCGTTGCGCATACTGCAACGACCTCTCCAGGGGGCTGAGGACGTGGAACTGATTCCGGCGCCGCGCGCCGTAGAGGAGCCCACCGGACCGGGCGTGCCGCTCGGCCCGGACACCACCCTGTGGGCCGCTCCGGGCACCGAACGCACCGAACGCTGGCTGCGCGCCACCCTCGGCGCGGCCCTGAACCTGCCGCTGCGCCCCGGGCCGCCCGACGCCCGCGACGGCGTACGGCTGCTGCTGGACGACACCCTGGCCCCCGAGGCGTACCGGCTCACCGTCGGCGCCGGGGACGGCGTGGAGATCCGCGGCGGCGGCCCGGCCGGCGTGTTCTGGGGCGCCCAGACCCTGCGCCAGCTGCTCGGCGCCGACGCCTTCCGCCGCGCCCCGCTGCGCCCGGCCGCGACACCCTCCGTCCCGCCCGGGGTCGTCGAGGACGCCCCCCGCTTCCGCTGGCGCGGCCTGCTCCTCGACGTCGCCCGGCACTTCATGCCCAAGGAAGGCGTGCTGCGCTATCTGGACCTGATGGCCGCGCACAAACTCAACGTCCTGCACCTGCACCTGACGGACGATCAGGGCTGGCGGATCGAGATCCGGCGCTACCCGAAACTGACCGAAATCGCCTCCTGGCGCTCGCGGACCAAATTCGGCCACCGCGCCTCACCGCTGTGGGACGAGAAACCGCACGGCGGTTACTACACCCAGGACGACATCCGCGAGATCGTCGCCTACGCCGCCGAGCGGCACATCAGCGTCGTCCCCGAGATCGACGTGCCGGGCCACTCGCAGGCCGCCATCGCCGCCTACCCCGAACTCGGCAACACCGACGTCGTCGACACCGCCGCCCTCTCCGTCTGGGACACCTGGGGCATCTCCTCCAACGTGCTCGCCCCCACCGACACCACCCTGCGCTTCTACGAAGGGGTGTTCGAGGAAGTCCTGGAGCTGTTCCCCGCCGACGCCGCCGAGTTCTCCCCGTTCGTGCACGTCGGCGGCGACGAGTGCCGCAAGGAGCAGTGGACCGAGTCCGTCACCGCCAAGACCCGCATCGCCGACCTCGGCCTCACCGACGAAGAGGCCCTCCAGTCCTGGTTCATCGGCCACTTCGACGCCTGGCTCGCCGCGCGCGGGCGCCGCCTCATCGGCTGGGACGAGATCCTGGAGGGCGGACTCGCGCCGGGCGCCGCCGTGGCCTCCTGGCGCGGCTACGCGGGCGGCGTCGCCGCCGCCCGGGCCGGCCACGACGTGGTCATGTGCCCGGAGCAGTACGTGTACCTGGACCACCGGCAGGCCCCCGGCGACGACGAACCCGTGCCCATCGGCTTCGTGCGCACCCTGGAGGACGTCTACCGGTTCGAACCGGTGCCCGCCGGGCTCACCGAGGAGGAGGCCCGGCACGTGCTGGGCACCCAGGCCAACGTGTGGACCGAGGTGCTGGAGGACTCCGCCCGCGTGGACTATCAGGCATTCCCCCGCCTCGCCGCGTTCGCCGAGGTCGCCTGGAGCCCGCTGCCCGCCCCCGCCGACCGGGACTACGCCGACTTCGAACGCCGGATGACCGCCCACTACCGGCGACTTGACGCCCTCGGCGTCGCTTACCGGCCACCCGCCGGACCCCGCCCGTGGCAGCGCCGCCCCGGCGTGCCCGGCCGCCCGATCGAGGGACCGCCCCCGAACCGCTGACCGCACGGCACCCCGGACCTGCCCCGCGCCCGCGCCTCCCCGCCCCCGAACAAGTACCGGAAAAACCCCGGCAGTATCACCGAAGAGTGGCAATCCGCCCGCACCACCGAAGCCGTGCGAAACCGGACCAACCCCCCGGTGAGGTGGGCGAAAGCCTCCTAGCGGACCCCCGCGTTCGGCCGTTGCGAAGATGTGCCAGAGTTGCGTCGTCCGCCCTGTCAGCACGTACCGTACGGCAACACAGGCGGGACCAGGTGGGGCAGCGGGAAGGGGCAGCCGGTTTGACCACGCACGCACCGCGGACGGCACAGGCCGTCACGTTGCCCACGACGCTGGACGAGGCGGTGGCGGCCCTCGCGGCCATGCCCACCGCCGTCCCCGTGGCGGGCGGCACCGACCTGATGGCCGCCGTCAACTCCGGCCAGCTCAGGCCCGCCGCGCTGGTGGGACTGGGCCGCATCAGCGAGATCCGCGGCTGGCAGTACCAGGACGGCCACGCGCTGCTCGGCGCGGGCCTCACCCACGCGCGCATGGGCCGCCCCGACTTCGCGGCCCTCATCCCGGCGCTCGCCGCCGCCGCGCGCGCCGCCGGACCGCCGCACATCCGCAACGCGGGCACCCTGGGCGGCAACATCGCCTCCGCCGCCCCCACCGGGGACGCGCTGCCGGTGCTGGCCGCCCTGGAAGCGACGCTGATCATCGCGGGCCCGGGCGGGGCCCGCCGGGAGATCCCCGTGTCGCACCTGCTGGCCGGCGTGGAGATGCTGCGCGGCGGCGAACTCATCGGCTACGTCCGCGTACCGCTGCTGCACGCCCCGCAGGTCTTCCTCAAGGCCACCGGACGCACCGGCCCGGGCCGCGCGCTGGCCTCCGTGGCCCTCGTCCTCGACCCCGCCCGGCGCGGCGTGCGCTGCGCCGTCGGCGCCATAGCGCCGATGCCGCTGCGGCCCCTGGAGGCCGAGCAGTGGATCGCGGGACTCATCGACTGGGACAACGACCGCGCCCTCGTCCCGGAGGCCCTGCACGCCTTCGGCGAGTACGTCGCCGCGGCCTGCATCCCCGACCCGGCCCCCGAGCCCGACGGCACGGTGGTCCCGCTTCCGCCCGCCGTACTGCACCTGCGGCGCACCGTCGCCGCGCTGGCCCGACGAGCACTGGGGAGGGCGCTGTCGTGACCGACGACCAGCACGGAGAGGGCACGCCCCAGGGCGGCGGACGCTGGAACCCGCTGCCCCAGGGCGACTACGACGACGGCGCCACCGCCTTCGTCCAGCTCCCCGAGGGGGGCATCGACGCCCTGCTGACCGGCGACAGCCCGCTGGCCGCGCCGGGCCACGGCTACGTGCCGCCGCAGATCACGGCCACGCACACCGACGGCACGGCCGGCTGGCCGGCGCCCGAGGGCGGCCAGTGGCCCGACCCGAACGCCGCGCCGGCCTCCTCCCACGCGGCGGACGACCGGTTCACCTACGAGCCCGGCGCCACCCAGCAGTGGACCTTCGAGGAGCCCGCGGCACCGGCCGCCCCCGGGCACGACGTCACCGGTCAGTGGTCCATCCCCGTCGCCGGGGGCGAACTTCCGGACGAGTCGGGCGAGTACACCACGTCCTCGCTGGTCGAGCAGTGGGGCGGCACCCCGCCGGCCACCCTGCCCGGCGGCGCCCCGGCCCCCTGGGCCACCCCCCACGCCTGGGACACCGCCACCCACCCGTCGGACACGGCACCGCAGACGTACGGTCCCGAGACCGGCTACGGACATGGTCCCGCCACGCACGGCGAGGGGTACCCGGACGGCCATGGGGGTGGTTACGGGGATGCCGGGCATGTCGAGGGTGGTCACGAGGGGGCTGCCGGGCATGCCGGTGCGGGGTACGTGGATGCCGGGCAGGTCGGCGGTCACGCGGACGCCGGGCACGTCGAGGGTGGTCACGAGGACGCTGGGCACGCCGGTGCCGGTTACCCGGAGGCCGGGCACGTCGGCGGTGGCCACGCGGACGCCGGGCATGTCGCGGGTGGCGATGACGGTGCCGTGCCCGCGGGCGCGGGTTACTCCGGCGCCGGCCGTCCGGGAAGCGAGCCCGAGGGTGCCGCCGGGCCTGCCGGTACGGGGTACCCGGACGCCGGGCACGCCGAGGAGGGTCACGGGGACGCTGAGCACCCCGGGCACGCCCTGCCGGACGCCGGGCACACCGACGGCGCTCACCTCGGCGCCGGTCACGTCGAGGCGGGGCACGCCGAGCACGGTCGCGTAGCGGGGCACGGCCACGCCGGGCACGCCGACGCGGCCGACGGTGACACGCCCGGCGGTACGGTCGCGCCCGGCACCGCGGGCCCGTCCGGTGAACCGGCCGTACCGGCTCCTCGGCCGAGCGGCCCCGGCACGGCGCCGGAAGCGGACGCCCATGGCCTCGCGGAAGCCCCCGAGAGCCCTGCGGAAGCGCCGTCGGGCCACGAACAGCCCAGCGATCCGGCCTCAGCGCCCCAGTCCGCCACAGCGACGCCCACGGCATCCGCGGAGGCCCACGGGGACCCGGTGACGACGGCCCTCCCGGCGTCGACTCCCGACGACTCGGCCTCCGCCGCCCACCCGGCGGCCCCGGCCGGCACACCCGACACGCCCGGCACTGCGCACACCGGCACGCCGACGGCGGCCGAGCAGCCCGCAGCGGATTCCGCCGCGCATTCCGTCGCCGATCCCACCGTGGTCCGGGAGCCCGGCGCCGACCCCGCCGCAGCCGAGCAGCCCGCCGCCCACCCGGCGGAACCCGCCGACACGGCCGCCGCCGACGCCACCGGTGCCACCGGCGCCGTCGATGCCGCCGAGACCGCGGAGCAGTCGGCCGAGACCGCCGTACCCAAGGCGGCCGCGCCCCCGGCCCCGGCGGAACCCGCCGAGGCACCCGCCGTCACGGAGCCGTCCGAGGACGACGGCGCCCCCGGCAACGCCCAGGCCGCGCAGGAATCCCACGAAACCCAGGAACACCCGGAAACCGGCGAGGCTCAGGAACCCCGGGAGGCCCACGAGTCCCAGGAGCCCGTAGCCGACGGCGCCGAAGAGCCCGCCGCCGCCCCCCTGCCGCCGCACGACGACCACCCCCTCGCCTCGTACGTCCTGCGGGTCAACGGCACCGACCGGCCGGTCACCGATGCCTGGATCGGCGAGTCGCTGCTCTACGTGCTGCGCGAACGGCTCGGCCTCGCGGGCGCCAAGGACGGCTGCTCGCAGGGCGAGTGCGGGGCCTGCAACGTCCAGGTGGACGGCCGGCTGGTGGCGTCCTGCCTGGTCCCGGCGGTCACCACGGCCGGCAGCGAGGTCCGTACGGTCGAGGGTCTGGCCGTGGACGGCCGGCCCTCCGACGTGCAGCGCGCGCTGGCCCGCTGCGGTGCCGTGCAGTGCGGCTTCTGCGTGCCCGGCATGGCGATGACCGTGCACGACCTGCTGGAGGGCAACCCGGCGCCCACCGAGCTGGAGACCCGGCAGGCCCTGTGCGGCAACCTGTGCCGCTGCTCGGGCTACCGGGGCGTCCTGGAGGCCGTCAAGGAGGTCGTCGCCGAGCGCGAGGCGTCCCACGCCGGCCACGAGACGACCGACGCGGACGAGGCACGTATCCCGCACCAGGCGGCCCCCGGCTCCGGCGGCGTCCACCCGTCGGCCTTCGAGGCCCCCGGCGCGTTCGCCGCCCCCCGGCCCCCGGAGCAGTACGACACGCCGGACCCGTACGGCACCACGCCCCCGGGACCGCAGGACCAGCAGCACTACGGCCAGGACGGAGGCCAGGCGTGAGCAACGAAGCCGGCATCGCGACCACCGCCCCGGAACCCGCCCCCGAGGCCGAGCCGTCGCCGCACGGCCTCGGCGTCTCCCTGCCGCACGCCGACGCCCGCGCCAAGACCGAGGGGACCTTCCCGTACGCCGCCGACCTGTGGGCCGAGGGCCTGCTGTGGGCGGCCGTACTGCGCTCCCCGCACGCGCACGCGCGCATCGTGTCCATCGACACCACGCACGCGCGCGAGATGCCCGGCGTCCGCGCCGTCATCACCCACGAGGACGTGCCCGGCACCCCGCGCCACGGCCGCGGCACGCCCGACCGGCCGGTGTTCGCCTCCGATGTCGTACGCCACCACGGCGAGCCCATCGCCGCCGTGGCCGCCGACCACCCGGACACCGCGCGGATGGCCGCCGCCGCCGTCATCGTCGAGTACGAGGTCCTCGACCCCGTCACCGACCCGGAACAGGCCTTCGAGGCCGAGCCGTTGCACCCCGACGGCAATCTGATCCGGCACATCCCGCTGCGCCACGGCGACCCGGAGGCGGTCGGCGAGGTCGTGGTCGAGGGCCTGTACCGCATCGGCCGCCAGGACCCGGCCCCCATCGGCGCCGAGGCCGGTCTGGCCGTGCCGCGCCCGGACGGCGGGGTGGAACTGTACCTGGCCTCCACCGACCCGCACACCGACCGCAACACGGCCGCCGCCTGCTACGGCCTGTCCCCCGATCGGGTGAAGATCGTGGTCACCGGGGTGCCCGGCGCCACGGCGGACCGCGAGGACCAGGGCTTCCAGCTCCCGCTCGGCCTGCTCGCGCTGCGCACCGGCTGCCCGGTGAAGCTGACGGCGACCCGCGAGGAGTCCTTCCTCGGTCACGCCCACCGCCACCCCACCCTGCTGCGCTACCGCCACCACGCCGACGCCGAGGGCCGGCTGGTCAAGGTCGAGGCGCAGATCCTGCTGGACGCCGGCGCGTACGCCGACACCTCCGCCGACGCCCTGGCCGCCGCCGTCTCCTTCGCGTGCGGCCCGTACGTCGTCCCGAACGCGTTCATCGAGGGCTGGGCCGTCCGCACCAACAACCCGCCCTCCGGCCACGTGCGCGGCGAGGGCGCCATGCAGGTGTGCGCCGCGTACGAGGCGCAGATGGACAAACTGGCGCGGAAACTGGGCCTGGACCCGGCCGAGCTGCGGCTGCGCAACGTCCTGGCGACCGGGGACGTCCTGCCCATCGGCCAGACCGTGACCTGCCCGGCGCCGGTCGCCGAACTCCTCCAGGCGGTACGGGACTTCCCGCTGCCCGCGCTGCCGAAGGACACCCCCGAGGAGGAGTGGCTGCTGCCCGGCGGCCCCGAGGGCGCGGGCGAACCGGGTGCGGTGCGCCGGGGCGTCGGCTACGGCCTCGGCATGGTGCACATGCTGGGCGCGGAGGGCGCCGACGAGGTGTCCACGGCCACGGTCAAGGTGCACGACGGGGTGGCGACCGTGCTGTGCGCCGCCGTGGAGACCGGCCAGGGCTTCACCACGCTGGCCCGGCAGATCGTCCAGGAGACCCTCGGCATCGAGGAGGTCCACGTCGCGCCCGTCGACACCGACCAGCCGCCGGCCGGCGCGGGCTGCCGGGGCCGGCACACCTGGGTGTCGGGCGGCGCGGTGGAGCGCGCGGCGAAGATGGTCCGCACCCAGCTCCTCCAGCCGCTCGCGCACAAGTTCGGCATGTCGACGGAGCTGCTCCAGATCACCGACGGCAAGATCACCTCGTACGACGGGGTGCTGTCGACCACCGTCATGGAGGCGCTGGAGGGCAAGGAGCTGTGGGCCACGGCCCAGTGCCGCCCGCATCCGACCGAGCCGCTGAACGCCTCCGGGCAGGGCGACGCCTTCGTGGGCCTCGCGTTCTGCGCGATCCGCGCTGTGGTGGACGTGGACGTCGAGCTGGGCTCGGTGCGGGTGGTGGAGCTGGCGGTCGCCCAGGACGTCGGCCGGGTCCTCAACCCGGCCCAGCTGGCGGCCCGGATCGAGGCCGGCGTCACCCAGGGCGTGGGCATCGCGCTCACCGAGAACCTGCGCGCGCCCCGCGGCCTGGTCCGCCATCCCGACCTGACCGGCTACGCCCTCCCGACCGCCCTGGACGCCCCCGGCATCCAAATCGTCAAGCTGGTCGAGGAACGGGACGTGGTCGCCCCCTTCGGCGCCAAGTCGGTCAGCGCGGTCCCGGTGGTGACGGCCCCGGCGGCGATCGCCTCCGCGGTACGCGCCGCCACCGGCCGCCCGGTCAACCGCCTCCCGATCCGCCCGCAGGCGGCGGTGGCCGCGGACCGCTGAGCACACCGCCGGCCGCCGGGCTCGCCGGGCCCGAGCCGCGGCCCGGCGAGCCGGGCTCTGCCGTATCCCCGCCGGGCGAACTGGGTTCCGCGGTCCCGTCCGGCGAGCCGGGCTCTGCTGTCCCGTTCGGCGAGCAGGGCTCCGTAGCCCCATCCGCTGAGCGGCCCGCCGTATCCCCGTCCGGTGGCCCGGGCCACACGCCCCCGTCCGGCGAGCCGCATTACGCCCCCCGGGCCGGGCAGAACGGCCCTCTGAATCCTGCCGTTCGCCGCGGCGGCACCGGCCGTTGTCCTCGGCGGGATCTACTTCACCTGGGCCGGACGGCGGGCGGGCCCCTGGACGCCGGTCCGGCCGGGCAGGCAACGTGCCCGGCCCGGCCGACGTCTTTCCTGGTGGCGGCCGTTGTCAGTGGGGCGGCGTAGGCTGCGAAGCGGTGGGGGCACCTGCCCGGGACCGCGTACGACGGTGTGCGCGGGCCCGTCACGCACGGGGAAGATCGCGGGGGAGCGATGAGCACGACCGACGCCGGGATTCCGGCGATCACGCTGACCGAGGCGGAACTGGACCGCTACGTCACACACGCGCCGACGCGCGGCCTGCTCACGGACACCGGCCTGCCCGCGGTGACCGACCTGCTGACCTTCTCCCCGCTGCGCACGCACGGCCTCCGTACCCTCGCCGACGCCGCCGACGGCCCGCTGCGCCTGGCGGAGGAGCTGCGCGGCCGGCTGGTCATAGGCGAACTGCTCACCCCGGCCGGGACGGAGCGCGAGTCGATCCTGCTCGACGGCGCCACGGGCGAGCTGACGACGGCGTTCCTGCGCGACCCGTACGACGCGCGCCCCTTAGCGTCGTCCCTGCACACGCTGCTGCGCTTCGCGGCGGTCACCGAGGAACTGGTGGGTCTGCGCGGCCGGTTCGCGTCGCTGGCGGGCCAGTACGGCCCGCAGACCGCGACCGAGGCGTCCCGCCGCCTCCTCACCCTCTTCGAGGAGGACTCGAACGGCGAGGTCCCGCCGTACTGGAAGGCGGCGGCCCTGATCCGCCCCCTCGCCCTGGTCGCCGGCCCCGGTACGGCCTCGGGGCTGACCCTGGACGTGCCCGCGCGGGTGCTGGACCAGGAGTTCGGGCACGGCAGGGTGACCAGGTTCGAGGAGGTCGACTTCCCGCCGACGCTCACCCACGAGCCGACGCGCCGCTTCCTGCGCGAGACGGGACTGCCGGAGTCGGCGGTCCTGTACCAGGCCGACACGGACGTCCCGCTGCCCACGCTCCGGGAGTACTTCACCGAGGAACGCCCCGACCGCCCCGTCACCGACCTCCCGGCCCACTGCGACCACCTGATCCGCCTCGGCCGGCTCAGGGACGAGACCAGCCTTGTGGTGGACGGCAGAACGGGCACGGTCCTGACCTTCAGCGAGCCGGACGCGACGCTCCACCCCCTCAACACCGACGTCTCCACACTGGCGTTCACCCTGTGGCTCATCCACCACGAGCGCGTGATCGACACCCACCTGGGCCACGAACTGGCCACCCACGCCTACGACCACCTGGTCGCCCTCATGATCCACACCCTGCAGTCCATAGACCCCACAGCCACCCTCCCGGAAACGACCTGGCACTACTGGACTCATGTGCTCCAGGACGAGACGGGCGGGGTGCTGTGACCCGGGGCCCGGTCAGACCTCCCCGCCCGTGAGTGTGCCGATCACATCAACACCGCCCATCTCATGGAGGGCGGTCGGCAGCCCAAGGGTCCCGCACTGATTACCCGGAGCCCCGACGGGCAGGGCGACACCGAGCCCGGCGAGACCACCACCGCTCCGCACGGCGCCGCCTCCGGCGCGCGGCCCGCCGAGGTCGGCACAGACGTTGTCGAAGGCCGCGTTGCCGAACCCGACGACAGAGGTGGCCCCGGCGGGCACCGCCCCACCGAGAACCCCGACGACCGCACCGAGCAGGACCACGCAGCCTCTGACCTGAGTACGCTTCATACCCGTCCCAACGCACACCGGCCCGGACGAGACACGACAGCCTGCCCGTTCGACAGGACTCGACGAGCCAGGTTCGTGCACCACCACGTCCCGACGGCCCGGTCAGGCGGCGGCCTTCTGCCGGGCCATTTCCCGGGCCCGGTCGTTCAGTTCCCGTACCTTCGCGTTCTTCAGATACGGGCGGATGCGTCGCCGCATGATGCCGAATCGTTCATCGGCCCGCGACGAGCTAAGGGTCGCGTAGTCGTCCAGGAAGGCATGCCAGGTGGCACACGCCGCCTCGATGCGACCGACCTCGAACTGGCGCCGGGCGGGCAGCCCGTTGGCGTGGGCGTTGCCCTGCTTCTCCTTGGGCGGACGTACCCGGTTCGATGCCTGCATGGCCGTGACCGACCCGGGGACATCGCCGAGGGCGTGCAGAACGGCGGACTGGTGGAAGAAATAGGCGGCCTGGTCATAGCCCCCGATGGCGTCCCGCCGGTTGTCCGCCTTCGACAGGGCGGCTTCGGTCTCCCTGAGCCGCGCGAAGGCATGCCGCCGGTCGCCGACCAGCGCGGCCCCGTGCGCCTGCTGCCCCCGCAGGCAGGCGACGAGGCGCGGACCGGCGGAGGGTCCCGCGTCCGCGGCGGAGTCCGCCAGTTCCAGAGCCTTGTTCGCGTGCCGGAGGTTGGCGGCCTGGTGCGCCAGCCGGTCCTGCGTCTTCTCTGCGTCATCGAAGCGCGGTACCGCCAACGTGGCCGAGTAGAGCGCGGTGGTCAGGACCGTGCGGCGCGATGGGTCCATGTCTGCCTTTCCAGTGTGCGGCTTCCTCAGTAGGTGACGGGGCGCCCGGTACGGCGGCCGAAGCCTCGATGACGACAGGGTGGACGGCGCTCACTTGGGAAGCGAGTCCGTCACGGCACGCTCCATCTCGACCATGCGCAGCACGTCCGGGCGGGGCTGGTTCCAGAGGTTCTGGGGAATCTCGGCACGGCGGCTGACCGGGCATGCCTCCAGGAACACCCCGAACTGTTCGTCACACCAGCTCGGGACCCACGCGCCCGAACGGCAGACGAATACGGCATCGAAGACCACGTTCGGCGCCTGGCCGTTGTCGATGGCCATGCTCACCGGGATCAGGGGTTCCTCGGTCGGCCGCCTGATGGACTCGCGCCACGGCGGGAAGTGCACGTAAAGGCGAGAGCCTGCCCAGTAGTGGGCGAGAAGCCAGTTCTCCGCGCTGATCGGGCCCCGAGCCTGCCAGTCCTCGAAGCTTCGGTGGGTCTGTTTGTAGCCGCAGTCGTGGTGTGCGTCGTACAGGTGAACCGACTCCCACGGCCCGGTACCGCCCAGGTTCGAAGGGAAGAGCTGTCCGGCCCACGCGTTGGAGTCGGCGTAGAAGAGTGGCGCGTCCGAGGAGAGGCCGAACCGGTCCCAGAAGTCGAGGAAGCCCTTGCAGTACGGCAGGGGTACACCGGCCGCCAGGAACGTGCGCACGCGCCGGAGCCAGATCATCTCGACGTGTACGGCGTCCTCGGCGACGGGCCAGGCGTACAAGTGCGCGTCCGCGTCAACCGGCGCTCCCGCTGCGGGAGTCGGAAAGAAGTAGTCCCAGTCGACCACTAGGAGATGCATGGCGTGACTCTCGTGAGCAGGGGGAGCCCCCCGGCAGAAACCGGAGGACTCCCTTCGGGGGTTGGGAAGGGGTCAGGAGAAGCGCAGGTGACCGGGAGAACCGGAACCGCCCTGGCCGTCGCCGTCCTCGATGTCCGTGTTATCGGACCCGTGGCCGCCGTCGTCGCCGCCACCGCGCGCGGTAGCCTTCCTGCCGAGTGCTTCCTTGAGGGTCATGGGCTTCTGCCTCTCTCAAGCTGCGGCCGAGGGGCCTTCCCACGGCCGTTGTGCACTTGCCGACCCACCCCTCGGCCCGGTCCCGCGAAGATCAAGACCGAGGGGTGGGCGCTTGTGGCCGCTCCCCTGCCGGCTCCCAGGCCGGCGTAGGACGAGCGGAATCCGGCTGAGATGGGAAGCGGAGGATCAAGGCTGGATTCTCTGTTCCACCGCCGCGGTCACTCCGCGGCCTCGTGGGCGCACTGCCGGATGCTGCGGGCCGCTTCGAAGCGCGCGTTCGCCTCGCCCCGCCGCGTGGCACGGTCGAGTTGCGCCTTCAGCTCCGCGCACCGGGTACAACCGGGCTTCGGCCTGGCCTCGTACAGCCACCCGTCCAGCGGCGGATCGACCGGCGGGCCGGGATAGGTCCGCTGCCTCATACGGCCGCCCTTACGACGGGGAGCGGTCGCCGGACAGCGACCGGAATGCGGTATCGATGGGCTGGAGTCACGACGGCTCCTTGGCTCGCTCGCATTCCTCGCCTCTCACTGACGTCGGCGCTCTACGCGACCAAGTCGTCACTCACCGCGGTACGGTGGGAGCCGGGGCGGAATCTGAACGACGTGAACTTCGAGTTCGCGCTTCGCCCGGATAGGTGTGCGGCTTCATACGGCCACCCCCCATACGGACGAGACAGGAAGCTTCCACCCGTTCCCGGACGTGCTGTGAGGGTGATTGCTGATCTCCTGATCGGTGGTGGCTACTGCTTCAGTTATGCCCGCTTCACGGACGACTTCGCGGGGCTCGGAGAGAGCGGCGCACGTCGTGCAGCCCTCGACGCGGACGGGTTCTAATCCGGGATTCCGGACTACCGGTCCAGTGCGGGATTCATTCTGCGGCGCGTACTCAACCATCGATCGCCCCTCGGCTCCATGTCGGTCAGGTCATGGTGCCAAGAGGGGTGCAGGGGTCCGGCATTTATTGGCGTGGTCGGGTAAAGATCTTGGCCCACTCGGCCAAGAGTTCCCGGCAGTCGTCTCCGAACACGGCGTAGGACTCGTACCGCTCAAAGTCATCTCGATATGTGCTTATGTCCCTGTGGTCCCGCAAGATCAGTGCCCCTGTATGCGTCTCGACTTGAACCAGTCGACGATCGTACACAGTGAAGACGCTCAGCGGTGTTTCGGTGACAGGTCCCGCTATCCCGAGCGGGATCACGCCGAGTCGCACATTCGGAATACGGGAGACGGAGGCCAGCCGGTCGAGCTGCATAGCCATGGCTATGGGTGAGGCCAGCGGCCACCGTACGGCTTGTTCCGTCAGCAGGAATGTGAAGGACTTTGACGAGTCCAAGAGGATCCGCTGTCGTTCCAATTTCTTGGCCACGACCTTGGACATGTCGCCGGGGTTGCGCGCCAGGCTCGCTCGCACGTAATCGGGCGTTGCCAGTAGTCCGGTGATCATCGTTGGCAGGAAGAATCGGAACTCTGTTGTAACCGCTTCCAGTCGGGCTAGTTCATTCTGCTTCTTATCCAAGCCCCGCCGTTGTGAAGCCCAATCGTTCTGCCATTCCGTGTTGGCTGTACGAGCAAGGGCGAGTATTTTCGTGGTGACGGGGCCCTCGGTCTCGATAGCCTCAAGAATTAGTTCGACATCGACAATAGTGGGGGTAAGCTTTCCGCTCTCAATGTTGCTGATTTTGGTCTGGGACATGTTGCAGCGTTGAGCGAGCCGGGTCTGAGTCAACCCGGCCCGCCTGCGCTCGCTGCGGAGTGCTTCCGCTAGGTCTGACCTTGACTGACCTAGGGACTCAGGCTCAAGCGTCAAGGCCCTTCACATACTCCTCGAAGGGCACCGACTCAGCCAGCGCGATGCGCTGGTATTCGAGGAAGGGTGTCACGTCTCCCTCGAAAACTTCACGGCTGATCTGTGTGCCGTCGGGCTCGTAGTTCATCAGTACGACTTCCGACTGGTCGAACATCCAGAAATCCTGCACCCCTTGAAGGGGATTGGGGCGTCCGGTGACGTCCATGATCCGAATGTCATCGCCGGCCCACGCGTGAGGCTGGTAGTACATGAACTCAAAGCGCAGGTAGTCCGACAGGGGCCGAGTCACGATGTGAACGCGCCCCTTACTCTTCCCTTCCCGTCGCAACTGCTTGAGATCATCGGTGTACTCGTTCGAGTAGGCGTGAGGGTCGATGCGTTCCCCGGCGAGGTACGCTTTGATCTCCTCGGCTTCCTGCGGGACGCGGTACTCCGGCAGGGTTTCCAGCCTCCATGCCTCACGCTGGAAGGACCTGAACCGGGCAGCCCACTCCTCACCATCCAAGAGCACGAAAAGCCTCCCTCAACGTCTCCTCCGGGATCTCCACGAGTCCTTCCCCGTCCGGGGCGGTGAACGCGTTGGAAACATCACCCTGAACGACGAACGAGCCGGACGCCGTCCGGTAGACATTGGGACAGTCGTTCTTGTTGCAGTTTCCGTTCCCGTTGCCGGTAAGCCGGGTCAGTTCCTCGCGGGCCATAGCGCAACCCCCTTGTCACTTGCCCCCGTTGGGGCCTGGCGGTCACGACGGTACGGGGGACGGCTGCACGCGTCTATGTGGCAACGCCAATATTCGCGTAGTCGGGTAAGGATCTTGGGCGGGGGCGAACGACAAGAGCCCCTGACGGGCGTCAGGGGCTCTGGGGCGGGCTGGAACCAGGAGCAGTCGCCAAGGGCGGCGAAGCCATGGACACGGGGACTGCCGCCGCCGGCAGCAGGCGGTTGACCTGGCACCGTTCCAACGGTGCCGCCAACCGCCCCGCTCCGTTCATCTCCGCTGGTCAGACCAGCTTCAGAGGCCGTGGCGGGAATCGAACCCGCGTAACTCGCTTTGCAGGCGAGTCCCTGAGCCACTCGGGCACACGGCCGTGTTGGGTTGTTGTTCTCGGCCGTGGTGGGGATCGAACCCGCGTGACTCCCCGCGGGCGGAGCCCGCTGTTGGATACAGCGCAGGCGAGTCCCTGAGCCACTCGGGCACACGGCCGTGTTGGTGAGATGAACGTATGGGGCGGGGTGGGCGGGGCTCAAGGGGAGGGCGGGGGGTGCAATGCGACTGCCACACGCCGTTCATGAAAGCGGTGGTGGGCGTACGACCAAGGGACCAGAGCGGGTGCGGCTCCTGACAGGGGTCAAAGCTGGTTGTGGGCCTTACCCTGACGAGCATGAGCGCCCTCGAATCCCGCGACCCCGCTGTCCTTGATCCCCCGGCCGGCCAGGCGACCGGCGTGTTGAGCCGGGCCTACCGGGCGCTCAGTGTCGGCATCGTGTCCGTCGTCGTGCTGATCGCGTTCGAGGCGACCGCCGTGGGCACGGCGATGCCGGTCGCCGCGCGCGAGCTGGACGGCGTGGCGCTGTACGCGTTCGCCTTCTCCGGTTACTTCACGACCAGCCTCTTCGGCATGGTCCTCGCCGGGCAGTGGTCCGACCGGCGCGGTCCGCTCAGTGCGCTGACCACCGGCATCGCGGCCTTCGCCGCGGGCCTCGTCGTCGCCGGGACCGCGCAGGCCATGTGGGTGTTCATCCTCGGCCGTGCCGTGCAGGGGCTGGGCGGCGGGCTGGTCATCGTCGCGTTGTACGTCGTCGTGGGCCGGGCCTACCCCGAGCGGCTGCGGCCCGCGATCATGGCCGCGTTCGCCGCCGGGTGGGTCGTACCGTCCATCGTCGGCCCCCTCGCCTCCGGTGCCGTCACCGAGCAGCTCGGCTGGCGCTGGGTGTTCCTCGGCATCCCGGTCCTCGTCGTGTTCCCGCTCGCCCTCGCCCTGCCCCAGATACGCCGGCGGGCGGCGGGCCCGGTGGACGAGCGGGCCGGTGCCGCCGCCTTCGACCGGCGGCGGATCCGGCTCGCGCTCGGCATCTCCCTCGGCGCCGGACTCCTCCAGTACGCCGCCCAGGACCTGCGGCTCCTCTCCCTGCTCCCCGGGCTGGCCGGGGCGGCCCTGCTGGTCCCCGCCGTCCTCGGACTGCTCCCCCGGGGCACCTACCGGGCCGCCCGCGGCCTGCCCTCCGTGGTGCTGCTGCGCGGGCTGGCGGCCGGGTCCTTCATCGCCGCCGAGTCCTTCGTCCCGCTGATGCTGGTCACCCAGCGCGGGCTGTCGCCGACCCTCGCCGGGTTCTCGCTCGCGGCCGGCGGCGGCACCTGGGCGCTGGGCTCGTTCGTACAGTCCCGGCCGCGCCTGGCGCCGTACCGGGAGCGGCTGATGACCCTGGGCATGGTGCTGGTCGCCGCCGCGATCCTGACCGCGCCCAGCGTGCTGATCCACTCCGTGCCCGTGTGGACCGTCGCCGCCGCGTGGGGCGTCGGCTGCTTCGGGATGGGCCTGGTGATCTCCTCCACCAGCGTGCTGCTGCTGAAGCTGTCCGCCCCCGAGGAGGCCGGCACCAACTCGGCCGCGCTCCAGATCTCCGACGGCCTGTCCAACGTCGTCCTGCTGGCGGCGGCCGGCGCGGCCTTCGCCGCCCTGGGCGGTGGCAGCACCGCCGCCACCACGGCCGGCGACGGGGGCCGTCCCGCCGCCTTCGCCGCCGTCTTCCTGCCGATGGCCGTGGTGGCGCTGGTGGGCTCCTGGGTGGCGACGCGGCTGCGGGAACGCACCGCGCGCCCCGAGTGACCGGTGGTGGCCAGGGGGACCACGGGGCCGCTGTGATGTCGCTCCCACCCGGGGGCGACCCCGGCTCGTTCACGGCGTGCTCGCGGGACGGCGCCGGTAGGGTGGCCCGGTTGTCGTACGTAGCCGCCCGACCCTGATCCACGGAGACCGTGACTACCACCGCCGCATCCTCCGCCACCTCCGCTTCCTCCCATCACCTCTCGCCCGCCTTCCCGGGCCGGGCCCCCTGGGGCACCGCCAGCAAGCTGCGTGCCTGGCAGCAGGGGGCGATGGAGAAGTACATCCAGGAGCAGCCGCGCGACTTCCTCGCCGTCGCCACGCCCGGCGCCGGCAAGACGACCTTCGCGCTGACCCTGGCCTCCTGGCTGCTGCACCACCACGTCGTGCAGCAGGTCACCGTGGTCGCTCCCACCGAGCACCTGAAGAAGCAGTGGGCCGAGGCCGCGGGCCGGATCGGGATCAGACTCGACCCGGAGTACAGCGCGGGACCGCTCGGCCGGGAGTACGACGGCGTCGCCGTGACGTACGCCGGTGTGGGCGTCCGTCCGATGCTGCACCGCAACCGGGTCGAGCAGCGCAAGACCCTGGTGATCCTGGACGAGATCCACCACGCCGGTGACTCCAAGTCCTGGGGCGAGGCATGCCTGGAGGCCTTCGAGCCGGCCACCCGGCGCCTGGCCCTGACGGGTACGCCGTTCCGCTCCGACACCAACCCCATCCCCTTCGTGACCTACGAGGAGGACAACGCGGGCATCCGGCGCTCCGCCGCCGACTACACCTACGGGTACGGCTCCGCGCTGGCGGACGGCGTCGTCCGGCCGGTGATCTTCCTTTCCTACAGCGGCAACATGCGCTGGCGCACCAAGGCCGGTGACGAGGTCGCCGCCCGGCTCGGCGAGCCGATGACCAAGGACGCGGTCAGCCAGGCGTGGCGTACGGCCCTCGACCCGCGCGGCGAGTGGATGCCGAGCGTGCTGCGCGCCGCCGACCAGCGGCTGACCGAGGTCCGCAAGGGCATCCCGGACGCGGGCGCGCTCGTCATCGCCTCCGACCAGGACTCCGCGCGCGCGTACGCCAAGCTCATCCGGGAGATCACCGGGACGAAGGCGACGCTCGTGCTCTCCGACGACGCCGGCGCCTCGAAGAGGATCGACGAGTTCAGCGCGAGCGACGACCGGTGGATGGTCGCCGTCCGCATGGTGTCCGAGGGCGTCGACGTGCCGCGGCTCGCGGTCGGGGTGTACGCCACGACGATCTCGACACCGCTGTTCTTCGCGCAGGCCGTCGGGCGTTTCGTGCGGTCCCGGCGGCGCGGCGAGACCGCGTCCGTGTTCCTGCCGACCGTGCCCGACCTGCTGACCTTCGCCAACGAGATGGAGAAGGAACGGGACCACGCCCTCGACAAGCCCAAGAAGGAGGGCGAGGAGGACCCGTACGCCGAATCCGAGAAGGAGATGGAGGAGGCGAACAAGCAGCAGGACGAGGACACCGGCGAGCAGGACATGCTGCCCTTCGAGGCGCTGGAGTCCGACGCCGTGTTCGACCGGGTGCTGTACGACGGCGCCGAGTTCGGCATGCAGGCCCACCCCGGGAGCGAGGAGGAGCAGGACTACCTGGGGATTCCGGGGCTGCTGGAGCCCGAGCAGGTGCAGTTGCTGCTGCAGAAGCGGCAGGCCCGGCAGATCGCGCACAGCCGGAAGAAGCCGGATACGGAGGCCGACCTGCTGGAGCTGCCGGCCGAGCGGCGGCCGGTGGTGACGCACAAGGAGCTGATGGAGCTGCGGAAGCGGCTGAACACGATGGTCAGCGCGTATGTGCACCAGAGCGGCAAGCCGCACGGGGTGATCCACACCGAGCTGCGGCGGGTGTGCGGGGGGCCGCCGAGTGCGGAGGCCACGGCGGGACAGCTGCGGCAGCGGATCGCCAAGGTGCAGGAGTGGGCGACCCGCATGAAGTGACGGCCCGCGTGCGCCACCACTTCTCCGCCCGCCCGCCCACCGACTCGGTCGGCCGAGCGGTCGCCGCCACGGGGCTCCGCCCCGGACCCCGGGGACGGGGTGCCGGGGCGAGGCGCGCGGGTGGGATGCGGGGACGGTGCGGGGACCCTGTTCGACTCCCTTTCGACACCCCCAGGTGTGCGTATCCGGACGAATGCAGCCAGGCCGGATCTGGCCTTGCCCGGATTCTGGACTGAGACTTCCGCTCAGCGAACCCGCTTCGCTACTGTCCGGCTACGCACACGCCCCGTGGCAGCGCCGCCGCGGAGCGCAGCCGTGAAGCGACAGGGCCTGGAGCCGCCGGGCCGTCCTGCCGATCGGCGGCCTCTGAAGCGCGTCGCCGACGGGACTCGGTGACGCATCCGCCGCTCAGGGACCCGCCGACCTCACCGCCGAAGGAGTGGGCGTCGTGACCGCGGAGACCTCTCAGACGCTCGACCGGGGACTGCGCGTCCTCAAGCTGCTGGCCGACACGGACCATGGGCTGACCGTCACCGAGTTGTCCACCAAACTGGGCGTGAACCGGACGGTCGTCTACCGGTTGCTCGCCACCCTCGAACAACACGCGCTCGTACGGCGGGACTTGGGGGGCCGGGCCAGGGTCGGCCTGGGAGTGCTCCGACTCGGCCGGCAGGTCCATCCGCTGGTACGCGAGGCCGCGCTGCCCGCACTGCGCTCCCTCGCCGAGGACATCGGGGCCACCGCGCACCTGACGCTGGTGGACGGCACGGAGGCGCTCGCCGTCGCCGTGGTCGAGCCCACCTGGACCGACTACCACGTGGCGTACCGCGCCGGTTTCCGGCACCCCCTCGACCGGGGAGCCGCGGGCCGGGCCATCCTCGCCGCGCGCCAGTCGCCGTCCGCCGACCCCGGCTACACCCTCACCCACGGGGAACTGGAGGCCGGCGCGAGCGGGGCCGCCGCGCCACTGGTCGGGGTCACCGGCGTCGAGGGCAGCGTGGGCGTGGTGATGCTGGCCGACGCCGTACCGGAGCGGGTCGGCGAGCGGGTGGTGGAAGCGGCCCGCGAGGTCGCGGAAGCACTGCGCTGACCGCGGGGCCCGGACACGGCGAGGGCCCCCGCGGCCCTCACGTTAGATTGATTCCGTGCTCTCACGTCTCACACGCCCCCAGGCCCTCGCCGTCAGCGCGCTGCCCGTCGTGGCCCTGCTCGCCACGGCGGCGTTCGCGCCGCTGCCGTTCTCCGTGGCGCAGCCCGGCTCGACGGCGAACGTGCTCGGCGAGAGCCAGGGCACCCCGGTGATCACCGTGTCCGGCACGCCGACCCGGAAGACCAGCGGGCAGCTGCGGATGACCACGATCGTGGCGACCGGCCCGGACGCCCGGATCTCCCTCGGTGACGTGGCCGGCAACTGGTTCCGTACCGACCGGGCCGTCATGCCGCGCGACTCGGTGTATCCGAAGGGCGACTCCGTCAAGGAGATCGAGCAGCACAACCTGGCGCAGATGCGCGAGTCCCAGGACTCGGCCACCCAGGCGGCGCTGAAGCACCTCGGGCTCAGCGCGGACAAGGTGAAGGTCACGCTGCGCCTCGCCGACGTGGGCGGGCCCAGCGCGGGCCTGCTGTTCAGCCTCGGCATCATCGACAAGCTGGACGGCGACGGCAGCGGCGGCGACCTCACGGGCGGCCGCACCATCGCCGGTACGGGCACGATCGACGGCTCCGGCAAGGTCGGCGCGGTCGGCGGGGTGGGCCTGAAGACGCAGGCCGCGCGCCGGGACGGGGCGACCGTGTTCCTGGTGCCGAAGGCCGAGTGCGCCGAGGCCGAGGCCGAACTGCCCGAGGGGCTGCGCCTGGTGCCGGTGACCACGCTCAAGGGCGCCGTCGACGCCCTGGTGGCCCTGGAGAAGGGCAAGGGCCGGGTCCCGAGCTGCTGAGTCAGGCCCCTGGCGAGACCTCAAGCGGCGCGAGCCCCGCCGCCTGCCGGCACTCCAGTGACGCGACTTCCCGGCACGGCTCCTTGCCGCCCCTCACACCCCCGCCCGTCCCCCCTCCCGCGCCGCCTGTTCCACCAGGGGGATCACCCGCAGCGGTACCGGTGTCTCCATCACGATCGTCGTGGAGGCCCGGACGATGCCGTCGAAGCCCACCACCCGGTCGATCACCCGTTGCAGGTCGGCGTTCGAGCGGGCCACCAGCCGGCACAGCATGTCCCCGCTGCCGGTGGTGGTCAGCAGTTCCAACACCTCCGGCACGGTCGCCAGGTGCGCGCGGACGTCGGCGCCCTGGCCCTGGCGGATCTGGAGGGTGGCGAACGCGGTGACCGGGTAGCCGAGGGCGGCCGGGTCCACCTGGGGGCCGAAGCCCCGGATGACCCCGTTCGCCAGCAGCCGGTCCAGCCGGGCCTGCACGGTGCCCCGCGCCACCCCCAGCCGCCGGGACATCTCCAGCACGCCGATGCGCGGTTCCTCGGCCAGCAGCACGATGATCCGCCCGTCCAGATGATCGATCGCCACGGGACCCCCTGAGATGGTCAGCCTGTACAGAAAGACCGTAGGAACGGCCGTATCGCTGAACAGATTGCCCAGCGGATTCGCGAACTATTGCGCACCTTGCAGAGCGGGGCCACCCTTCGGGTATGACGCAGACCACACACCACACTCCCGACACGACCGCCCGGCAGGACGACCCCTTCCCGGTCAAGGGAATGGACGCGGTCGTCTTCGCCGTGGGCAACGCCAAGCAGGCGGCGCACTACTACTCCACCGCCTTCGGCATGCGGCTGGTCGCCTACTCCGGACCGGAGAACGGCAGCCGCGAGACCGCCAGTTACGTGCTGGAGAACGGCTCCGCCCGGTTCGTCCTCACCTCGGTGATCAAGCCGGTGAGCACCTGGGGCCACTTCCTGGCCCGGCACGTCGCCGAGCACGGTGACGGCGTCATCGACCTGGCCATCGAGGTCCCGGACGCGCGCGCCGCGTACGCGTACGCCGTCGAGCACGGCGCCCGCGGCGTCACCGAGCCGTACGAGGTGAAGGACGAGCACGGCACGGTCGTCCTCGCCGCGATCGCCACCTACGGCGAGACCCGCCACACCCTGGTCGACCGCTCCGGCTACGACGGCCCCTACCTGCCCGGTTACACGGCGGCCGAGCCGCTCGTCGAGCCGCCCGCCGTGCGTACCTTCCAGGCCATCGACCACTGCGTGGGCAACGTCGAACTCGGCAAGATGAACGAGTGGGTGGCCTTCTACAACAAGGTGCTGGGCTTCACGAACATGAAGGAGTTCGTGGGCGACGACATCGCCACCGAGTACAGCGCGCTGATGTCGAAGGTGGTCGCGGACGGCACCCTCAAGGTCAAGTTCCCGATCAACGAGCCCGCCATCGCCAAGAAGAAGTCCCAGATCGACGAGTACCTGGAGTTCTACGGCGGCGCCGGCGTCCAGCACATCGCGCTCAACACCAACGACATCGTGCAGACCGTCCGCACCATGCGCGCGGCCGGCGTCGAGTTCCTCGACACCCCGGACTCCTACTACGACACCCTCGGCGAGTGGGTCGGCGACACCCGCGTGCCGATCGACACCCTGCGCGAGCTGAAGATCCTCGCCGACCGCGACGAGGACGGCTACCTGCTCCAGATCTTCACCAAGCCGGTCCAGGACCGGCCCACGGTGTTCTTCGAACTCATCGAGCGGCACGGCTCGATGGGCTTCGGCAAGGGCAACTTCAAGGCCCTGTTCGAGGCGATCGAGCGCGAGCAGGCCAAGCGGGGCAACCTGTAGCGGCGGGCCCTACTCGCTGGGCGGCGGCTCGTCGGGTACGTCGCCCAGCTCCCGCAGCGCCTCCCGCACCAGCGGCACCCACAGCGGCGAGAAGTACGGGTTGATCCTGAGCGCCTCCTGAAGGTGCCGCCGGGCGGGGCCGGTCCGCTCCAGCTCCGCCTCGATCACCCCCAGGTGGTACGCGTACAGCGCGCTGCGCACCCCGCCGCCCTTCGCCTTGTCCGTCGCGACGGCCGCGTACGTCAGCGCCTGCCGGTCATCGCCGGCGCGGTGCAGCGCCCAGCCCAGCGCGTCGGCCACCTCGATGCCCGGCTGCCGCCGCCACTCCTCCTCCAGCCGCTCCACGGCCTCCCACGGGTCCCCGTGGTCCGCCTCGAACCGGCCGATCAGCAGCTCCTCGTCCACCCCGCCCGCCACCGACCGCGCCACCGCCTCCCGCATCCGCGCGTAACTCTCCTCGGCGGCGCCCGGCTGCCCCAGCGACTCGTACAGCTCGCCCAGCTCCAGCAGATCCTCCGGGCGCGGCCGGTGCGCGACGGCGGCCCGGTACGCGGCCAGCGCCTCCGAGGTGCGGTCCAGCGCGGCCAGCGTCCGCGCCCGCCCGGCCACTGCCGCCCGCTGGTCCGCGTCGAGCCGCAGCGCCGCCTCGAAGTGCCGCAGCGCCTCCGGCAGGTCCCCGCGCTCCCAGGCCAGCTGCCCGACCCCGGCCAGCCAGGCGGCCCGCTCCGCCGGGGTGCGGGCGGCGGCCGCCGCGTCGGTCAGCTGCGCCACCGCGTCCTCGCGCCAGCCCCGGTCCCGGTACACCGCCGCCGCCCGCGCCATCACGGCCGGCCGCGCCGCCGCGTCGGTGCGCAGCGCCAGCAGCTTGTCCAGGGCGGCGCGGGCCTTCTCGTAGTCGCCGAGCCCGGTGTAGGCGTCGATCAGCGCCGGGTACGCCGACCACCGCTTCGGCGCCGCCTTGTGCGCCTGCTCGGCGTACCCTTTCGCCGCCGGGAAGTCCCGGCGCGCCAGCGCCAGCGCGGCCAGCCCGTCCAACGCCCCGGTGTTGCGCGCGCCCCGCACGTCCAGCGAGGTCTTGAGCGCCCGCTCGGCGCGCGGATAGTCGGCCGCGTCACCCGCCCGGCGGCCCCGCTCCACGTACGCCGACCCCAGCACCGCCCAGGCCACGGCGTCCTTCGGCCGCTCCCGCACCAGCCGCTCCTGCCGCCCGATCAGCGCGGTCAGCCCGGGCAGCGCGGCCGGCACGCCGTAGGTCACCGCCGTCAGCGCCTGCTCCCGCGGCCGGGACTGCGGGCCGGCGGCGGGCGGCCGGGCCGGCCGGTGCCGCTGCGGCTCCGCGGGCAGCAGCACGAGTACCGCGCCCGTCGCCAGACTGCCCGCCAGCGCGGCGAGCAGCAGCCGCCGCACCAGGCGCCGCCGGCGCGGCGCCGGCGCCTCGGAGATCAGGGACGTACCCACGCACTGCCGGTTCTCCATGGCGCTCACTGTGCGTCAATATGACGAGCACATCCGGGTGGCCCAAGGGCGGCGCGGGCGGGGTTCACACCGATGGCCGCGAGTGTCACGCTGTGATCATGAGCCGTATCGAAGCGCCACGCGACGAGCACACCGGTAACCTCGCCGACCGGCTCCTGGCCGGCCTGCCGCCCGAGGCCGTCCTGACCGACCCCGACGTCACCGCCTCCTACGCCCACGACATGGCGAGCTTCTGCCCGGCCGGCCGGCCCGCCGCCGTCGTCCTGCCGCGCACCGTCGAGCAGGTCCAGCACGTCATGCGCACCGCCACCGAGCTGCGTGTCCCGGTCGTCCCGCAGGGCGCCCGCACCGGCCTGTCCGGCGGCGCGAACGCCACCGACGGCTGCATCGCGCTGTCACTGACCAAGATGGACCGCATCCTGGAGATCAGCCCGGTCGACCGGATCGCCGTGGTGGAACCGGGCGTGATCAACGCGACGCTCTCCCGCGCGGTCGAGGAACACGGCCTGTACTACCCGCCGGACCCCTCCAGCTGGGAGATGTGCACCATCGGCGGCAACATCGGCACCGCCTCCGGCGGCCTGTGCTGCGTCAAGTACGGCGTCACCGCCGAGTACGTCCTCGGCCTGGACGTCGTCCTCGCCGACGGCCGGCTGATGTCCACCGGCCGGCGCACCGCCAAGGGCGTCGCGGGCTACGACCTCACCCGTCTCTTCGTCGGCTCCGAGGGCTCCCTCGGCATCGTCGTCCGGGCGGTCCTGGCGCTGAAGCCGAAGCCGCCCCGGCAGCTGGTGCTGGCCGCCGAGTTCGCCTCGGCGACCGCCGCCTGCGACGCGGTGTGCCGCATCATGGCCGGCGGTCACGTCCCGTCCCTCCTCGAACTGATGGACCGTACGACGGTCAAGGCGGTCAACGACCTCGCGCACATGGGCCTGCCCGAGACCACCGAGGCACTGCTGCTGGCCGCCTTCGACACCCCGGACCCCGCCACCGACCTGGCCGCCGTCGCCGCCCTGTGCGAGGCCGCCGGCGCCACCGGGGTCGTGCCCGCCGACGACGCGGCCGAGTCCGAACTGCTGCTCCAGGCCCGGCGGCTCTCGCTGACCGCGCTGGAGGCGGTCAAGGGCACGACGATGATCGACGACGTGTGCGTGCCGCGCTCCCGGCTCGGCGAGATGCTGGCCGGCGTCGAGCGGATCGCCGCCGAGTACGACCTCACGATCGGGGTGTGCGCGCACGCGGGCGACGGCAACACACACCCCACCGTCTGCTTCGACGCCCGCGACCCCGAGGAGTCCCGCCGGGCCCGCGAGTCCTTCGACGCGATCATGGCCCTCGGCCTGGAGCTGGGCGGCACCATCACCGGGGAACACGGGGTCGGCGTGCTGAAGAAGGAGTGGCTGGCCCGGGAGCTGGGCCCGGTCGGGGTGGAGATGCAGCGGGCGGTGAAGCATGCCTTCGACCCGCTGGGCATCCTCAACCCCGGCAAGCTGCTCTGACCTCCCGGGCCGGTCCGTCCGCCCGTGCCCCGGCGCCCGGCCCAACGCCCGGCTCACCGGGCGAGGAGCTGGTCGAGCGCGTCGTCGAGGCCCGGCTGACCGCCCTCCGTGCCCGGCGGCACCGCCCGCAGCGTCCGCTCCAGCCAGGCCGAGACCTGCGCGACGGGCGCCTGGAGCAGCGCGTCGCCGTCCGGCGCGCTCAGCGCCATCAGGACGACACCGCGCCCGTCCGACCTGCCCGGCCACACCCGCACGTCGCCCTGCCCGCACGGCCGGAACACCCCCTCCACCAGCAGCTCGCGGGCGAACGTCCAGTGCACCGGGCGCTCGGAGTTGATGTGGAAGGCGATGTGGACGGCGTAGGGGTCGTCGCAGCGGTAGGTGAGCCGGGCCGGGACCGGCACGCTCTCCTCCGGCGACAGGACGAGCCTCAGCTCCAGCTCCCGCTCCACCACGGTGTGCCGCATGACGTGTTTCCCTTCTGGTCGGGGCCGCTCGGACCGGGCCCGTACCAGGGGAGAGCGGGCAGGGGCCGGACCATTACGCGGGTCCGGGGAAGTTTTTTTTCCGCGGGCCCCGGAAAGCGTGTACGGCGTTGCCCGGAAAGGGGTGGGTCCCACGGGACTGGCGCTGCGGGCTGCCCCGGTCTGATAGATGTGGAGGCCCCCATCACACCCCCGAGCAGATACGGGACGACGGACATGAGCGCCCCAACCCCGGCACCCGGCGACGACAGGCCCCGCGAGGGCTACTACCCGGACCCGTCCATCCCCGGCTACGTCCGGTACTGGAACGGCGCCTCCTGGGTGCCCGGCACCAGCCGTCCGGCGCCGAAGGACGGCGAGCCGCTCATCCCGCCCCCCGGTCTGCGGCCGGCCGCCCCGGCCGTGGAGGAGACGGGCCCCCACTTCTTCGACGAGGACCCGCCCGCGGCCGGCGCCCGGCCCGCGGAGACCGGCCCGGCCACCGGCACCGGACGGCAGGACCCCGGAGGCGCCCGGGCGGGCCGGTGGGAACAGACGGCCCAGGCCGCCCAGGCGGATCAGTGGGCCCGGGCGGGCGAGAGCGACCAGTCAGACCCGGCCGACCAGTGGACCCGCACGGGCCAGGCCGGTCCGCGCGGCCAGGCCGATCAGTGGTCGGCCGTGGACCAGGCAGACCAGAACGGCCAGGCAGGCCAGAACGGCCAGGCAGGCCAGAACGGCCAGGCAGGCCAGAACGGCCAGGCAGGCCAGAACGGCCAGGCAGGCCAGTGGGCCACCCCTGCCCAGCCCGGCACGCCCGCCCAGTCCGGCACGCCCGCCCAGTCCGGAGTCCCCGGTCAGTCCGGTGGACCCGCCCAGTCCGGAGTCCCCGGTCAGTCCGGTGGACCCGCCCAGTCCGGAGTCCCCGGTCAGTCCGGAGGCCCCGCCCAGTCCGGAGGCCCCGCCCAGTCCGGCGGGACCGCCCTGCCCGGTACCCCCGGTACCCCCGGTCTCCCCGGGCAGCGGGACCGGTCGGGTGGGTTCGGTGGGGACGCCGGGCGTGGTGGGGCCTGGGGTGCCGATCCGCGGGTGCCGATGGACTCCCCGGCCGGCTCCGGTGGCCAGGGCGCCGCCCGCGCCGACGGCGCCGCGACGGTCCCCCCGGCCGAGGCCGGCGACGCCCCGGACCCCGGCACGTTCGTCTTCCGGCGCCCGGTGACCCGTACCGACGACGGCACGATGACCATCCGCCCGGTGACCCGTACCGACGACGGCACGATGACCATCCGCCCGGTGCCCTCCGACCCGCCCGGCCCCGCCGCCGAGGGCGCCCAGGGCCCCGTCGGCGCGCCCGCCGCCTCCGGCTTCGGCGCCGGCAAGGCCGCCGCCCAGGCCGCCGCCGCGCAGGCGCCCGTCACCCCTCAGGCGCAGCAGCCGCAGGCACCGCACCCCGCTCCCGCCGTGGCGGCCCCCGTGCCGCAGCAGTCCGGCCCCGCTCCCGTCACCACCCCCGTGACCAGCGGGCCCGGCGGCGGGCAGGCGTCCTGGGCGCAACAGGTGCACCAGCTGGCCGGCGGCGGGGACGAACCGTCCGTCGCGCCGTGGAAGCCACCGGTGGAGGACCTCTTCCAGGCCGCCGCGCGCCGGCAGGCCGCCGCGCGGCCCGCCGGTCTCGGCAAGCGGCTCGCGGCGCGGCTGATCGACCTGGCCGTGGTGGGCGCCGTGACGGCCGCCGCGGCGGTGCCGCTCGGTATCCGGGCCGTGGACCACGTCCAGCAGAAGATCGACGCGGCCCGGCTGTCCGGCCACCAGGTCACCGTGTGGCTGATCGACGGCACGACCGGCACCGGCCTCGGCATCGTCCTCGCCGTCCTGCTGCTCGCCGGTGTCCTGTACGAGGTGCTGCCCACCGTCCGCTGGGGCCGCACCCTCGGCAAGAAGCTGTGCGGTCTGGAGGTGCGGGACATCGAGGCGCACGAGCCGCCGACGTTCGGCCCGGCGCTGCGCCGCTGGCTGGTGTTCAGCGTGCCGGGTCTGCTGGTCGTCGGTGTCGTGGGCGTGCTGTGGTGTCTGTTCGACCGGCCCTGGCGCCAGTGCTGGCACGACAAGGCGGCGCACACGTTCGTCGCGGGCTGAGCCGGGGGAGGGGCCGGGTGAGGGCCCGGGAGATGCCGGGTGAGGGCCGGGTACTCCGTCCGGCCGTCTGCCGGATGCGCGGCGGCGGCCCGCGGGTTCCACTCGGGCCATGAGCAGCGCACCGCCCCCCGGCTCCGGAGAGCAGCCCCCCGAGGACGACCCCTTCAGGAAGCGGCCCCCGTCGGACCAGGGGTCGGGCTCGCCGTACGGCACCCCGCCCCCGTACGGCGGCGACCAGCCCCCGCCCCCCGGCGGACCTTACGGAGGAGGCCCCTACGGAGGAGGCCCCTACGGCGGCGGGCCGTACGGCGGCGGCCCCTACGGAGCCGGGGCCGGTGGCTATCCCGCCGATCCGCTGGCCGGCATGCCCCCGCTCGCCGACAGCGGCAAGCGGACGCTCGCGCGGATCATCGACATGGTCCTGGTCGGCATCGTCGTCTGGCTGCTCACCATGGCGTTCGGCGTGAGCGAGTACACATACACCATCGACGGCGACCGGATCGACGCCGGCCGGTCCGTCGCCCAGTCCTTGATCGCGGCCGCGCTCTATGTCGCCTACGACACCTTCATGATCAGCCGGTCGGGGCAGACGCTCGGCAAGAAGTGGCTCGGCCTGCGGGTGGCCGATCTGGCGAACGGCGCCACCCCGTCCGTGTCGACCTCGCTGACCCGCGCCCTGGTGCTGTGGGTGCCGTTCGCCTTCTGCTGCGCCTGTGTCTGGACGGCCGTCGCGGGCGGCTGGAGCTTCTTCGACAAGCCGTACAAGCAGGGCCTGCACGACAAGGCGGCCAAGACGGTGGTGGTCAGCACCCGGTGAGCGACGCACCGCCGGGGCGGAGCGCGGGGCGGTGGGCACCTGCCCACCGCCCCGGCGCTGCGTCGGCATGGTGATCGCGCCCTGACCCTACGGTGCCGGTGCACGGGGGGCGCACGGAGTCACCGTCCCGTCGGACGGGCGACTCGGCAGGGCTGTAGGCGCGTCGGCGCCTGTCCGTAAAGCGAACTCCACCTCCGCATAGTGCACTTGTCCTGCGCAAGTCAAGGTCTGTCTTTTCTGCCAAACCTCTAGTCAAATGTCGTCACTTGACTACACGCGTTGATCTTGCGCGCACGGATTCCTCCATGCCCGGAACCCCCTGTCCGTGTGCGCGGCGCGGGGGAGGAACTCAAGTGACCAGCAGATCCTGGACGTTCAGGGCGGCCGCCATCGGCGTGACCCTCGCGGCGGCGTCCGCCTCGTTCGCGACGTTCGCCGTCGCCGAGGCGAGCACCCAGCCCCGGCCCGCCACCGCGAACCGGCACGACCCGGCACCGGTGAAGCAGCACGAGCACGACCTGGACGGCCCGCTGAGCAAGACCCAGGACGCCCAGCGCGAAGAGGCCCTGAACCAGCTCATATCCGGCAAGGCCACCGCGCAGGAGCGCAACGGCTCGAAGGTCGTCAAGCTCAAGAGCCGCAAGGGCGAGAGCAAGTACGTCGAGCTGAGCCGCGAGAAGACCGACAAGATCTTCACCATCCTGGTGGAGTTCGGGGACAAGACCGACCCCAAGTTCGGCGGCACCCCCGGCCCGCTGCACAACCAGATCGCCGCGCCGGACCGCGCCAAGGACAACTCCACGGCCTGGCAGCAGGACTACGACCGCAAGCATTACCAGGACCTCTACTTCGGCACCGGCAAGAACACCGAGTCGCTGAAGAAGTACTACGAGAAGCAGTCCTCGGGCCGCTACTCGGTCTCCGGCGAGGTCACCGACTGGGTCAAGGTCCCCTACAACGAGGCCCGTTACGGCAACAACGCGTGCGGTTCCACCAACTGCCCGAGCGTGTGGAACATCGTCAGCGACGGCCTGGGCGCCTGGGTCGCCCAGCAGAAGGCGGCCGGCCGCACCGACGCCGACATCAAGAAGGACCTCGTCCAGTACGACCAGTGGGACCGGTACGACTTCGACGGCGACGGCAACTTCAACGAGCCGGACGGCTACGTCGACCACTTCCAGATCGTGCACGCCGGTGAGGACGAGTCCGCGGGCGGCGGCGCCGAGGGCGAGAACGCGATCTGGGCCCACCGCTGGTACGCCTTCGGCACCGACGCCGGTGCCACCGGCCCGCAGAACAACAAGCTCGGCGGCACCCAGGTCGGCGACACCGGCATCTGGGTCGGCGACTACACCATCCAGCCGGAGAACGGCGGCCTCGGCGTCTTCGCCCACGAGTACGGCCACGACCTCGGCCTGCCGGACGAGTACGACACCGCCGGCGGCGACAACTCCACCGGTTTCTGGACCCTGATGTCCTCCGGCTCCTGGCTCGGCCGGGGCAAGGAGTCCATCGGCGACCTGCCCGGCGACATGAACGCCTGGGACAAGCTCCAGCTGGGCTGGCTGAACTACGACACCGCCACGGCCGGCAAGCAGTCCACGCACAAGCTGGGCCCGGCCGAGTACAACACCTTCGACAAGCAGGCCCTCGTGGTCAGCCTGCCCGACAAGGCGGTCACCACCACGATCGTCCAGCCCGCCCAGGGCTCGGCCCAGTGGTGGAGCGGCAGCGGCAACGACCTGAAGAACACGCTGACCCGGTCCGTGGACCTGACCGGCAAGACCTCGGCGAGCCTCAGCCTGGACGGTTGGTGGGCCACCGAGGAGGGCTACGACTACGTCTACACCGAGGTGTCCACCGACGGCGGCGCCAACTGGACCGCGCTGGACGGCACCGCGGACGGCCAGGCCCTGCCGAAGGACGCCGGCGGCAAGCCCGCGCTGAGCGGCTTCTCCGAGACGCACAAGAAGCTGTCGTTCCCGCTCGACGCCTACGCGGGCAAGAAGATCGACCTGCGCTTCCGCTACGCCACCGACAGCGGTGTCGCGGAGAACGGCTTCACCGCCGACGAGATCACCGTGACCGCCGACGGCACCCCGCTGTTCTCGGACGACGCCGAGAAGGCGGACGCCGGCTGGACCGCGAACGGCTTCTCCCGCATCGGCGCGTCCTTCACCAAGGACTACAAGCAGTACTACATCGCCGAGAACCGGCAGTACGTGTCGTACGACAAGACGCTGAAGACGGGCCCGTACAACTTCGGCTTCGCGTCGCGCCCGGACTGGGTGGAGCACTACCCGTACCAGAACGGCCTGCTGATCTGGAAGTGGGACACCTCCCAGGCGGACAACAACACCAACAGCACCAACGGTCACCCGGGCACCGGTCTGATCCTCCCCGTCGACTCGCACCCGACGGCGCTGAAGTGGGCCGACGGCACGCTGCTGCGCAACCGCGTCCAGGCATACGACTCGCCGTTCAGCCTGTACGCCACGGACGGCATCACCCTGCACAAGGCCGATGTCGCGCTGAAGATCAAGGGCTCGAAGGGCGTGCCGGTCTTCAACGACCACACCAGCACCTACTACGACCCGGCGAACCCGACCGGTGGCGTGAAGGTCACTGACACCAACACCAAGATCACGATCGTCAAGGAGGCCAAGGACGGCTCGACGATCTCCCTCAAGGTCGGCCCCGCGGTGAAGTAACCCGCATCACCGCAGGTCATAGGCGTATCGGCGGCAACCCCCTGGCGGGTTGCCGCCGATCGTGTTTAGGTGCGTCCTGTGGACCGCTTATTGACACCGACCGGAACGGGGATGTGACCGCATGGCCGCTGGAGGCTTCAGCAAGCTGCCGAACGGCACGGTGGTGGTGGCGCTCAACCTGCCGTACGGCTCCGCCGGGGTGCGCATCCTGGTGCACGCCGCCAACCGCGCCCGCGCCCTGACCAGGCTGCGCAACCTGGGCCTGCGGGCGGTGTACCTCCGGGGCAACGCCGAGCCTCCGACACCGGACGAGATCACGGCGGTACTGCACCACCCCGACGGCCTGGTCTGGCGCACGGCACCCACGGCCCCCACGGCGGCCGGCGGCGTCATGGCGACGGAACTGTGGCACCCCATCCGGGCGCTGCTGCGGGGGCCGGCGACGGTGCGGTGAGGGTGCTTCGGTGCGTCGTCGGGTACGGGCGCGTCGTGGCCTGCCGCGCAGTCCCCCGCGCCCCTGAGGCCGGCTGCGCCCCTGAGGCCGGCTTCGCCCCTCCGGTGCCGAGCCGGCCGTAAGCCTCCGCCCGGCTCGCTCAGCCGCCGACGACCGGCTTGCCGGTCAGCTCGACGCCCGCCGCCCGCAGCTCCTCCAGGGCGCCCTCGGTCGTCTCCGGGGCGACCCCGGCCGTCAGGTCCAGCAGGACCTGGGTGCGGAAGCCCTCGCGGGCCGCGTCCAGGGCGGTGGCCCGTACGCAGTGGTCCGTGGCGATGCCCACCACGTCCACCTCCGTGATCTCCCGGGAGCGCAGCCAGTCGGCCAGGGACACGCCGTGCTCGTCGGTGCCCTCGAAGCCGCTGTACGCCGCCGAGTACGCCCCCTTGTCGAACACGGCGTCCACCGCGCCGGAGGCGACCGCGGGGGCGAAGTTCGGGTGGAAGCCCACGCCCTCCGTGCCCGCGACACAGTGCGCGGGCCAGGAGCGGACGTAGTCGGGGTCGTCGGCGAAGTGACCACCGGGGGCGATGTGGTGGTCCCGGGTGGCCACCACGTGCCGGTACCCGGTGCCCGCCGCCTCGCCGATCAGCTCCGTGATGGCGGCGGCCACGTCGGCTCCCCCGGCCACCGCGAGGCTGCCCCCCTCGCAGAAGTCGTTCTGCACGTCTACGACGATCAAGGCGCGGCGCATGGTGGGTGTCCTTCGACTGAGAGTGAAGTAACTGAGCCTAGAGACTTCCGGGCCCGTGCGGGAGGGGTGGGAAGGGGCGGACGGCGGTCGGGCTTTAGCTACCCGAGCGCCCGTGCACGTACTCCGTCGGGATGACGGGTTCCCCGCGCGAGAGCTGGGTAGCGGACAGCGGCAGATTGGCGCGCGCCGCGATGTGCCGGTCCCGGGTCACGTCCAGCGGCTCCCGGGCCACCACCGTGCCGCCGCGCACCAGCGGCACCAGCAGCTGCCGGCCGGCCAGCTCGGCCGGCACCGGCCCGGTGCCGACGACCTCGGCCTCGGCGATCCCGTCCGCGTCCAGCCGGCGCGCCGCCCACTTGCGGCCCCCGATCGACATCTTGCCGCCGCTGGACTTCTTCGCGACCGGCACCAGCGGCGCCTTCGGGTCGGCGGAGTCGGCGCGGGCGACCAGCTTGTAGACCATGGAGCTGGTGGGGTGCCCGGAGCCGGTCACCAGCTGGGTGCCGACGCCGTAGGCGTCCACGGGCGCGGCGGCCAGCGAGGCGATGGCGTACTCGTCCAGGTCGGAGGTCACGATGATCTTCGTGTCGGTGGCGCCGAGCTCGTCCAGCTGCTGCCGCACCCGGTGGGCCACCAGCAGCAGGTCGCCGGAGTCGATGCGGACGGCGCCCAGCTCGGGGCCGGCCACCTCCACCGCCGTGCGGACGGCCTCGGCGACGTCGTAGGTGTCCACCAGCAGGGTGGTGCCCCGGCCGAGGGTCTCCACCTGGGCCTGGAAGGCGTCCCGCTCGCGGTCGTGCAGCAGGGTGAAGGCGTGGGCCGAGGTGCCCACGGTGGGGATGCCGTAGCGGAAGCCGGCCGCGAGGTCGGAGGTGGTGGCGAAGCCGCCGACGTAGGCGGCGCGGGCGGCGGCCACCGCGGCCAGCTCGTGGGTGCGCCGGGCGCCCATCTCGATCAGCGGCCGGTCACCGGCGGCGGAGGCCATCCGGGAGGCGGCGGCGGCGATCGCGGAGTCGTGGTTGAGGATGGACAGGATCACCGTCTCCAGCAGGACGCACTCGGCGAAGCTGCCCTCGACGCGCATGACCGGCGAGCCGGGGAAGTACACCTCGCCCTCGGGGTAACCCCATATGTCGCCGCTGAAGCGGTAGTCGGCGAGCCACTTCAGGGTCTCCTCGTCGACGATCTGCCGCTCGCGCAGGAAGCCGAGGACGCCCGGGTCGAAGCGGAAGTTCTCCACCGCGTCCAGGACGCGTCCGGTCCCGGCCACCACGCCGTAGCGGCGCCCGTTCGGCAGCCGCCGGGTGAAGACCTCGAACACGCTCCGCCGTTCGGCCGTACCGGCCTTCAGCGCGGCGCGCAGCATCGTCAGCTCGTACTGGTCCGTGAAGAGCGCCGTCGAGGGAACGTCCACCGGCAGCCCAAGGTCCGCTGTGTTCATGTCGGGGAATCGTACTCCCTTTTCGTCGGTGTGACGATTTAAGGGGGGCGTGGCAGCATGGGCAGTGTGACGTCACCCGCGCCCGTAGAGATCGAACGCACCGAGTCGGCGGAGGAGATCTCCGCCGTACCCGAACCCGACGTCCCCTGGGTCACCATCGTCCACAACGACCCGGTCAATCTCATGAGCTACGTCACCTACGTCTTCCAGACGTACTTCGGCTACTCCAAGGACAAGGCCACCAAGCTCATGCTCGACGTCCACCACAAGGGCCGGGCGGTCGTCTCCAGCGGGAGCCGCGAGGAGATGGAGCGCGACGTGCAGGCGATGCACGGCTACGGACTGTGGGCCACCCTCCAGCAGGACCGGAAGTAAACGCCGCAGATGCCCGGACACTTCGAACCGCTCCCCGGCGGCGGCGCGGCCGTCGCGCTCGACGACGTCGAGATCTCCATCATCCGCTCGCTGGCCGTCCAGCTCCTGGAGCTGATCGGTCCCGGACCCGGCGCCGACGCCCCGGCCGACCCGCTGGCCGAGCTGTTCGCCGAGGGCCCGAGCGAGCCGCCGGCCGACCCGGTGCTCAGGCGGCTCTTCCCGGACGCCTACAGCGACCCGGAGCACGCGCCCGCCTCGCCGGCCGAGGCCGAGGAGCGGCGGGCGCACTCCGCCGAGTTCCGCCGCTACACCGAGAACGACCTGCGCGCGGGCAAGCGGGAGGGCGCGCTCGCCGTGGTCCGCTCGCTGGACGCGCTCGCCCCGGCCGGGGAGGGCGGCGCGGTGCTGAAGCTGACGCCGGAGGAGTCCCGGCAGTGGCTCGGCGCGCTCAACGACCTCCGGCTGGCGATCGGCGCCCGGCTGGAGATCACCGACGAGGACGACACGGAACTGCTCTACCGGCTGCCGGACGAGGACCCGCGCAAGCCGATGGTGCTGGCGTACCTCTGGCTGGGCGGGCTCCAGGAGACCTTGGTGTCGACTCTGATGTCGTGAGGCGGACTGGCTGGTTCCGATCGGTGTCCGCTCAGAGGACGCTCAAACCCGGATAACGATCCCATTACCATCCAAGCCTTTTTTGCTACTTTCGGACCGTCTTTGTCCGATTTTGGCTGTGCAGTGCCTCACACTGCCCCTCTGTGATCAGTATTGCGCCCGTGATAAATCTTCACGACCGCCCGGCCAACACCACCCATGTTCGGCCGGGTGCGCCACCGAGCCGACGACCGTCGGCCAGGCAACAGCTCCATCAATCCGGGGGGATCGAGATCCGATCCGAGGCCGACGCAAGGCCCGGTTCGGCATGGAGAAAGGCGCACCACACATGACCTCAGCGCAGGTCGATCAGCATCGCGACGGCAATGAGGCCGCGGGGGCCGAGGGCAGCGAGGGCGGCGAGGGGTATCAGCGCGGGCTGGGGGCCCGGCAGATCCAGATGATCGCCATCGGCGGGGCCATCGGCACCGGCCTGTTCCTCGGCGCGGGCAAGGGCATTTCCAAGGCCGGCCCGAGCCTGATCCTGGCGTACGCCGTCGCGGGCCTCGTCATCTTCCTGATCATGCGGGCACTCGGCGAACTGCTGATGTACCGCCCGGTGTCGGGTTCGTTCTCCGATTACGCGCGGGAGTTCATCGGCCCGTTCGCCGGTTTCGTGACCGGCTGGACGTACTGGCTGTTCTGGGTGGTCACGGGCATCACCGAGGTCACCGCCGCGGCGAAGTACATGACGTACTGGTTCGACATCCCGCAGTGGCTGTCGGCCCTGGTGTTCACCGTCATCCTCTACGGCGCCAACCTGATCTCCGTGAAGCTCTTCGGCGAACTGGAGTTCTGGTTCTCCATGGTCAAGGTCACCGCCATCATCGGCATGATCCTGATCTGCGCCGGCATCCTCACCATCGGCTTCTCCGACGCCGGCGACACCGCCTCCGTCGCCCACCTGTGGAACCAGGGCGGCTTCTTCCCGCACGGCATCGACGACACGCTGATGACGCTGCAGATGGTGATGTTCGCCTTCCTCGCCGTCGAACTGGTCGGTGTGACCGCGGGCGAGTCCAAGGACCCCAAGACCGTGCTGCCCAAGGCGATCAACACCGTGCCGTGGCGCATCGCCGTCTTCTACGTCGGCGCGCTCATCATGATCCTGTCGGTCGTGCCGTGGACCAGCTTCAGCGCGGGCAACAGCCCCTTCGTGGTCGCCTTCGAGCGGATGGGCCTCCCGGCCGGCGCCGGCATCGTCAACTTCGTCGTGCTCACCGCCGCGCTGTCGTCCTGCAACTCCGGCATGTACTCCACCGGCCGGATGCTGCGCGACCTGGCGCTCAACAGCCAGGGCCCCAAGGCGTTCACCAAGCTCACATCGAGCGGTACCCCGCTGATCGGCACCACGTTCTCCGCCGCGCTGATGCTGGTCGGCGTCTGGATCAACTACCAGTGGCCGGGCAAGGCGTTCGACTACGTGGTGTCCTTCGCGACCATCTCCGGCATGTGGGCCTGGATCGTCATCCTGATCTGCCAGATCCGCTACCGGGCCAAGGCCGACCGCGGCGAGCTGCCCCGCTCGGAATTCCGGGCCCCGGGCGCGCCGTGGACCAGCGTGATCGCGCTCGCCTTCATCGGCATGGTGATCGTGCTGATGGGCATCGACAAGGACGCCCGGGTCTCGCTGTACTGCGCGCCGGTGTGGGGCGTGGTACTCGCCGTCGCCTACCTGGTGCTCCGGCGCCGCAACCCGGAGGCCGCCGCCTTCCGCAAGCGCTGAGAGGACCCCGGACCTTCCGGAAAGGGACGTCCGGCCGCCGGGAGCTCTCGTGGCGCCCCCGTCGGCCGCCGCTCAGGACGTCCGGCATGTGGGCCGTTCCGTACCACCCATCGGTACGGAGCGGCCCTCTGCTTATCCTGACCCCCATGCTGACCATCACCCAGGCCCTGTACGACCAGATCGTCGCCCACGCGCGCAAGGACCACCCCGACGAGGCGTGCGGCGTGGTGGCGGGCCCGGCGGGCTCGGACCGCCCCGAGCGCTTCATCCCCATGCTGAACGCGGCGATGTCGCCCACCTTCTACGAGTTCGACTCCGGCGATCTCCTCAGGCTCTACCGCGAGATGGACGACCGCGACGAGGAGCCGGTGGTCATCTACCACTCCCACACCGCCACCGAGGCCTACCCCTCGCGCACCGACATCTCCTACGCCAACGAGCCCGGCGCCCACTACGTCCTGGTCTCCACCGCCGACACCGACGGCCTCGGCGACTTCCAGTTCCGCTCCTTCCGGATCGTGGACGGCCAGGTCACCGAGGAGGAGGTCAGGGTCGTGGCGGACTACTGATCTCGCCCACCGGACGAAATCCGTCCGGCATGCGGAATCACACTCCGGGCCGCGGGCCGGGAATCGATACGATGAGCCCATGGTTCTTCTCGACGTGGGCGACGAGGCGCCGGGCACCCTGCTCGTGGCGCGGCTGCACGTCGACCTGTGCAGGCTGAACAGCGCCCTCTGTTGACCCACACCGCTGCCGCCGTACGGCCCCGCGCCGCGGCGGTCCGCCGCCGCGCGCCTGACCGAACCGACGACACCTTCCGACAGGAGCCCTGAGCCATGGCCATCGAGGTCCGCATCCCGACCATCCTCCGCCAGTACACCGACGGTCAGAAGGCGGTGGAGGGCACCGGCGAGACCCTCGCCGAGCTGTTCGCCGACCTCGAGACCCGGCACGCCGGCATCCAGGCCCGCATCGTGGACGGCGGCGAGCTGCGCCGCTTCGTCAACGTGTACCTGAACGACGAGGACGTCCGCTTCCTGGACGGCATCAAGACCAAGCTGTCCGACGGCGACAACGTCACGATCCTGCCGGCCGTGGCCGGCGGCATGCGCTGATCGGCCTCCGAGCAGCGATGCGCTACGACTCCCCGCTGGCCGCGGTGGGCAACACCCCCCTGGTGCGCCTGCCGCGGCTGTCGCCGTCCCCCGACGTGCGGATCTGGGCCAAGCTGGAGGACCGCAACCCCACCGGCTCGGTCAAGGACCGTCCCGCGTTGCACATGATCGAGCAGGCGGAGAAGGACGGCCGGCTCACCCCCGGCTGCACGATCCTCGAACCCACCTCCGGCAACACCGGCATCTCCCTCGCCATGGCCGCCAAGCTCAAGGGCTACCGGATGGTGTGCGTGATGCCGGAGAACACCTCGCAGGAACGCCGGGACCTGCTCGGCATGTGGGGCGCCGAGATCATCTCCTCGCCGGCCGCCGGCGGCTCCAACACCGCGGTGCGCGTGGCCAAGGAGCTGGCCGCCGAGCACCCCGACTGGGTGATGCTCTACCAGTACGGCAACCCGGACAACGCGGGCGCCCACTACGCGACCACCGGCCCGGAGATCCTCGCCGATCTGCCCTCGGTCACCCACTTCGTGGCGGGCCTCGGCACCACCGGCACCCTGATGGGCGTCGGCCGCTACCTGCGCGAGCACAAGCCGGACGTCAAGATCGTCGCCGCCGAACCGCGCTACGACGACCTGGTCTACGGCCTGCGCAACCTCGACGAGGGCTTCGTCCCCGAGCTGTACGACGCCTCCGTCCTCACCACCCGCTTCTCGGTCGGCTCGGCCGACGCGGTCACCCGCACCCGGGAACTCCTCCAGCAGGAGGGCATCTTCGCGGGCGTCTCCACCGGCGCCGCCCTGCACGCGGCGATCGGCGTCGGGAACAAGGCCGTCAAGGCGGGCGAGAGCGCCGACATCGTCTTCGTCGTGGCCGACGGCGGCTGGAAGTACCTGTCCACGGGCGTCTACACGGCGGCCACCACGGAGGAGGCCATCGCCACCCTCCAGGGACAGCTCTGGGCGTAGCCAGGGGATCCGCGCGCGCCGGTGGTACGTCACATCCGCACCAGTACTCCTGCGGAAAGGCGGACCCCATGCGCCGTACCACGCCCCTCGTCCTCGCGGCGGCAGCGCTCCTCCTGGCCGGCTGCGGCTCCCAGCAGGACACCGGGAGCGGCGGCGGCCGGGCGCCGGCGCCGGCCGGCACCGGAGCTCCGCCGGCCGGCCGGGACGCCGGCGACTGCACCGGGCACGCGAACCTGACGGCCGCCGACCGGGACCGCAGCGTCTGCGTGGCCGAGGGCGGCGAACTCCGGCTCACCCTGGACGGCACCAGGGCCCGCCCCTGGCAGCCGGTCACCGCCAGCGGCACCGGACTGCGGGCGATCAACGCGGGCCTCGTCCTCCAGCCGGGCGACGCCACGGCCGCGTACCGCGCGGTGGCCGCCGGCACGGTGAAGCTCAGCTCCTCCCGCCCCCGGTGCCCCGAGCCCGCCGCACCGGACCAGGCATCCTGCGAGGGCGTCGAGGAATGGACGGTCACCGTCCGGGTCGGCTAACCGGCCAGGTGCCGTACCTGGTCCCACAGGACCGGGTCGACCACGCCCACCCGACGGCGGAAGCCGTCCACCGGGACCTCGCGCAGCTCGTCGGTCTCCAGGAAGCTGGGGCGGCCCTGGGCGTCGCCGACCGCGCCGGGCGGCAGCGGGATCACCCCGCTGCGCTCGTCGTGGTACCTGCTGGTGATCTTCGCGACCGTGGCCCGGTCGCCGCGCACGGCCAGCACCAGGCAGGGCCGGTCCTTGTGCCCCGGCCGGTCCTCGAACGGGACGTGCGCCCACCAGATGTCCCCGGGCGACGGCCGCGGCGCGTGCCGGGAGCGCGCGTCCGCCCGGCCCGGCGGCCTCAGGCGCCGCCCGGCGGGCCGGCGGCCCCGGCCCCAGCCGTCGACGAGCGTGGCCACCAGCGCGAGCAGCACCACCGCCGCGAGCGCCAGCCACCAGGACGTGTCCATACGACGACGTTACCGGCGCGCGCCGGTACTCGCGCGCCCTCCGGGGAACCCGGTGCGCCCCCGGTCCAGCCGAACCGGTGACAGCACAGGTGAGTTCGCCCACAACGGCCCCGGGCGGAGGAGCGACCCGCGCCGTCGCGCCTTACGCTCGACGAACCGCACGACCCCCGACAGCCCTCATCCCGAGTGGCCCCGCCATCCTGCCCACCGCTTCTTTCCGCCAACGGAGGTTTCTGCTTCATGAAGCTCACCGTCGTCGGCTGCTCGGGGTCGTTCCCGTCCGCGGAATCGGCCTGTTCGAGCTACCTCGTCGAGGCCGACGGCTACCGGCTGCTTCTCGACATGGGCAACGGCGCCCTGGGCGAGCTGCAGCGCCACTGCGGTCTCTACGACCTCGACGCGATCTTCCTCAGCCACCTGCACGCCGATCACTGCATCGACATGTGCGCGTACTTCGTGGCCCGCTACTACCGCTACGAGGGCGGCCGGTGCGCCCCCCTCCCGGTCTACGGACCCGAGGGCACCGAACACCGCCTGACCACGGCCTACGCGGACACCCCCTCCGCCTCCTCCATGAGCGAGGTCTTCGACTTCCACACGGTGAAGCCCTCCACCTTCGAGATCGGCCCCTTCACCGTGCACACCGAGCGGGTCCGCCACCCCGTGGAGGCGTACGGCATCCGTGTCGAGCACGGCGGGAAGTCGCTGACCTACTCCGGCGACACGGGTGTCACCGAGGCGCTGGACGAGCTGGCCCGGGACACCGATCTGTTCCTGTGCGAGGCCGCGTTCACGCACGGCAAGGAGAACATTCCCGACCTGCACCTCAACGGCCGCGAGGCGGGCGAGACGGCGGCCCGCGCGGGCGCCCGCAGGCTGCTCCTCACCCACATCCCGCCGTGGACGGACCCCCAGGTCAACCTGCGGCACGCGCGCGAGGTGTTCACCGGACCGGTGGAGCTGGCCGCGCCGCGGCACACGTACGAGATCTGAGACCAGGAGAACGCGAAGGGCCCCGGAGCCATCGGCTCCGGGGCCCTTCGTCACACCTGGCTCACGCCTTGGTGAGGTCCTCGACCTCCTCCTCGGGCTCGCGGCCCGGGGTCTTCAGGTCGAACTTGACGATCGCGAACCGGAAGAGCGCGTAGTAGACGACCGCGAACACCAGGCCGACCGGGATGATCAGCCAGGGCTTGGTCGCCAGGTTCCAGTTCAGTACGTAGTCGATCGCGCCGGCCGAGAAGTTGAAGCCCGCATGGGTGCCCAGCCCCCAGGTGACCGCCATGGACACGGCCGTCAGCACCGCGTGGATGACGTAGAGGACCGGGGCGATGAACATGAAGGTGAACTCGATGGGCTCGGTCACACCGGTCACGAAGGAGGTCAGCGCCAGGGAGACCATCATGCCCATCACGGCCTTGCGGCGCTCGGGGCGGGCGCAGTGCGCGATGGCGATCGCGGCGGCCGGCAGACCGAACATCATGATCGGGAAGAAGCCGGACATGAACATACCGGCGCTCGGGTCGCCGCCCAGGAAGCGGTTGTAGTCGCCGCTGAAGACCTGACCGGCCGCGTCCTTGAAATCGCCGAGCTGGTACCACGCCACCGTGTTGACGAACTGGTGCATGCCGATCGGGATCAGACCACGGTTGACCAGGCCGAACAGGGCAGCGCCACCGGAGCCGAGGCCGGTCATCCACTCGCCGAAGTTGGTGATGCCCTCGCCGATGGGCTCCCAGACGAGGCTGAAGAGGACGCCGACCAGCGTGCCGACGAAGGCCATCAGGATCGGCACCAGCCGGCGGCCGTTGAAGAAGCCGAGCCAGTCCACCAGCTTGGTGCGGTGGAACCGCTGCCACAGCACGGCCGCGAGCAGACCCATGATGATGCCGCCGAGCACCCCGGGCTCGTTGTACGTCGCGGCGACGATCTTGCCCTTCTCGATGTGCTCCTCGGTCACCGGGAAGGCCTTCAGCACCTTGTCGTAGACGAGGAAGCCGACCAGCGCGGCGAGCGCGGTGGAGCCGTCCGCCTTCTTGGCGAAACCGATGGCCACGCCTATGCAGAACAGGATGGGGAGGCTGGTGGTGATGGCACCGCCCGCGGCGCTGAAGACGGTCGCGACCTTGTCCCAGCCCAGGCCGTCCTTGCCGAAGATGTCGTCCTGGCCGAGCCGGACCATGATGCCCGCCGCCGGCAGGACGGCGATCGGGAGCTGCAGGCTGCGGCCGACCTTCTGCAGGCCCTGGAACAGGCCCGCCCCCTTCTTCTTCGCCGGCTTCTTGGCCGGGGCCGCCGACTCGGTGGCGGTGGTCATACTTCCTCCATCGGGCAGGGCGCCGCCCGGGAACCATGGAAGGGGACGGCAGCGTCTCTGGTCTACACCACCTGTGGTGTAGACCTGTTGTAGCACGATGAAGGCGGCGTAAGGAACCCGTGATTCCGCGACCGCGGCGCTACGCGCCGTGGCCTTTCGGACCCGCGGTGACAGGGCCTCAGACCTTGGTGACGTCCTCCGCCTCCTCCGCCGGCTCCCGGCCCGGTGTCCGCAGGTCGAACCGGGTGATCGCGACGCGGAAGACGACGTAGTACACGGCCGCCAGGCACAGGCCGATCGGGATGATCGCCCAGGGTCTCGTCGCCAGGTTCCAGTTGATCACGTAGTCGATCAGCCCCGCCGAGAAGCTGAACCCGTCGTGCACCCCGAGCGCCCAGGTCACCGCCATCGACACCCCGGTGAGCACGGCGTGCACGGCGTACAGGGCCGGCGCGGCGAACAGGAACGAGTACTCCAGCGGCTCGGTGATCCCGGTCACGAACGAGGTCAGCGCCACCGACAGCATCAGACCGCCGGTCTCCTTGCGCCGCTCCGGCCGCGCGCAGTGCGTGATGGCCAGCGCGGCGGCCGGCAGGGCGAACATCATGACCGGGAAGAAGCCGGAGGTGAACTGGCCGGCGCCCGGGTCCCCCTGGAGGAACATGTTGATGTCGCCGTGCACCACCGTGCCGTCCGGCTTGGTGTAGCTGCCGAACTGGAACCAGATCGGCACGTTGAGGAACTGGTGCAGGCCCACCACCAGCAGCGCCCGGTTGGCGACCCCGAAGACGCCCGAGCCCCAGGCGCCGGCGTCCCGCAGCCACCCGCTGAAGTTCTCCAGGGCGCCCCCGACGGCCGGCCAGACCAGCAGGCACACCACCGCGAACACGATCGCCGCGAACGCCATGATGATCGGCACCAGTCGGCGGCCGTTGAAGAAGCCCAGCCAGTCCACCAGGCGGGTGCGGTGGTAGCGGGCCCAGAAGAAGGCCGCGAGCAGGCCCATGACGATGCCGCCGAAGACGCCCGGGTTCTGATAGGTGAACGCGGACACCGTGCCGTCCGCCGCCTGGCAGCCGGTCGTCACCACCTTCGCGCCCGCCGGGCACCCCTCGGGGAACTGCCGGAGCACCCCGTAGTAGACGAGGAAGCCGGTCACCGCCGCGAGCGCGGTCGATCCGTCCGCCTTCTTCGCCATGCCGATCGCGACGCCCACGCAGAACAGCAGCGGCAGCCCGAGCTGCCCGTCCAGCAGGGCGCCGCCCGCCCCGCTCAGCACCTTGGACACGTCCGTCCAGCCCAGGCCGTCCGCGCCGAACAGGTCCGGCTGGCCCAGCCGGTTCAGGATGCCCGCCGCCGGCAGCACGGCGATGGGCAGCTGGAGGCTGCGGCCCATCTTCTGCAGCCCCTGGAACAGACTGTTCCAGCGGACCCGGACGGGGCCGGCCGTGCTCTCGGCGGTCATGGGTTTGGCGACCTTCCCCACGGTGGTGTAGACCAGTCGGCGGACGGTTCCGCTGTTGTGATCGCCATCATTGGGCACGGACGGCACGACCGCTCGCGAAGATGGGCCAACTGTGGGTTACTGCGACCAAGCGGTTCGGAGCAGGGAGAAGGAATATGGCCAGCAAGGCTGAGAAGATCGTCGCCGGGCTCGGTGGCATCGACAACATCGAGGAGATCGAGGGCTGCATCACCCGGCTGCGCACCGAGGTGTCCGACGCCAGCCTGGTCGACGAGGCCGCCCTGAAGGCAGCCGGCGCCCACGGCGTGGTGAAGATGGGCACCGCCATCCAGGTCGTCATCGGCACCGACGCCGACCCGATCGCCGCGGAGATCGAAGACATGATGTGAACCGCGCAGGTTCACCCTGAAGGGGCTTCTCCCGACGCGGGAGGAGCCCCTTCGTCCGCTACGGCTAGGCTCGGCGGCATGTCTCGCATCGACGGCCGTACGCCCGAACAGCTCCGCCCGGTCACCATCGAACGCGGCTGGAGCAAGCACGCCGAGGGCTCCGTCCTCATCTCCTTCGGCGACACCAAGGTCTTCTGCACCGCCTCCGTCACCGAGGGGGTCCCGCGCTGGCGCAAGGGCAGCGGCGAGGGCTGGGTCACCGCGGAGTACGCCATGCTGCCCCGCGCCACCAACACCCGCGGCGACCGGGAGTCCGTCAAGGGCAGGATCGGCGGCCGCACCCATGAGATCTCCCGGCTCATCGGCCGCTCCCTGCGCGCCGTCATCGACTACAAGGCGCTCGGCGAGAACACCGTCGTCCTCGACTGCGACGTCCTCCAGGCCGACGGCGGCACCCGCACGGCGGCGATCACCGGCGCCTACGTCGCCCTGGCCGACGCCGTCGCCTGGGCCCGCGGCAAGAAGCTGGTCAAGGCCGGCCGGCAGCCGCTCACCGGCACCGTCAGCGCCGTCTCCGTCGGCATCGTCGGCGGCGTCCCGCTGCTCGACCTCTGCTACGAGGAGGACGTGCGCGCCGACACGGACATGAACGTCGTCTGCACCGGCGACGGCCGCTTCGTCGAGGTCCAGGGCACCGCCGAGGCCGAGCCCTTCGCCCGCGACGAGCTGAACGCCCTGCTCGACCTCGCCGTCGGCGGCTGCGCCGAACTGGCCGCGATCCAGCGGGCGGCCCTGGAGACGGCACGGGCCTGACGCGTCCGCGGGGGCCTGCCGGCAAGCGGCCGGATCCCGTCGGCAACCCGCCGGGGCCCGGTGGCGTCCCTGTGGGTACGGGCGCGCGGCCTCACCGCCGCGCTCCCGGCCAGCCATCCCAGGGGAGGGAACCCGCCATGCCCGCCAGCCGACGCCCACGCCGGGGCCGGATCGCCGTCGTCGCCGCCACGGTGGCCGCCGTCGCGCTCACCGCCGGCCTGACCACCGGCTGTGACGCCGTGGACAAGGCACTGGACTGCGTACAGACCGCCGACGCCGTCGCCGACAGCGTCACCGACCTCCAGCAGGCCGTGGAGAACGCCGCGAACGACCCCTCCCGGGCCGACGCCTCGCTCGACTCCATCGAGAAGAACCTCCGCGAGATCGGCGACAAGACCGACAACGCCGACGTCGACAAGGCCGTGGACGATCTCGGCAAGGCCGTGGACAACGTCCGTGCGGCGATCAGGAACGGCGACGGAACCCCGGACGTGAGCCCGGTGACGGACGCGGCCGGGGAACTGACGAAGGTGTGCACGTCTTAGTACGCCGACGGGCTACGGCGCCGGCCGCTCCGCGTACATCCTGGCGATGACCGCCTCGATGTCCGGCTCCCGCACCGACAGGTCCACCAGCGGGTAGCGGGCCGCCAGATGTGCGACGAGCGGCGCCGCCGACTGCCCCGCCGGGAACGCCAGCCACTGCCGCGGCCCCTCCACCCGCACCACCCGGGCCGCCGGCACCTCGACCGGCGGCAGCTCCCGCTCCAGGTCCACCACCAGCGTCCGCTCGCTCTCCCCGGCCTCGTGCAGCCCCGCGAGCGGGCCGTCGTACACCAGCCGGCCGTGGTCGATCACCATCACCCGGGAGCACAGCTGCTCGATGTCCTGCAGGTCGTGCGTGGTCAGCAGCACGGTCGTGCCGCGTTCGGCGTTCACCTCCCGCAGGAACTCGCGCACCTTGGCCTTCGACACCACGTCCAGGCCGATCGTCGGCTCGTCCAGGTACAGCACGTCCGGGTCGTGCAGCAGGGCCGCCGCGATGTCCCCGCGCATCCGCTGCCCCAGCGAGAGCTGCCGCACCGGCACCTCCAGCAGGTCGCCCAGCTCCAGCAGGTCCACCATCCGCTCCAGGTTGCGCCGGTAACGGGCGTCCGGGATGCGGTACATGCGGTGCACCAGCCGGTAGGAGTCGATCAGCGGCAGGTCCCACCACAGCGTGGTCCGCTGCCCGAAGACCACCCCGATCCGGTGCGCCAGGCGCGTCCGCTCCCGCGCCGGGTCGATCCCCGCCACCCGCAGCCGACCGGCGCTCGGCGTCAGAATCCCGGTCAGCATCTTGACGGTGGTCGACTTCCCGGCGCCGTTCGGCCCGATGTACCCGACCATCTCCCCGCGGGCCACGGTGAACGACAGCGAGTCCACCGCCCGCACCTCGCGCCGCTCCCGCCGCCAGAACCCGGTCCTGCGGCGCACCTGGAAGACCTTCTCGACGTTCTCCAGCGTGATGAACCCGCCCATGTCAGCTCCCTGTGCTGCGATACGAACGAAGTCCCGCCCGCCAGGCCGACCCCGCGAGCGCACAGCACGCCACCGCCACGAGCGGCGAGGCGAACGCGGTCCACTCCGGCAGGCCCAGCGGATACGGTCGGCCCAGCACATAGGTCGCGGGCAGCCAGTTGACGAAGGCCAGCGGCAGCACGAACGTCACCCCGCGCACCAGCTCCTTCGCGAACACCGTCGGCGGGTACTGGAGCAGCGTCGTCCCGCCGTAGGTGAAGGCGTTCTGCACCTCCGAGGCGTCCTGCGCCACGAACTGGAACGCGGCGCCCGCCACGAACACCGCGCAGAAGATCCCGCAGCCGCTCGCCACCATCACCGGCATCAGCAGCAGCCGGTCCGCCGTCCAGTCGACGTCCACCCGCGTCAGCGACCAGCCCAGTACCAGCGCGCCCTGGGTCACCCGGCCCAGCCGCCGCAGGGCGAACCGGTCGGCCGCCAGCTGCGCCAGCACCGGCGCCGGGCGCACCAGCAGCGTGTCCAGCGTGCCGTCCCGCACCCGCCGGCCCAGCCGCTCCATCGACCCGATCAGCAGGTCCGCCAGGCCGAAGGAGGTCGCGGACAGCCCGTACAGGAACGCCACCTCGGGCAGCGGGTAGCCGCCGAGCGCGTCCACCCGGGAGAACATCAGCATGATCGCGACGAAGTCGAGGAAGGTCGCCGCGAAGTTCCCGAACGTGGTCATGGCGAAGGACGCGCGGTAGGCCATCGTGGACCGCACCCACATCCCCGCGATCAGCCGGTACGCCCGTACCCCCTCGGCCGCCCGCCGGGCCCGTCCCTCAGCCACCCTGCACCACCACCCGGCGCGTGGCCGCCGACTGCGCCAGCCGCCCGGCACCCAGCAGCACGACCGCCCAGGCACCCTGGAACAGATAGGTGGGCAGCGGGTCGGCATGCCCCAGCAGGATGTCCGCCGGGGCTTGCAGCAGCGAGGACCAGGGCAGCACCCGGACGACCTCGCCGAGGACGCCCGGGATCACGTTCAGCGGCAGCAGCATGCCCGAGCAGAAGTAACCGAGCAGCCACCCCATCTGGGTGACCCCGGTGCCGTCCAGCAGCCAGAACGCGCTCAGCGCCACCAGGTACCGGATGCCGAAACCGACCAGCATCGCAAGGATCACGGCCACCAGGAACGCCGCCCAGGTGCCCGCGTCGGCCGGCAGCGACACCGGGAAGCACAGCGCGCCGAACACGAACGGCAGGACGCCCCGGCCCAGCAACTGGAACAGCGCCCGCCCCAGGTCCGCCGCCAGCCACCACAGCTGGAGGTCGGCGGGCCGGTACAGGTCGATCGCCACGTTCCCGGTGCGGATCCGCTCCATCAGCTCGTCCTCGACCCCGCCGCCCCCGATCGCCAGCGTCGACAGGAAGGCCTGCCCCAGCCAGACGTAGGTCACCGCCTGCGCCTGGTCGTATCCGCCGAGAAGGGGCCGCTCGTCCCACAGCGCCTGGTAGGTGTAGACGAGAATCAGACCGAAGACGGTGTTCGTGAACACCCCTGCCGCAGTGGCGGCACGGTAGGTCGCGTACCGTCGGAACCCCCCTGCCGCGACAGCCGCGTACAACCGTCCCGCGCCCACGCCAGTCGACCTCCTCGGACCACTCGACACCGAAGCGCAGGAGCCTAGTCCGGCGACCCGGCGGTCGGCCACGCGTTTTCCGCCGGAACCGTGCCGGAATCCGGGAACGGAACGCCAGGTGCGAGAGTCTTCAAGCAGGGGGAGCGCAGAAGCGTACGAGGCGTACGGGAACGTACGACGCGAAACAGGAGTCCGTGCACGACATGAGCGACGAGCCGCAGCCGCAGCAGCCGAACGAAGGCGTGGCGCCGGAAAAGCCGCTGCCGGCTGAAGGGCCCGGGAAGCCGGGGGGCCACGAGGAGAAGGCCGCCGAACAGCACACCGACCGGCCTCGACGCCCCGAGGGGGCGGGGGCCGGCGGTGCCGGTGGGGCCGCGAGCACTCCCCGCACCGGTGGTGCCGGGGGTGCCCGTAAGGGGCCGGGCACGCCGGACCGCGACGACTCCGGCCGGGAGCGCTCCGGGCGGCCGGCCAGGGAGTCCGCCGACGGCACCCGGGGTGCCGGCCGGGCGCCGCAGGACCGGACGGCGTCCGTGGCGCGCGCCCGGCAGGCGGCGCGCGGTGCCCGCGCGGACCAGCAGGGGAGCGCGGACTCCGCCGACGGCGCCGGCGCCCGGAAGACGGGCGGACCGGCAGGTGCCGGCCCGGCCCAGCCGTCCGAGAGCACCCAGATACTGAGGCGCGTCACCCCGCCCAGGGCCGCCGAGGGGCCCGCGTCCGCCGACCGTTCCGGCGGGAAGCCGGACCGCGAGGCCCGGCCCGGCCAGGCGGCCGGCGGGCCGCGTGGTGGTGGTCAGGGTGCCGGTCCGGCGGGCGGTGTTGCCCGGGACGGTGCGCAGGGTGCCGGTCCGGCGGGCGGTGCCGCCCGTGGAGCCGGTGCCGGTGCCGGTGCCGGGCGGGCGCCCGAGACCACCCAGGTGCTCCGGCGGGTGAGCGCGCCCCGCGCGGGCGAGCCGGGCGCACCCGGTACGAAGGTCCCGTCCTCCTCCCCGGCGGAGCCGGGCGCCGGGAAGCGTTCCGCGCGGACCCCCGGCACCCGGGGCACCAAGCCCACCGATCCCGCGTCCGCCGGTGCCGCGCCCGCGGCCGGGACGACGAGCACCACCGGAACCTCCACCCCGGCCGCCGCCCGCGCCGCCCGCGCGGCGGGCGCCGCCGGAGCGGCCGGTGCCGGTGCCGGTGCCGGGGCCCAGGGCGCGAAGGCCGCCGGTGCCGTACCCGGCCCCCGTACCGAATCCGGCCCCCGCACCGAAGGGCCCCCACCAGCGGGCCCCCCGGGCGCTCCCGAAGCCGAGACCACCGTGCTCGCCGCCGCCGACGGTGACGGTGACGGACCCACCGGCAAGAAGGCGAAGAACGCCAAGAACGCCAAGAAGGGCAAGCGGCCCAAGCGGACCGGCTGGCGGCGCCTCGTGCCGACCTGGCGCATGGTGCTCGGCACCTGCTTCGGCTTCGTGCTGCTGATCATCGGCGTGCTCTTCGTCGGCTACTCCCTGGTGAAGATCCCGCCGGCCAACGCGTTCGCGACCAAGCAGGCGAACATCTACCTCTACGCCGACGGCTCCCAGATCGCCCGTGACACACGCGACAGCCAGGTCAACCGCGAGAACGTCGGTCTCGCCGAGATCTCCAAGGACGCGCAGCACGCCATCCTGGCCGCCGAGGACCGCGACTTCTACTCCGAGTCCGCCGTCGACCCCAAGGCGATGATCCGCGCCGCCTGGAACACCGCGACCGGCAAGGGCAAGCAGTCCGGCTCGACGATCACCCAGCAGTACGTGAAGAACTACTACCTGGCCCAGGAACAGACGGTCACCCGCAAGGCCAAGGAGTTCTTCATCGCGATCAAGCTCGACCAGAACAAGTCCAAGGACGAGATCCTGGAGGGCTACCTCAACACCAGCTACTTCGGTCGCGGCGCTTATGGCATCCAGGCCGCCGCCCAGGCCTATTACGGCCGTGACGCCGCCGACCTGGACCCGGCCCGCGGCGCCTACCTCGCCGCGCTCGTCAACGCGCCGAGCGAGTACGACGTCGTGGCCCACCCGGAGAACCGGAAGGCGGCCGTCGCCCGCTGGAACTACGTCCTGGACGGCATGGTCAAGAAGGGCTGGCTCAGCCAGGCCGAGCGCACCGGCATGAAGTTCCCCATGCCCAAGGAGCAGATTCTCTCCACGGGACTGTCCGGGCAGCGTGGTTATCTCGTCGAGGCGGTCAAGCAGTACCTGATCACCAACAAGGTCCTCACGGCCGAACAGCTGGAGGCCGGCGGCTACCGCATCCGCACCACCATCCAGAAGGACCGGCAGAACGCCTTCGTCAAGGCGGTCGACGACCAGCTGATGAGCAAGCTGGACAAGAAGAACAACAAGGTCGACACCTACGTCCGGGCCGGTGGCGCCTCCGTCGACCCCAAGACCGGCGAGGTCGTCGCGCTGTACGGCGGCATCGACTACGTGAAGCAGTACACCAACGGCGCGACCCGCGGTGACTTCCAGGTCGGTTCGACGTTCAAGCCGTTCGTGTTCACCTCCGCCGTGGAGAACGGGTCCACCACCCAGGACGGCCGCACCATCACCCCGAACACGGTCTACGACGGCACCAACCAGCGTCCCGTCCAGGGCTGGAGCGGCGGCTCCTACGCCCCCGAGAACGAGGACCAGCGCTCGTACGGCCCGATCACCGTCCGCAAGGCCACCGACCTGTCGGTGAACTCGGTGTACGCGCAGATGGCCGTCGACGTCGGGCCCGCCGAGGTCAAGCAGACCGCGGTCGACCTCGGTCTGCCCTCCGACACCCCGGACCTCCAGCCGTACCCGTCCATCGCGCTCGGCACCGCCACCGCCAGCGTCCTGGAGATGACGGAGGCCTACGCCACGCTCGCCAACCACGGCAAGCACGGCACGTACAGCCTGGTCAAGGAGATCACCAAGGACGGCCGGGACGAGATCAAGCTGCCCGAGCGGAACGTGAAGCAGGCCGTCAGCCGGGAGGCCGCCGACACCACCACCTCGGTGCTGCGGAGCGTGGTCGAGAGCGGCACCGCCACCGCCGCGCAGGCCGCGGGCCGTCCGGCCGTCGGCAAGACCGGTACCGCCGAGAGCGACACCGCCGCCTGGTTCGCCGGCTACACCCCCGAACTGGCCACGGTGGTCGCGGTCATGGGCCAGGACCCGGTGACGGCCAAGCACCAGCCGCTGTACGGCGCGCTCGGCCAGGCGCGGATGAACGGTGGCGGCCCGCCCACCGAGATCTGGGCGCAGTACACGCGGGACGCGCTGGAGGGCGAGCCGGTCAAGGACTTCGACCTGCGGCTCCAGCAGGGCGCCGACCGGGTCCAGGAGCCCCCGGCCACCTCGGGCACGGCCGAGCCCGGCACGGACGCCGGCCAGGACACCGGCGGCACCGCCACCGACGGCGGCCAGGACACCGGCGGCCCCTCCGCCACCCCGACCGACGGCGCCACCACGGGCGCGCCCGCCGACGGCGGCCAGGACACCGGCGGCGGGGCCCCCGCGACCGGCGGCACGGCCACCGGCGGTACGCCCACCACCGGCGGCAACACGACGACGACCGGCGGCGGACCGGCCACGGACGGCGGCGGCACCGCCACGACCGGTGGCGGCACCCCCGGCGGCGGCACGGCCACCGGCGGCGGGACGCCGGGCGGGGGCACCGACGCGGGCGGCACCACCGCCGCGGACGGGGGAGCCGGGGGCGGCCCCGGCCTGTGAACGCGGGGCGGCCCCGGCCGGTGACGTGCCGGGGCCGCTTCGATCGGCTCAGTGACCGCTGGTCGCCTTCAGCCCCACCACGGCGACCAGCAGCAGGCACACGAAGAAGATCCGGGCGGCGGTGACCGGCTCGCCGAGCACCACCATGCCGAGCACCGCCGCGCCGGCCGCGCCGATGCCCACCCAGACGCCGTAGGCCGTGCCGATGGGCAGGGACTTCGCGGCGTAGGACAGCAGGACCATGCTGGCGACGATGCCGGCGCCGGTGAACAGGCTCGGGACCAGACGGGTGAAACCCTCGGTGTACTTCATCCCGATCGACCAGGCGACTTCCAGCAGACCGGCGACGACGAGCAGGATCCAGGCCATGACGGCACCTCCGAGACACAGTGACTTCTTGGGGGTGCGTCGTCTTTGCCTTGGACCCGGTACGGCGCGTCTCGTCGGGTTCCTTCCACGCTAGCAAGAGCACGGCAAAGAGGGCCGGTGACGATGGTCACCGGCCCTCTTTCTCCCGCGTGCTACAGGTACAGCCCCGTGGAGTCCTCCGACCCCTCGAACCGGTCCGCGGCGACGGCGTGCAGGTCACGCTCGCGCATGAGGACGTAGGCCACGCCCCGCACCTCGACCTCCGCCCGGTCCTCCGGGTCGAACAGCACCCGGTCACCGGGCTCCACCGTGCGTACGTTCTGGCCGACCGCGACGACCTCGGCCCAGGCCAGCCGCCGCCCGACCGCCGCGGTGGCGGGAATCAGGATGCCGCCGCCCGACCGCCGCTCGCCCTCACCGGTCTCCTGCCGCACGAGAACCCGGTCGTGCAGCATCCGGATGGGCAGCTTGTCGTGGTGGGGAGTGCTCTGTTCGTTTCTGTTGGCGCTCACGCGTCGAAACCTACCTGTTCCCGGTCAGTCCCTGCGCCGCCGGGCCCCCAGGGCGAGCAGCCCCACGACCCCCACGACGACCATCGCCACGGGCACCACCCGCTCCAGCCGGGGCGCCCCCTCCTCGTCCGTGAACCGCGCCCTCACCTCGCTCACGACGCGGTTGACCTGCACGTACGCCCGTCCGACCGTGTGGTCGACGTTCGCGACGACCTTGGCCTTCGCGTCCCCGACGACGGTCTTCGGATGCACCCGCACCCCGATCTCGTCGAGCGTCTCGGCCAGCACTTCGCGGCGGCGCCTGATGTCCGCCTCGATCTGCGCCGGGGTTCTGGTGTCCGACGTGTCCGCCACCGTACGGCCTCCGAAGTCTGCCGAAAATTGCTGCTGCTTTGACGAACAGTCTGTCAGCTCATGGCCGCACCGCACCGCAAGGGCCCCCGGTTACGCTAGTCCGATGAGCGAGCGACTCCAGCCCGGGGACGTTGCCCCCGCCTTCACCCTCCCCGACGCCGACGGCAACGAGGTGTCCCTTGCGGACCACAAGGGCCGCAAGGTCATCGTCTACTTCTACCCGGCCGCACTGACCCCCGGCTGCACCAAGCAGGCCTGCGACTTCACCGACAACCTGGAGGTCCTGGCCTCCGCCGGCTACGACGTCATCGGCATCTCGCCGGACAAGCCGGAGAAACTCGCGAAGTTCCGCGAGCAGGAATCCCTGAAGGTCACCCTGCTGGCCGACCCCGACAAGAAGGTGCTGGAGGCGTACGGCGCCTTCGGCGAGAAGAAGCTCTACGGCAAGACGGTCGTCGGCGTCATCCGCTCCACGGTGGTCGTGGACGAGGACGGCAAGGTCGAACGCGCCCTGTACAACGTCAAGGCGACCGGCCACGTGGCCAAGATCATCAAGGATCTGGGCATCTGACGTCCGCGGGCACTGCCCGGCCGCTAGCATGGCCGGGCAGCACCAGGCGGCCGTGGTGGAATTGGCAGTCACGCTGGGTTTAGGTCCCAGTGGGGTAACTCCCGTGAGGGTTCGAGTCCCTCCGGCCGCACCAGGTATCAGCCCAGCAGCTCCCGCACCACGGGGACGAGGGCCCGGAACGCCTTGCCCCGGTGGCTGATGGCGTTCTTCTCCTCGGGGCTCAGCTCGGCGCACGTCCGCGTCTCGCCCTCCGGCTGGAGGATCGGGTCGTAGCCGAAGCCGTTCGTGCCGGCCGGGGCGTGCCGCAGCGTGCCGCGCAGCTGCCCCTCCACCACCCGCTCGGTGCCGTCCGGCAGCGCCAGGGCCGCCGCGCAGGCGAAGTGGGCCGCGCGGTGCTCCTCGGCGATGTCGGAGAGCTGGGCGAGCAGCAGCCTCAGGTTGGCCTCGTCGTCGCCGTGCCGGCCGGCCCAGCGGGCGGAGAGGATGCCGGGGGCGCCCCCCATGACGTCCACGCACAGCCCGGAGTCGTCGGCGACCGCCGGCAGCCCGGTGGCCCGGGCCAGGGCGTGCGCCTTCAGCAGGGCGTTCTCGGCGAAGGTGACGCCGGTCTCCTTGACGTCGGGGACCTCGGGGAAGGCGTCGGCGCCGACCAGTTCGTGCGGCAGTCCGGCCTCGGCGAGGATCGCCCTCAGCTCGGTGATCTTTCCGGCGTTGCGGGTGGCGAGGATCAAGCGGGTCATGCCCGACAGTATTCCTCCCGCCCCGCCCGCAGCCCGCCCCGCCCCGGCCCCGGCCGTGTCCGTCCCGGTCCCGGTCCCGGCTGCGTCCGTCCCTGGCCCGCCCGTGTCCGTCCCGGTCCCGGCCTGGCCACACCTCTCCCAGCCGCCGCCCCGCCCGCACCCCGCATCCGTCCCCGCCCCGGCCACGACCGCATCCGTCCCCGCCCCGGCCACGACCGCATCCGTCCCCGCCCCGGATCACAGCCGCCCCTCCCCGCCGGGCCACGGCCGCGCCTGCCCCGCACCCGCCGCGGGTACCGGCACCGGGAACTCCTGTCCTGGTTCCGGAGTCGGACGGGCAGGGACAATTGTGCGGGGATCACCGAACGGGTGGAGCTGATGGAACCTACCGAGACCAGAACACCGCCGCGGGCCGCGTCGTACCGCACCATGACGGCGTTCACCCCCGCCGACGAGGAACGCCGGCGCGGGGTGCGGCGCATGAAGCTCACGGCGACGGGCCTGCTGCTGTTCGTCGCGGTGGTCTACGTCCTGGCCGAGGTCGCCCAGCACGCGGGCGCCGGGGCCTGGGCCGGCTATGTGGCGGCGGCGGCCGAGGCCGGCATGGTGGGCGCGCTCGCCGACTGGTTCGCGGTCACCGCCCTGTTCCGGCACCCGCTCGGGCTGCCCATCCCGCACACCGCGATCATCCCCACCAAGAAGGACCAGCTAGGTGTCTCGCTGGGCGAGTTCGTCGGGGAGAACTTCCTCTCCGAGGACGTCGTACGGCAGCGGCTGCGCGCGGTCGGCATCGGCAGCCGGCTCGGCGCCTGGCTGGCCGAGCCCGAGCACGCCGACCGGGTGACGGCGGAACTGGCCACCGCCCTGCGCGGCGCCCTGACCGTGCTGCGCGACTCGGACGTGCAGGCGGTCGTCGGCGAGGCGGTCACCCGGCGGGCCGACGCCCAGGAGATCGCGCCGGGCCTCGGCAAGACCCTGGAGAAGGTCGTCGCCGACGGCGGGCACCGGCGGGTGGTGGACCTGGTGGTGTCCCGCGCCCACGACTGGCTGGAACTGCACCGGGCCGACGTGATGGTGGCCGTCGAGGGCGGCGCGCCCGGCTGGACCCCCCGGTTCGTGGACCGCAAGGTCGGCGAGCGCGTCTACAAGGAGCTGCTGCGGTTCGTCACCGAGATGCGGGACATGCCCTCGCACCCGGCGCGCGGCGCGCTGGATCGCTTCCTCACCGACTTCGCCCGCGACCTGCAGTCCGACACCGACACCCGGGCGCGGGTGGAGCGGCTCAAGAGCGAGGTGCTGGGCCGCGGCGAGGTGCAGGACCTGATCGCGTCCGCCTGGACGGCCGTACGGTCCATGATCGTGACCGCGGCGGAGGACGAGCGCAGCGAACTGCGCCGCCGGGTGCGGTCCGCGCTGCTGTCCCTGGGCACCCGGATGGCCACCGAGGAGAAGATGCAGGGCAAGGTCGACGCCTGGGTGGAGGGCGCGGCGGTGCACGTCGTGACGACCTACCGCAAGGAGATCACCTCGCTGATCACGGACACCGTGGCGGGCTGGGACGCCGAGCACACCACTCGCAAGATCGAGGCGCACATCGGCCGCGACCTGCAGTTCATCCGGATCAATGGCACGGTGGTGGGATCCCTCGCGGGACTGCTGATCTACGCGGTCTCGCGCGGCCTGGGAGCCTGACCGGACTGTTCCGGCGCGGTCAGGGCACCCGCTTTTCCGTCCTTCGACGAGGAGGGAGCCCATGAGCGAAGCGGAGACGCCGCCGGTGCGGACCGGCCGGACGATCACCACGAACATCCCCGCCCGGCTGGACCGGCTGCCCTGGTCCCGCTGGCACTGGTCCGTCGTGATCGGGCTGGGCACCGTATGGATCCTGGACGGCCTGGAGGTCACGGTCGTCGGCAACATCGCCGGCCGGCTGTCGGAGTCCGGCAGCGGCCTGGCGATCTCCTCCGGGCAGGTCACCGGCGTCGCCGCCGCGCTCTACGTCGCGGGCGCCTGCTCCGGAGCCCTGTTCTGGGGCCGGCTGACCGACCGGTTCGGCCGCCGGAACCTCTTCATGATCACCCTGGCGGTGTATCTGGCCGCGACCGCCCTGACCTCCGTCTCCTGGCAGGCCTGGTGGTTCTTCCTGTTCCGCTTCCTGACCGGTTTCGGCATCGGCGGCGAGTACGCGGCGATCAACTCCGCGATCGACGAGCTGATCCCGGCGGCCTACCGCGGCCGGGTCGACCTGCTCATCAACGGCAGCTTCTGGCTGGGCGCGGTCGGCGGCTCCCTGCTGTCGATCGTCGCGCTGAACACCGACCTGCTGGCCGCGAACGTCGGCTGGCGGCTGACCTTCGCCCTCGGCGCCGTCCTCGCGCTGGTCATCCTCCTGGTACGGCGGCACGTCCCGGAGAGCCCGCGCTGGCTGCTGATCCACGGCCGGGACCGGGAGGCCGAGGAGATCGTCTCCGGCATCGAACGCCGGGTGGAGGCCGAGCGCGGCGAACGGCTGCCGGACGCCGAGGGCGAGCTGGAGATCCACCAGCGCAAGAGCGTCTCCTTCCTGGAGATCGCCCGCACGGTCTTCGGCCGCTACCGCAGGCGCGCGGTCCTCGGCTTCTCCCTCTTCATCGGCCAGGCGTTCCTGTATAACGCCATCACCTTCGGCTTCGGCGCGATCCTGACCAAGTTCTACGACATCCCCTCCGACCGCACCGGCTACTACTTCGCGGTGATCGCGGCCGGGAACTTCTGCGGTCCGCTGCTGCTCGGCAAGCTCTTCGACACGGTCGGCCGGCGCGTGATGATCTCCTCGACCTATCTGCTGTCGGGCCTGCTGCTGTTCGGCACGGCCTGGCTGTTCGACCGGGGCGCGCTGACCGCGGCCACGCTGACCGCCTGCTGGTGCGCGGTGCTGTTCTTCGCCTCGGCGGGCGCCTCCAGCGCCTATCTGACGGTGTCGGAGATCTTCCCGATGGAGACCCGCGCCATGTCCATCGCCTTCTTCTACGCGATCGGCACGGCGGCCGGCGGCATCAGCGGCCCGCTGCTGTTCGCCGACCTCACGGGCACCGGCCGGGTCCGGGACACGGTCCTGGCCTTCTCCATCGGCGCGGTGCTGATGTGCGCGGCCGGCCTGGTCGCGGTGTTCCTGGCGGTGCGGGCCGAACGCCGCTCCCTGGAGGACATCGCCCGCCCGCTGACGGCGGTGGCGAGCCGGGCGAAGGCGGCGGCGGGGCCGGCCCGGGGCGCGCCGGGCTCCCGGGGCAGTGGCAGCAGTGGCCCTACGGCACCGCCGGCGGCGAGCAGGCCGTGAGGGGGGGGCCGGCTCTCAGGCGCCGGTGGTGGAGCCCGGCCGGACGATCATCAGGACGGTGACGGCGGCCCAGAGGAGGTTGAAGAGGCCGGTGTACATGGCGAGGCGGGCGGCCCGGCCGGTTTCCGTGCTCCCTTCCAGAAGCGCGGACTGGGCGGGCAGCACCAGGGCGACCAGTACGAGGGCGGCGAGGGCGGTCAGCGCGATGGACACGATCAGCCAGGGGCTGCCGAGTACGCCCATCTCGCCGGCGGTCGCGAAGCCGAAGACGGGGACGACGACGCCGACGACGGCGTAGACGCGGCATATCCGGTGCAGCAGGTGAAGGCTCGCGGTGGCGTCGGTGGAGCCGGGGCCGGTGGTGGCCGCGGCCCGGCGGGCGACGGGCGGGAACATGCTGGCGGCGACGGCGACGGGCCCGATGGCGAGGATCGCGGCGATGACGTGCACGGCGAGGAGGAACTTGGTCACGGGGCGACGCTAGGAGGCGGTGGGATCACGCGGAAGCGGCGGGATTGCCACCTGCCGACGGATTCCCGCCACCGGCACGAGGAGGGTGTGCGGCCCACGTCTTGCCTGCTCGGCGGGGGTTGGCGACAACCGGTGGTACGGCTAGGTTCCTGCCATGCACACCGTGGCCGTACTGGCGCTGGACGGCGTCATCCCGTTCGATCTGTCCGCCCCCGTCGACACCTTCGGCTGGGCCCGGCTGCCCGACGGCCGGGAGCCGTACCGGGTGCGGGTGTGCTCGGTGGGGGAGGAGGTCGCGTCGGGCGCCTTCACGGTCCGGGCGCCGTACGGCCTGGAGGCGCTCGCGGAGGCCGACACGATCATCCTGCCGGGGGTGGCGGACCCGCCGGAGACGCTGCCGCCCGGGGTGGCCGAGGCGCTGCGCGCGGCGGCGGCGAACGGCACCCGGATCGCGTCGATCTGTGTGGGCGCGTTCCTCTTCGCGGCGACGGGCCTGCTGGACGGGAAGCGCGCGACGACCCACTGGATCGCGGCCGGCGACCTGGCGGCGCGGTACCCGGAGGTGACCGTCGACCCGAACGTGCTCTACGTCGACAACGGTCAGTTCCTGACGTCGGCGGGCGCGGCGGCGGCGCTGGACATGTGCCTGCACATGATCCGCAGGGACTTCGGCTCGGCGGTCGCGGCGCACGCGGCCCGGATGTCCGTGATGCCGCTGGAACGGGAGGGCGGGCAGGCCCAGTTCATCGTCCGGGACCTGCCCCCGGCGCCGGCCGGCGCGACCCTGGAGCCGCTGCTGCGCTGGCTGGAGGACCACTGCGACCGCGATCTGACGCTGGACGAGATGGCGGCGAAGGCCGGCATGAGCACCCGTACCCTCAACCGCCGCTTCCGCGACCAGACCGGCACGACACCGCTCCAGTGGCTGCACCGGGCCCGGGTGCGGCGGGCCCAGCACCTGCTGGAGACGACGGACCACCCCGTGGAACGGATCGCGGCCCAGACGGGTTTCGGCTCCCCCACCGCCTTCCGGGAACGCTTCCGGAGGGTGGTGGGGACGAGCCCGCAGGGGTACCGGAGGGCGTTCCGGGCGGAGGGGAGGGCGTCGTAGGGACGGCCTTGGCCCGTAGCCCCCTGTAAGTGATGTCCCGGCCGTCAGGCCTTGCGGTCGGCGACGGCCCAGGAGGCGGCGGCGACGGCGCCGGCGACACCGAGGACGGCCGGCCAGGCGCCGACCTTCTTGGCCAGCGGGTGGGAGCCGGCGAAGGCGGCGACGTAGGCGGCGGTCAGCGCGCCCGCGGCCTTCCCGCCGGCCCGGGAGCGCCACTGCTGCGCGGCGGCGGCCCCGGCGACGGCCAGCACGGCCCCGCCCAGCTGCCGCTTCTTGGTCCAACGGGCGACGCCGTAGCCGCCGACGAGCCCGGTGGCGGCGACGACCGCGCTGGGAACCCTGGCCATGAGTGCCTCCTGGTAACCCTCGTTATCCGTGATGTCTGCCCCGAGGTTAACGCGCAGGTCGGAGGGTGTTACGACCCTGAGTCGAGGCTTGTCAAGTTTCCAGCGGAGAGTTATATAAGAAGCCGTAGGGCATCGCACGCAGCGCCTGAAGAGAGGAGTGACCTGTGATGCTCATGCGCACGGATCCGTTCCGTGAACTCGACCGGCTCGCGCAGCAGGTGCTCGGCGCGAACGCCGCGAGTCCGGCCGTGATGCCGATGGACGCCTACCGGTCCGGGGACGAGTTCCTCGTCCACTTCGACCTGCCCGGCATCGACCCCGAGACGATCGAACTGGACGTCGAGCGCAACGTCCTGAACGTCCGCGCCGAACGGCGGAGCCCCGCCCCCGAGGGCGCGGAGATGCTGGTGGCCGAGCGGCCGACGGGCACCTTCACCCGCCAGCTGTTCCTGGGCGACACGCTCGACACGGACCGCGTCGACGCGTCGTACGACGCCGGCGTCCTGACCCTGCGCATCCCGGTGGCCGAACAGGCCAAGCCACGCCGCATCCAGATCACCGGCGGCGGATCGGGCCGCAGGCAGATCAGCGGCTGAACCCGGCCGCCACCGCCATGGCCGTCGGCCGCCGCCGCTGGCCGTCGGCCACCTCCACTGGCCGTCGGCCACCTCCACTGGCCGTCGGCCACCGCCATGGCCGTCGGTCACCGCCGCGGGCCGTCGGCCACGGCCGGTACGGACGCGCCCCGGGGCCGGAGCGGGACCCGGGACGCGCCCGGGCGGGCGTACCCCCTTCCCGCACCACCGGGTGAGGGGGCCCATGGCGACAACACGCCGATAAATCAGCACAACACGCCACAAGGAACCACACACCACCAGAGACACCACACGCCGCACTTTGGCCGAACTCCCGCTCATGCCCGCCGCGTTACGGGGTACCGGGTTGTCGGTGCCCCGCAGTGTCCCGGAGGAGGAGCCAGCACGATGACCGTGACCACCCCGCAGCCGAGAACCACCATCCCCGCCCAGACCCCTCCGCCCCGCCCCCGCACCCGGGAAGCGGCCGAGGACACGGGTTGGCTGGAGCTGACCGAGGCGGTGCGCGAGGCGGGCCAGTACACGACCAAGGCGGAGGCGGAACGCATCACCCGTATCGTCCTGTCGGCCCTGGGCGGCCACGTGACCGGTGACGAACGCGTGGCCTTGGCGCAGGCGCTCCCGCGCGAGGCCGGCCGGGTCCTCGCCTCCCAGATCCCCGCGACCCACCCCCTGACGGCCCGCGAGTTCGTCGACTCGGTCGCCACCCGCATCGAGGGCGCGACCCCGGCCACGGCCCGCTGGGACGTCAGCTCGGTCCTGAGCGTCCTCGCCACCCACGTGGGCGAACCCCTGACCACCCGGGTGCTGTCCCAGCTGCCTCCGGGGTACGCCTTGTTGTTCGGACGGGCGGAGTTGGCGGCGATGGCGTAGGTAGCAGTAGGCCCCCTGGGCGCCGCACCACGCGGCGCCCACCGCCTTTCTGTTCATGACGTAACCGAAGGCGAGACCGCGGTCAGCTGCCAGTGATAGCTGAGTACGTCCACACGTCGGCTGGAAGCTCGTGCTTCAGGCGCCAAGTGATCGCCATCGGCTTACTACCGGTGTGCGTTACGTAGGTTGCAGGGCCAAGGAGCATCCACGGGTGTGGCTTGCCCGTATCCGTGCTCTTGTAGCGGCGCATGAACAACAGAACCTCACTGCCGCGCTGTGCATGCTCCTGGTACCGCACGCCGGTGCTGGATTCAGCGGCCGTCGCGTTCTGAGACTCCCAGTGGAACAGTGTTGGGCTTAGCGCGTAGTCCTTATACCGGACAGTTGGCGAGAAATCCTTCTCATTCTTCTCCAGTGTAATGAGCAGGGCGTCCGTCTGGAGCTCCTCAACCCACTGCACCCCCTGCGCGAAGGTTCGAGGCATCTGGCCACCGAAGCGAGCCACACCTAGCGCAGCGAGGATCTCGGAACGGTTGTAGGCGCTGTGGACTTTTAGCGGAATGGTGCCGAGGCGGCCCGACAGTGGAAGGGGGAAGTGATCTGCCTGCTCAATGACGTACGACAGTACCTGTCGCAGCTCGTCCCGGAACTGCGGCTGAGAGCGCAGGGAAGCGATACCGTCCCCATAACTGGTGAACCCGCCGGCGTCATCCCAGATGTTGAAGAACAGCATGCGGGCATACGACTGGTCGGCTGGGCTCAGCTCCTCGTACGGAGGGGCGTCGTCTTCGAGGAGGCGGAGGTAGGCCTGAGCGCGTTCGGGGTCATCCACATGGAGAAAGGCATGAACCCTTTTGAGTAGCGCCGCCTCTCCCGACGGTGAGGCCCCGTCGGTCAGGCCCGCCCGGCGCAGGACGGTTGTCCAGGAGTTGTCGTTCTTGTACAGCTCCTTGATCTCTCGGCGGCTCTCGCGGAGGTAGTCTGCTAGGCGTGGCGTGCCATAGGCCTTGACCTCACTCACCAACGTACGGACGTTCGCATTCAGTTGGCTTCGAATGTTGTCAAGAACGAGGTCCTTGGACTTGCCTTCCAGGAGGATCTGACAGCCGGATGGCAGCTGGGGGAAGTTATGCTCGATGTGCTCCACCAACCGGTTGCGTGAAAGATTCGTCAGGGCCCGGAACTGTTCTTCGAAGCGGAACTCTGCTCGGTGCTGCCCGATGAAGTCGAGGACCGTGAGCACGGGCTTCGTCTCGGTGCGCCTCAGGCCTCGCCCCAACTGCTGAAGGAAGATTGTTGCGCTGTTGGTGGGGCGCAGGAGGAGAAGGGTGTCGACGTCAGGAATGTCGAGTCCTTCATTGAACAGGTCGACAGAGAAGATCACCTGCAACCTGCCGTCACGCAGATCTGTCAGTGCCTGGTCACGCACGTCAACAGACGAGTCACTGTCCAGTGCGACGGCATGGAAGCCGGCCTCGGTGAAAAAGTTCGCCATGAAGTGGGCGTGCCTCTTGCTCACGCAGAAGCCGAGCGCGCGCATCGCCGCGGGGTTCGAAACCTTGTCCCGGATCTGCTTCACCACGATCCGTGCCCGTGCCTTGTTGCCCGTGTAGAGATTGTCGAGGTCCTGGTCGTCGTACGCCCCCCTCTGCCAGCCTAGGTTCCTCAGATCTGTACCGTCAGGGATGCCGAAGTAGTGGAATGGACAGAGGAGATCATTTTCCAGTGCTTCCCACAGCCGCATCTCTGCAGCGATGCGTCCGTCGAAGAATTCGTCCTGGACGTTCAGCCCATCCATCCGCTCGGGGGTCGCCGTCAGGCCGAGCAACTCCTTGGGCTTGAAATGGTCGATCACCCGGCGGTACGTGGCAGCGGTGGCGTGGTGGAACTCGTCGATGACGATGATGTCGAAGTGATCTGGAGCCAGCTGTTCAAGCCGTCGGATGTTGAGTGACTGGACGCTGGCGAAGACGTGGGTCCAGTCCTGCGGATCCTGCCCTGCGTACAGCAGCTCGCCGAAGGAGGCGTCGTCCAGCACCTCCCGGTATGTGCGCAGGGACTGGTTGAGGATTTCCTTGCGGTGGGCGACGAACAGCAACGTAGGCCGCCGTCCGTCGCGCGATTGCCGGCACAGAGTGCGGTAGTCCAGTGCGGCCATCACGGTCTTTCCCGTGCCCGTGGCTGCAACGAGCAGGTTCCGGTGCCGTCCGCGGATCTCTCGCTCGATCCTGAGCCGCTCCAACATGTCCCGCTGGTGCGGGTATGGGCGCACCTCAAGGCCGGAAAGGCTGATCTTCAGGTCGGTAGGCGCAGTCACCCCGCTCGCCTGGGCCAGTGCTCCGTCGAGGCGCTTGCTGTGAAGGTCGGGATCGTATGTCTCAAAGGCGATGTCGTTCCAGTACGCGTCGAAGGTTGCTTCGAACTTGTCCAGCACGGCTGGTGTGGTGACCGATGACAGCCGTACGTTCCACTCCAGGCCATCAAGCAGCGCGGCCTTGGACAGGTTCGAGCTGCCGACGTAAGCGGTGTCGAAGCCCGTGTTGCGACGGAACAGCCATGCCTTTGCGTGCAGGCGGGTGGAGCGCGTCTCGTAGTTGATTTTGACGGTAGCGCCGAAGTCGCGGACGAGTCGGTCAAGCGCGTGGCGGTCAGTGGCTCCCATGTACGTGGTCGTGATGACCCGGATCTCCACGTTCCGGTCCTTTGCAGCGCGGAGAGCGTCTTCCAGGACCCTTATGCCGTACCACTTCACAAACGCACAGAGCAGGTCGATGCGGTCCGCGGTGGCCAGCTCCGCCCTCAGCTCCGCCCCCAGGCTGGGGTCTTCCGGAGCGTTGGTCATGAGCGCCGTTTCAGACAAGGGGGTGAGTGGGCGGAGGGCGAAGACGCCCGGTGCTTCCTGCTTGGCCAAGGCGAGCAGTTGCCGAGGGCCGTCCGCGATGGTCTCGACCACCTCGCCTGCTTCGGGGGTGTCGATGCGGGATGCCAGAGCACGCATGATGTCGTTCGCCGCGTCGACCTGCTGGCCATGCGGGAGTTGGCTTAGATGGATGCGGACCGCTTCGCCAATGTGGCGAGCGAGCACGTGGGGAGTCGATTCTTCGCTGACCTCTGCCTCCACCGTCTTCCAGCCTGCTGTGTTCAGCTGCTGGATGCGGTCCTGCAAGCGGCGGGTCACGAGCTCCTCGTACACCCCTGCCACCGGCTGAGTCTGATCTGGCTGCATCACGCCCGCCCCCTTGATCCCTTTGTGACACGACTAGTTGTAACAGGAACTACTGACACCCTGGCTTGCGTCACATTGCGAATCGAGAGTGACACAAGTGATCGATTCGCTTCAGTATGGCGTTGTGGGAGAGCGAAAGATCGGACACATCGAGGGCATCACTCCGGGTGCGGAGTTCCACCGCCGCGTGCAGGTGAAGCGCAACAACCTGCACAGCGACACAGTTAGGGGTATCTCAAAGCTTGCAGATGATGATGGTAGCCACATAGCGGACGCCATCGTCCTGCACGGTGGATACCAGGATGATCATGATGATTGGGACACCATCCGCTACACAGGTGCCTCGTCTGACAAGGACAAGTACAAGGTCAAGGGGGAGCCAAGGCTTCGGCGTAGCCAATCCTGGGACTATGTGGACAATGCTGCCCTGAAGCGGAGCTACGAACGCGGCCACCCGGTACGTGTCATCCGCGGATATAACGGTGACAGCCGGTACTCACCGATCGACTGCTACCGGTACGACGGCCTGTACCTGGTCACGGCCATCCGCACCGCCGTTGCACAGTCACCGGCTCCCGACGGAACACCCATAAAAATATGCCAGTTCGACTTGAAGCGTCTTCCGGAAGACCGCCAAGATCCGACTGCTCTCGAGGGTCAGATCGCCGACTTGCTCGATCAGCGAGACGAGGTGCCGGAGGAGGGTACGGAGCCTGAAGGCGACCCGGACGAGCCCGTTGAGGAGGCGGGTGTGGTGGAGGAGCCGGCCCAGCAGGAGAAGTTCCCTGAGACGCGGCTGACCCGGGTACAGCGTTTGATCCGGGACAACGCAGTGATACGGAATGTGAAAAGGCTCCATGACGGAGAGTGCCAAGTGTGCGGCCTCCGCCTGCTCGGCCCAAACGGCAAGCCGTACAGCGAAGGCGCCCACATCCGACCTCTGGGCAAGCCCCACCGGGGCCCGGACGTCGAGCCGAATGTCCTTTGCCTCTGCCCCAACTGCCACGTCGGCCTGGACATAGGCGCCTTCGTCATCGACGACGATTGGTCAATCGTCGTACGGGCAGGCGCCTTCGGCGTGAACGTCCGGCCCAAGCTCAAGCGGCGCCCGAAGCACAAGGTTCACCTGGATTACGTCCGCTACCACCGTGAATGGTGGTTGAGCCGTTAGTCGGCCCCGTGACACTCTCCGTAACCCAACTTTGCCCCACACCAACACCCCGCCCCCTCCCCCGGTGGCCAAGCCACTGCTCGGCCCCGGGCCGCCAGGGTCGTCGCGTACTGGGGGAGGAGGGTGGGGTCGGTGGGGGAGGTGGCTTCCGATGCTGCGAAGGCCTCGTAGGACGGGACCGTGCCGGTCACGATGCCCAGGTTGGGGGTGCCCGAGGAGGCCAGTTCGCGCAAGGAGGACTCTATGGTCGCCAGGTGCTCGGTGTGGGACGGGTACTCCGTGGACAGCGTGGGGTACGCCGTGAGGAGTTCCTCCAGTTCCGGGGCGGGCCAGTGCAGGACCGCCACCGGGAACGGGCGGGACAGGGCCGCTCGGTAGGCGCCCAGCTCCGCGCGCAGGCGGGAGATCTCCGCCTCCAGCTCCGCCGGGTTGTCCGAGCCCAGTGACCACACCCGTTTCGGGTCGTGGAGTTCGTCGAGGGAGACCGGGCCCGTGTGCACGGTGTCCGCCAGGGTGTCCCAGTCGTCGTGCGGCAGGCCCAGCATGCGGCGGACGCGGTGGCGGCCGTGGAGGAGGGGGTGGGTGGAGGGCAGGGGCGCTTCCGCCGGGCCCGGAATCAGCAGGCGGGCTCCCTCCGTGAACGTCTCGGCCGCCGCCTCCAGCTCGTCGTGCGATTCCAGGGCCTCCGCCGCGATCACCCAGGGGGCCGGGTCCCGGGGGGCCGTCGCGCGGATGCCCTCGATGATCGCCCTCGCCTCGGCCTCGTGGCCGTACTCCCACAGGTTCGAGGCCTTCAGGGCGCGGACCAGGGCGGGGTTGGCCAGTTCCGCTGACGACGACAGCAGGCGGTCGTAGAGCGTGGTGGCGGCGGGGCGGTCGCCGGACAGCTCCAGGTGGGCCGCCGCCCGCAGCAGGAGGGTCTCGGCGTCCTCCGGGTACAGTCCGGCGGTCCGCTCCAGGCGTGCCGCTTCGGCGGTGTGGTCGACGTTCTCGGCAGGCGTGTCGGGGCGCATGGGGGACACCGTACTGCCGGGCGCCGGTGAACGTGAGGCGCACAGGGGCCACGTACGGGCCGCCGTGGCCGACCGCTATCTTCGGGCGGGCGGACACAGGGGCCCACCGGGGCCCGGGAGGACAGGGGGGCCGGCACGTGCGGGAGGTGGGCGGGGTGAGCCCGGTACCGGAGCGGCGGGGCTCCGGGGAGGGAGAGCGGACGGGCTCCGGGGAGGGAGAGCGGCGGGGCCCCGGGGAGGGCAATCCGCCGGGTGGCGTGGCCGGCCTTCGTGCGGTGCCCGCGCCCTTCCCTGAGAATCCGGTTCGAAAAGCGTCAGTCCTCGGCGCACCGTCCCGCACAGCGCCGGCCCCTGAGCCGCCTGCCCCCGAGGCGGCCGTCCCTGCGACACCGCCCCGCACAACGCTGACTCGTACGGCGCCGGCTGACGTGCCGACCGCTGGCGCGCCGGCCACTGAGACGTTGGCCGGTGAGGGGCCGACCGCCGGGAGTCCGACCGCCGGGAGTCCGGTCGCCGGGAGTCCGGTCGCTGAGAACCCGGTCGCCGGTAGCCCGGTCGTCGAGAACCCGGTCGCCGAGAACCCGGTCGTCGACGCGCCGGCCCCCCGGACGCCCGCCCCGCCCCCCTCGCCCGCCCCGCCCCCCTTCTGGCCCCTGCTGCTCCTCGGTGCCGCCGTGCTCCCCGGGGTCGTCGTCTTCCTGCTCGGGCGGTGGGGGGACGCCCCGGCCGTGCAGGCATGGCGGACCGTGTGTCTCGCCGTGACCGTGCAGGCGTTGCCGTTCCTGGTGCTGGGCACCGCCCTGTCCGGGGCCATCAACGCCTTCGTGCCGGAGAGCGTGTTCCGCCGTGTCCTGCCGCGCCGGCCCGCGCTCGCCGTCCCGGTGGCCGGTGTCGCGGGGGTCGTGCTGCCCGGGTGCGAGTGCGCCTCCGTGCCGGTCGCCGGCAGTCTCATCAGCCGGGGCGTCACCCCGGCCGCCGCCTTCGCGTTCCTGCTCTCCGCGCCCGCCGTCAACCCGGTCGTGCTCACCGCCACCGCGATCGCGTTCCCCGGGAATCCCGCCATGGTGCTCGCCCGGCTGCTCGCCTCCCTCGCCACCGCCGTCGTCATGGGCTGGCTGTGGCTGCGGTTCGGGCGGGCCGAGTGGCTGCGGCCCGCCGCACGGCACACCGGACACCGGGCGGGACACAGCCGGTGGGAGGAGTTCCGGCGCGGATTCCAGCACGACTTCCTGCACGCCGGCGGGTTCCTGGTGGTCGGCGCCATGGCCGCGGCCACCTTCAACGTCACCGTCCCGGGCTCCGTGCTCGACACCTTCTCCGCCTCGCCCTGGCTGTCCGTGCTGTTCCTCGCCGCCCTCGCCATCGTGCTCGCGGTGTGCTCCGAGGCCGACGCCTTCCTGGCCGCCTCGCTGACCGGGTTCCCGCCGGTGGCGCGGCTGGCGTTCATGGTGGTGGGGCCGATGGTCGACCTGAAGCTCATCGCCCTCCAGGCGGGAACCTTCGGGCGGGCCTTCGCGGTACGGTTCTCCGCCGCGACCGCGGTCGTCGCCGTCGCCTGCTCGGCGCTGACCGCGGGGGTGCTGCTGTGAGGCGGTCGCTCCAGGCGGGGCTGCTCGTGCTGTGCGGGCTCGGGCTGCTGCACGTCTCCCTGGTCACGGACCTGTACCTGCGCTACGTCAAGGAGGGCATGCGGCCCCTGCTCATCGCCGCCGGGGCCGTGCTGCTTCTGCTGGGACTCGCGAGCGCCGTCCTCGACAGAGGGGCGCACAACGGTGACGGGCACGGTCACGGGCATTCCGGGCCGCCCGGAGTCGCCTGGCTGCTGCTCCTCCCCGCCCTCAGCCTGCTCTGCTACGCCCCGCCCGCCCTCGGCGCCTACACCGCGGCCCGGCAGTCGGCGAAGCCCGTCGTCCACCGCGGTGACTTCGGTCCGCTGCCGCGCACCTCACCCCTGCCCATGACCCTCTCCGACTTCACCAGCCGGGTGCGGGAGGACCGCGGTCAGGCCATCAAGGGGCGCGTCGTCCGGATGACCGGCTTCGTGACCCCCGGGGACGGCGACGGCTGGGAGCTGACCCGGCTCGTCCTCAACTGCTGTGCCGCCGACGCCCAGTCGGTCAAGGTGCGCGTCCACGGCGGGCCCGTGCCGCCCGCCGACACCTGGGTGACGGTCACCGGGACCTGGCACCCCGGCGGGACGCTCGGCACCGCGTCCGCGCCGGTCGCGCTGGACGCCCGTACGGTCACGAAGGTCCCCCGGCCCACGAACGGCTACCAGGACGCCCTGCCGCCGGGGGAAACCGCCGTACGGTGACACCGGCACGCGGTCACCCCGGCGCCGGCCGGTCCGTCAGCCCCTGCGGCGGCGGGCGAACACCACCGCTCCGGCGCCCAGTACGGCCAGGCCGGCGGCCGCCGCGGCGAGCGGGAGGGTGGCGTCGGAGCCGCCGGTCTCGGCCAGCTCACCGCCCGTTGCGGAGGGGGCGGACGCGGGGACCGGGGCGGCCGACGTCGTCGAGGTGGGGGACGGGGTGGACGACGCGGTGGTGCTCGGGGACGCCGTGGGCTGCGCGGACGTGGGCGTGGACGTCGGGGTGGGGGTGGCCTGGGACGCGGTCGGCGTGGGCCGGGCGGAGCTCGGGGTCGGCTTGGGGGTGGTGGTCGCGCGCCGGATGCGGATCGCGTCGTACCCGGGGGCGGTGCCCAGGCACTTCACCTCCTTGCCGGTGTCCGGGTAGCGGTACACGTCCTCGAAGGCGCCCCTGAAGTCGAACTCGGAGCCGCCGAGCCCCGCCGGCACCTCCTTGATCACCCGCACCCGCAGGTCGTAGGAGCGGGTCTGGCCGGACGGCAGGGGCTCGGAGGCGACGATCTCCATGCCGTTCACGGGCTGCCAGGCGCCGTCCGCCGTGCGCACCTCCAGCTTCACGAACTTGGTCAGGTCCTGGTACTCCGGCTCTTCGGTCTGGAGCCAGGGGTAGGCGCGCACGCCCACCTCCGGGATGTCCCGCCGGCCCAGGTTGGTCACGGAGCCCTTGGCCGGGGCCCAGTCGCCGCCCGGCACCAGTTCGTCGGCGGCGATGTCGAACGACGCCTTCAGGTCGCGCTGTTTGTAGTCGCCGAACGCGGTCGACACGTCGGTGCAGAGGGGCAGGGAGTTCAGGCCGTCCTCCGCCGCCCCGGCGGCGGGCGTGCCGGTGAGCAGGGCGACGGAGGCTGCGGCCGCGACCACGGCCGGACGGTACTTCATGGAAGCGGTCCTCACGGTGTGATGAGTGCGTCGAACGGGTTGCTTTTCGTACACCTTGAGGACTGGTCAGCGATGCCCAGGGTTGTACGGCGCGCCTCGCCGGACCTATCCGGTGACGCCGTCGATCTGAAGGGTCTGGACCGACTTCGGTGCGAACGGGACGGACACCGACGTGCCGTTGAGGCGGGTGTCGGAGTGGGGTGCGTAGCGGTCGCCGCCCGTCGTCACCGTGTTCCAGCGGGGGACCAGGCCGTCCGGGCCGCCGGTGACGGCGGTGAAGCGGGACAGGTCGAAGGTCAGGGTCTGGGCGGCGGCGGAGGTGTTGGCGGCGACGATCACCAGGCGTTTCGCCGGCCGGTCCAGGGCCGCCGCCGCGTAGCTCACGCCGGTGTCGAGGATCGTCATGCCGGGGCGGATGTGCCGGGTGAACTGGGCGAGGACGTAGTACTTCGTCTGTACCGCGCCGGGCTGCCGGGTGGCCGGGTCGTAGGTGATCGCCGCCCAGCCCGCGCTGGGGTCCATCACCTGCCAGTACACCCAGGCCGTGGGGTGCAGCCAGCGGAAGTCGTAGAGGAGGTTGCTCGCCGTCGTCAGGCCGGTGGCGTCGCCGTCGCCGGTCTCGGAGTTCCACAGGGCCTTGCGGTCGGTGGTCACCACGTCCGTGTACAGCAGGTCGCGGCGGCCCCCGGAGCCCTGGTAGCCGTGCACGTTGACCCGGTCCACGTGCCCCTTGACCGTGCCGGAGAAGGAGTTCCAGGTGGTGCGGGCCAGGTCGTAGCCCGTCTCGTCGGACGCGGCGATCCGGGTGCCGGTCAGGCCCCGCTTGTCCAGCTCGGAGCGCAGGTACGGCAGTACGGCCGCCTGGGTGGCCGCGCCGATGTGGCAGCCCTCCTGGGTGCCGGTCGCGGTCCACCAGGACGAGGAGGGCTCATTGAACGGCTCCACCGTCGCGAAGTCCACGCCCCAGTGCTGCCGGGCGTACAGGGCGACGGCGGCGAGGTGGGCGGCGTGCTGCCGGTGGTTCCAGGACTGGAGGTTGTCGCCGCCGTCGGCCGCGCCGGACGGGTTGTGGTTCGTGCACATCCACCACATGGGGGAGTTGGCGAACAGTTCCGAGATCGCGCCGCGCCGGGTGGCCTTCACGAGCATGGCCCGCTGGGCGGCGTCCGCCGTCCACTTCCAGGCAGCGGAGGCCGGGTCCTCGTTCGTCCAGTCCTGCCAGTAGCCCTCGATCTGCTTGAAGGAGGGGATGTTCGGGGAGACGGCCATCGTCGTGCCGCCCACACTGTTCCAGCCGCACGCGCCCAGGTTGTAGCGGGCGATGTTCAGGCCGAGGCCGGGCAGCGAGGTGCCGTTGTACGTGGTGCTCCTGGTCGTGAAGAAGATGTCGGCGAAGTCGTCCCGGGTGCCGAAGACGTTCGCCCACCAGGCCAGGGAGGTGCCCCAGCCCTCCCAGGTGCCGTACGACGCCGAGGGGTTGACGGAGATCGTCGCGTCCGCCCGGGCCGTGCCCGTGGCCAGTGCGCTGCCGAGCAGGCCGCCGCCCGCGGCGGCCAGCAGTGTTCTGCGTCGGATCATGGGTGCGTTCGCTGCCTCTCCATGCGGCTGCGGCACCGCGTCCGGAAGCGGTGCCGCTTCGTCCCCCCGGTATGCCACCACGAAGCATCGGGGCTGCCGGACGGCGTTGTCGAGGGTTGTGACGGCCCTTCCTCAAACCCGTTGGAAAAGGCGATCGGCCTGATGCCTATGGCCAGTTGAGGGCGCCGGGCCTATCGTGCGGGCGGCTTGGCGGAGGAGGTGGGGGTGGATGCGGGCGGCTGCGGGCGTACGGGTCGTGGGGCACGGGGACCGGCGCCGGCGTGCCTGGGGCAGGCGGGTGCTGTGGGGCGGGGGCGAGCTGCTGGTGACGGCCGGGCTGGTCCTGCTGTTGCTGGTCGCGCACCAGATGTGGTGGACCAACCGGGAGGCCCGGCGCGGCGCCGAGCGCGCGGTGGCGGCGCTGGAGCGGCAGTGGGAAGAGGACGGAGAGGGGGAGCGGGGCGAGGGTACGGCGGCCGGGCTCGGCGGTGGTCCTTCCGGCGGTGCCGTCACGGCTCCGGACACGGACCCGGCCACGGACGCCGACCCGGCGCGCCCCGGAACCTCCTCCGCGCCCCGGCGCCCGTACGCCCCCGCGTCCCCGCCCCACCACTCCCGGGCGTACGCCGTCCTCGGCATCCCCCGGCTGGGGCTGCGCGTCCCCGTCGCGGAGGGCGTGGACCGGGCGGAAGTGCTGAACAAGGGGTACGCCGGTCACTACCCCGGCACCCAGCAGCCGGGCCAGGCCGGGAACTTCGCGCTCGCCGGGCACCGCAACACCCACGGCGAACCCTTCCGGTACCTGCCCCGGCTGCGGCGCGGGGACACCGTCGAGGTGGAGACGGGCTCGGCGACGTACACCTACGGCGTCGACCGCGTCCTGCCGCGCACGACGGCCCGGGACGTGGGGGTCGTACGGCCCGTCCCGCGCTCGCTGGTCCGGCCCGGGTACGGGTACGACGAGCCGGGCCACTACCTCACCCTGACCACCTGCACCCCCGAGTTCACCTCCCGCTACCGGCTGGTGGTGTGGGCGAGGCTGGTGTCCGTGCGGCCCGGGTGAGCACCCCGGGCGGGGTCACGCGGCCTCCCGCGACACCAGCACGCCCACCGCGCCCGCCACCGCCAGCCCCGCCGACACCAGCAGGGCGAGGTCCGTGCCCCGGGCCAGGTCACCGGCCGACGTGGCGAGGGCGATGGTCAGGGCCACGCCCGCGCAGGAGCCGATGTAGCGGAAGGTCTGCTGGGCGCCGGAGCCCATCGCGGCCCGCTCCCGGGGCACCGACTCCACGGCGAGCAGCGGCAGCGCGCCGTTGAGCAGCCCGCTGCCGACCCCGGCGATGACCAGGCCGGGCAGCAGTCGGGGCCAGGAACCGGCGCCGACGGCACCGAGCATCGTCAGCACGGCGACCGCGTGCAGGGCGAAGCCGAGGGCGAGCCGGGTGCGCGGGGCGAGGCGGCCGTCCAGATGTCTGACCTGGAGGGCGACGGCGAAACTCAGCCCGGCCCACAGCAGGAACAGCCAGGCCGTGGCCAGGGGAGACAGGCACAGGGTTTGCTGGAGCAGCGCCGGCAGGTAGCTGAACACGCCGATCACGGCGAGACCGGTGAACAGGCCGCCTGCGGAGGAGGCCAGGAAGCGGGGCCGGCGCAGCAGCCCGAGGTCGATCATCGGGGTGGCGGCCCGGCGCTCGATCGCGGCGAAGGCGGCGATGAGCAGCACGGCCGCCGCGAGCAGCAGGCCGACCGGGGCGCGCAGCCAGCCGTCCCGGCCCAGGGTGAGGGCCGCGACCAGGGCGGCGAGCGCCACGCCGAAGGTGAGCGCGCCGAGCACGTCCGGCCGGCCGCCGCGCGGGGCGCGTGACTCGGTGAGGCTCCGGGCGCCGAGCGCGGCCACCACCAGCGCGGCGGCGCCCAGCAGGGCGTAAGCGAGCCGCCAGTTCGGCAGGGCGCCCGCGAGCAGCGGGCCCACGGCGATGCCGCCGCTGACGAACGCGCCCCACACCCCGGTGGCGTGCAGCCGGCCGCGCGGGCTGGGGAAGGCGTGCACGATCAGGCCGAGCGCGCTGGCCAGCAGGGCCGCGCTGGCCGCGCCCTGGGCGACCCGGACCAGGGTGAACTGCCAGGTCGACGTGGTCACCGCGGCGAGGGCGGTGGTGAGGCCGAGGCCCAGGGTGCCGGCCAGGAAGATCCGGCGGCGGCCGTGGTCGTCGGCGAGGCTGCCGGCCACCAGCAGCAGGGCGGCGAGCCCGAGCGGGGTGCCGTTCAGCAGCCAGGCCTGGGCGGACAGCGGGGTGTGCAGATCGCGCGCGGTGTCCGGCAGCGTGACCATCGGGGCGGTGTACGACATGAGGGTCACGGCGGTCGCGGCGCTGGTCAGGGCCAGGGTGGCGCCGGGGCGCGCGGGCGCTTCCCCTGTGACGGCGGGGGAGTCGTCCGGTGGGGTGCCTGGGGCGGCGGGGGAGTCGCTCGCCGGGGTGCCTGGGATGGTCGCGGAGTCGCTCGCCGGGGTGCCTGGGGTGGTCGCGGAGTCGGGCCGGGGCATGGTCTGTCGTGTCCTTCCGGGGCCGGCGTCCGGTCCGGTCCGGTCCGGCGAAGCCCGCGCGTATCGGTTCGGTCATTGAATCAACCTCGGTCGGCGACACCGTAGCACTGTCGGTTCGTTCACTGAACCAATGCACCGTGCGCGGTTACAGTGGACGGCATGGCACTGGGCAAGGACTACGTGACGCAGGAGTGCTCGATCGCCCGCGCTCTGGAGGTCGTCGGCGAGCGCTGGACACTGCTCGTGGTCCGCGACGCGATCTACGGCGTCCGGCGCTACAACGACTTCCTCGTCCACCTCGGCATCCCGCGCGCCGTCCTCTCCGACCGGCTGCGCACGCTCACCGAGCAGGGCATCCTCGAAAAGCGCCGGTACCAGGAGGCGCCGCCGCGCGACGAGTACGTCGTCACCGAGCGCGGCACCGCCCTGTGGCCCGCGCTGCGCGCCCTGAGCCAGTGGGGGCTGGAGCACGCCGACGCCGGCCGGCTGCGGTCCTTCCGGCACGCGGACTGCGGCGGGGAGGTCGGGCCGTACGGAACGTGCGCCGACTGCGGAACTCCCGTGCCGGTCGCCGACATCGTCATGGTGCCGGGGCCGGAACTGGACACCGCTCCCCAGGACCCGGTCAGCAGGGCGCTGCTGCTGCCGAAGCGGCTGCTGGAGCCCCTGGAGACCGAACCGGCGCGTCTGGCACACTGATCGGAGGCACGGTGTACGGAAGTGCGAAGGAGAGAGGGGGAGTTGTGATGCGCGGCAGTGCGGTCGGCCCCCGTCCCCTCGCCTTCCTGCCGGCCCTGGCGCAGTTGCTGCTGCTCCAGACCGCCCTCCTCGGCAGCGGCGGTCTCACCACCGCCGTCGCCCTCGCCGCGACCGCGACCGTCGCCGCGACGCTCGCCGCCTGCGCCCTGCTGGCCGCGCGGCGCGTGCCCGCCGTACCCCCGACCCGCGTGCGCACGGCCATCCGCGACCGGGCCCGCCGCACCGCCTTCCTGCCCCAGCGCGACCCCGACGCACCCGGCCGGCGACGGCCCAGGGCCCCCGGACACGCCGGACCGGCGACGACCGCCGCGTAGGGCACGTCGGCGCAGCCACGCTCGGGCGCACCCGTACGTCCCCGCGTCCGCGCACCCGTACCCCCGCGCACCCGCGCATCCGTACGTTGCGCACCCGTGAGGCCGTAGGGCCGCACGTCCGCGTATCCGCCGACGGCTGATCCCGCGCGGCTCGTCATGCCGTTTCCCCGCCGAACCCCCTGATTCCCCACCGGACCCCTGCTTCCGGCCGAATCCCCTGGTTCCGGCCGCTTCCGGCACGACGAGACCCCCGGAGGGCTCACCCATGTCCGTCTTCGCCCGTCTGGTCGAGCACCTCGCCGACCTGCTCACCCCGCTCTTCCACGCCTCCGCGGCGGCCGCCGCGATCGTCCTGTTCACCGCGCTGGTACGGCTCCTGGTCCACCCGCTGTCCCGGGCCGCCGCGCGCGGCCGGCGTGCCCGTGCCGCGCTCCAGCCGGAGATCGACGCGCTGCGCGCCCGGCACGCCCGCGACCCGGAGCGGTTCCAGCGGGCGGTGCTCGAACTGCACGCCCGGGAGAAGGTCTCACCGCTGTCCGGCTGCCTGCCCGGCCTGCTCCAGCTGCCCGCCTTCTTCCTCCTCTACCACCTCTTCTCCAGCACCACGATCGGCGGCGAGCGCAACTCCCTGCTGGACCACCGGCTGTTCACGGCACCGCTCGGCGGACGCTGGGCCGACGCGCTCGCCGACGGCGGGGTGTTCGGCCCGGCCGGACTGGTCTACCTCGGCCTGTTCGCCCTCGTCGCGGCCGTCGCCACCGTCAACTACCGGCGCGCCCGGCGGACGATGGCCGGCCGGCCCGCCCCGGCCGTCGGCGGCGACCAGGTGCCCGGCCTCGCCGCGGTCACCCGGGTGACCCCGTTCCTGTCCTTCTTCACCCTCGTCTCGGTGGCGTTCGTCCCGCTGGCCGCCGCGCTGTACATCGTCACCAGCACGGCGTGGAGCGCGGCGGAGCAGGCCCTGCTGTACCGCTGAGCGGTACCGGGCGTCCCGGTTACGGTCCAGTACCTGAACAGGGTCTTGCGGACTGGACAGGGGAATTGGAGGATCAGCCAGTCCTTTCGATGGCTGCACCCATCGGCGGGGCGCCCGCGATCGAGGGAGAAGGTGACCATGAAGCTGCTGCGAGTCGGTACGGCCGGGGCCGAGCGCCCCGCACTGCTCGACGCCGGGGGGACCCTCCGGGACCTGTCAGGCCTCGTGGACGACATCGACGGCGCGCTCCTCGCCGACGAGGAGGCGCTCGCCCGGCTCCGGGCGGCGGCCGGCTCCGGCGACCTGCCCGCGCTGGACGCGACCGGACTGCGGATCGGCCCCCCGGTCGCCCGTATCGGGAAGGTCGTGTGCATCGGGCTGAACTACCACGACCACGCCCGCGAGGCGGGCGCCGAGCCGCCCGCCGAGCCGGTCGTCTTCCTCAAGGCGCCGGACACGGTGGTCGGGCCGGACGACACGGTGCTGGTGCCGCGCGGCTCGGCGAAGACGGACTGGGAGGTCGAACTCGCGGTCGTCATCGGCCGTACGGCCCGCTACCTGGACTCGGCTGAGGAGGCGCTCGCGCACGTCGCCGGGTACGCGGTGGCGCACGACGTCTCCGAGCGGGAGTTCCAGATCGAGCGGGGCGGGACCTGGGACAAGGGCAAGAACTGCGAGACGTTCAACCCGCTGGGCCCGTGGCTGGTGACGGCCGACGAGATCGCCGACCCGCAGGACCTGTCGCTGCGGCTGTGGGTGAACGGCGAGCTGAAGCAGGACGGCACGACGGCCGAGCAGATCTTCCCCGTGGGTGAGGTCGTGCGCTACCTCAGCCGGTTCATGACCCTGTACCCCGGCGACGTCATCAACACGGGCACGCCGGCCGGAGTGGCGATGGGCGCGCCCGAGCCCAAGCCGTACCTGCGCGCCGGGGACGTGGTGGAGCTGGAGATCGAGGGGCTCGGCCGGCAGCGGCAGGAACTGAAGGACGCGTAGCGGCCCCGCCGGGAGAGCCGGGGAGGGCCGGGAGCGCGGCCTCGCCCGGACATGTGTCCGGGCCGGTCGCGCGGTTCCCGTACCCCTTGTTCCGGACCGGCTAGCCCAGGAGGGCGGCGAGGTCGCGCCATTCCTTCCTCGGGAGGACCTCGCCGACGTTCGCCGTCACCACCTGGAGGGCCACGTGGTCCGCGCCCGCCTGGTGGAAGGCGTTGACGTGCTCGCGGATCCGGGTCTCGTCGCCCCAGGCGAAGACCGCGTCGATGAGCCGGTCGCTGCCGCCGTCGGCGACGTCCTCCTCCGTGAAGCCCAGCCGCAGGAAGTTGTTGGTGTAGTTGGGCAGTTCCAGGTAGCGGGCCAGGTAGGCGCGGGCCGTCTCCCGGGCCCGGCCCGGGTCGCTCTCCAGGACCACCTTCAGCTCGGGGGCCAGCAGCGGCCCCGCGCCCAGGATCTCCCGGGCCCGCTCGGTGTGCTCGGGCGTGGTCAGGTACGGGATCGCGCCGGCCGCGCGGTCCCGGGCCAGCTCCAGCATCCGGGGGCCCAGCGCGGCCAGCACCCGCCGCTCGGCGGGCACGCCCGCCCGGTCCAGCTCGTCCAGGTACTCGACCATGGCCGCGTACGGGCGCCGGTACTCCTTCACCCGCGGGCCGTGGCTCACCCCGAGGCCGAGCGCGAACCGGCCGGGGTGGGCGGTCTCCAGCCCGGTGAAGCCGGCCGCAGTGGTGGCGGCGTCCTGCTGCCAGACGCTCTGGATGCTGGTGCCGACGACGACACCACGCGTGGCGCCGACGAGCGGGGCCGCGTGGTCCGCGGTGCTGTTGCCGCCCAGCCAGATCGCGCCGTACCCGAGTTCCTCCAGCTCGGCCGCGGCCTCGTCCAGCTCGCCGCGCCGGGCCGGGTCCTCGGCGCGCAGTTCGATGCTCCAGACGCCGTAGCGGCCGACGCCTTCCTTCAGTGCGGTGGTCATCGGATGTGATCCCTCCGGTGGTGGACAGTGCCGTGATCGTCAGGCCTTCGGTCCTGCCAACCGGAGGGTGACCCGGGTTGATTCCCGCCGTTCCCTCAGCCGGCCGAACGGCCGAGGAACTCCTCCAGCGCCTCCACCACGAACCGGTGGTCCTCGATCTGGGGCAGGCCGGAGACGGTCACCGCGCCGATCACGCCGACGCCCTCCACCGTGACCGGGAAGGAGCCGCCGTGCGCCGCGTAGGTGTCCGGGTCCAGGCGGGAGGAGTCCTCGAAGGTCGTGCCCTTGGCGCGGAAGCGGGCGCCGACCAGGTAGGACGGGGCGCCGTAGCGTTCCACCACCCGGCGCTTGCGGGCGATCCAGGCGTCGTTGTCCGGGGCCGAGCCCGGCAGGGCGGCGTGGAAGAGCTGCTGGCCGGCCCGGTGGATGTCGATGGCGACCGGCGCCCGGCGCTCCCGGGCCCGCTCGACCAGGAGGCAGCCGAGGGCCCAGGCGTCCTCGTGGGTGAACCGCCGGAAGACCAGGCGCCGCTGCTGCTCCTCCAGCTCCTGGACGGTCGGGGCGTTCTCGGGCATCACAGGGTCACCGTCACCTTCTCGCGGGCGGACCGGCGGGCCGCTTCCAGGACGTCGAGCGCGGCGGCGGCCTCCAGGGCGGTCACCGGGTTGGGCCCGGTGCCGCGCAGGGCGTCGGCGACGGCCGCGTAGTAGGCCGGGTAGTCGCCCGGCAGGGTCGGTACGGGGGTGCCGGCGCCGGTCAGCGGGGACTCCCCGGAGCCGATCCGGCCCCACAGGGACTCGTCCTCGGTGCCCCAGCCGGCGGTGGTGCCGGGCCGGCCGCCCTCGCGCAGGGCCGCCTCCTGCGGGTCCAGGCCGTACTTGACGTAGCCCGCGCGGGAGCCCAGCACCCGGAAGCGGGGGCCGAGCTGGGCGGCCGTCGCGGAGACGTAGAGGTGGGAGCGGACGCCGCTCGCGTGGGTGAGCGCGATGAAGGTGTCGTCGTCGGTCTCGGCGCCCGGGCGGCGGATGTCGGTCTCGGCGTACACCTCGGTGGCCGGGCCGAAGAGGACCAGGGCCTGGTCGACGACGTGGCTGCCGAGGTCGTAGAGCAGGCCGCCGATCTCGGCGGGGTCACCGGACTCGCGCCAGCCGCCCTTGGGCCGCGGGCGCCAGCGCTCGAAGCGGGACTCGAAGCGCCAGGCGTCGCCGAGTGCGCCGTCCGCCAGCAGCGTGCGCAGGGTCAGGAAGTCGTTGTCCCAGCGGCGGTTCTGGAAGACCGACAGCAGCAGACCGCGCTCCTCGGCGAGGGCGGACAGCGCCCGCGCCTCGGCCGCGGTGCCGGCGACCGGCTTGTCCACGACCACCGGCAGGCCCGCCCGGAGCGCGGTGGTGGCCAGCGGCACGTGGGTCTTGTTCGGGGAGGCCACGACGACGAGGTCCAGCTCGTCCGCCCGGTCGAACAGCTCCTCGGCGGTGGCGACGGGCCGGACCTCCGGGAACTCGGCGAGGGCCTGCTTCTGCCGCTCCGGGTTCGAGGTCACCACGGTGTCCAGGGCGAGGCCCTCGGTGGCGGCGATCAGCGGGGCGTGGAAGACCGAGCCGGCGAGGCCGTAGCCGATCAGGCCGACGCGGAGGGGGGTTGCAGTCATGCGTCCCACTTTGGCAACGCTGTTGCGAAAGTGCAAGCGGCGGGGAGAATGGGGGCGTGAACAGGAGCGAGCCGAGGGCGGGGATGACGGGGGACAAGGGCGTCGCGGGGGCCAATCTCGGGCTGGTGCGCAGCCACAACACCGCGCTGGTGCTGGGGCTGCTGCGGGACGCCGGGGCCGAGGGCATCAGCCGGCTGGAGCTGGCCGAGCGCACCGGGCTGACCCCGCAGGCCGTCAGCAAGATCACCGCGCGGCTGCGGGCGGAGGGGTTCGCCACGGAGGCCGGGCGGCGGGCGTCGACCGGGGGCAAGCCGCGGACCGTGCTGCGGCTGGTACCGGAGGCGGGGCACGCCGTCGGGGTGCACCTGGACCGTGACGAACTGCGCGCCGTGCTCGTCCGGCTGGACGGTGCCGTGGTGGCCGAGCGGCGCGCGGAACTGGACCTGGGGGCGGGGGCCGAGGCCGTGCTGGGGGCGGTGTGCGCGGCGGTACACGACGTCGTGGGGGACCTGCCCGGTGCCGGCGGTGAGGACCTCGCCGGGGCCGGTTCGCTGGTCGGGGCGGGGGTGGCGCTGCCCGGCCCCCTGGACCACGCGCGCGGGGTGCTGCACCGGGTCACCGGGTTCCCCGAGTGGGACGGCTTTCCGCTGCGGGACGCGCTCGCGCGGCGGCTGGGGATGCCGGTGGTGGTCGACAAGGACACCAACGCGGCGGCGCTCGGGCTGGCGGTCGGCGGCGCGCAGGAGGTGGCGGGCCGGTCCTTCGCGTATCTGCACCTCGGTACGGGGCTCGGCGCCGGGCTGGTGATCGACGGCGGCGTGCACCGCGGGGCGCGCACCGGGGCGGGGGAGTTCGGCCACCAGGTGATCCAACTGGACGGGCCGCCGTGCGAGTGCGGGAACCGGGGCTGCGTGGAGGCACTGTGCCTCGGCGCGGCGGCCCGGGGCGAGATCACGGAGGCGGCACGGGTGCTCGGGGTGGCCGCCGGGAACCTGGTCGGGCTGCTGGACATCGACGGGGTGCTGCTCGGGGGACGTACGGTCGCGGGGGCGCCCGAGGCGTACGTACGGGGGGTCGCCGAGGCACTGGCCGCACGCGCCCGACGCGAGGGAGCGGACGAGGACGTACCCGTACGGGTCGCCCCGAGAGCGGAACGCCTGGTCTCGGAGGGCGCCGCACAACTGCTGCTGGCGCCGCTGTTCGGACGGGGGGATGTCTGACGGGGGAGCCCCCCCCGAAGGGGCGCGGGGAACCGCGCGACCGGCCACGACGGGCCCGCGGCCTGGCGACCGGCGGGTGGTCCCGCGGCGCCGTGGGTGACGCCGTTGCGTGTTCGGTCGAGGGTGCGGTGACTCGCTCAGGGGCGCGGGGAACTGCGCGACCGGCCACGGCGGGCCCGCAGACGACAACCGGCCGGTCGGCGTCCGGTGTCCGCCGGTGGAGGGGACCTTCCCCAGGCCCCGGCATGGCGGCGCCGCCACCCCCGTTCCGCCCGGCAGGGTCATGTGTTCATGCGACTGCGCACGCCCCTGTCCCGCTGCCTGGCTGCCGCGGCCGTGGCCGCGGCCACGGCAGCCACCGTCGTCCTCTCCGTGCCACCGTCCGCAGCCCACGTCCGCGCACAACCCCCCGCGGCCCCCTCCTGCGCCGCCGCCGACGCCCACACGTTCCCGCTGGCCACCCGCATCCGCGGCGGCCCCGCGTCGTACGAGGCCGGTGACCGGCCCCGCACCTGGTACATCGACCTCACCAACACCACCGACCGGCCCTGCGCCGGCATCCACCCGGTCGTGGTCCTCGTCGACGACGAACGCGCGCTGCGGCCGGACCACCCCCGCCTGGACTTCTACGACGGCCCCCGCGCCCACCGCGTCGCCTTCGAGGCCACCGACGCCCGGGAACTGGTCGGCGTGCTGGACGGCGCCGGATTCGCCGGGTTCACCGTGCCGCCCGGCCGGACCGTCGCCGTACGGGTCCGGTTCTCGCTCGCCCCGGACGCCGTGGCCGGCCGGGTCACCGCGAACGCCGCCGTCGTACAGCGGCGGGGCCAGGACGGGGACTGGGTCGGGGAGTCCAGCGCCTACCGCTTCTCGGTCACCGAGGACGGCGACGGCGGCAGCGAGGAGGGGCCGGAGGACCCCGACCCCGTACGGGAAGCGCGCGAAGCCCACGCCCTGCGCCCCACCCGCACCCCGGCCCCTTCCCCGGCCACCCGGGCCGCACCCGAGCCCGCCCGCACCCCGCTCACCACCGTCCTCGTCCCCCTGCTCACCCTGCTCGCCGCCGCCACCGGCGCCTGCCTCCTGCTCCGCGCCCGCCGCTGACGGCCCGCGCCCGCACCCGCCGCTGACGGCCCCGTCCCGCGCCCGCCGTTGCGCGCCCCGCGCCCACGCCCCTCCCCGCCCCCTCCCCACCCCCTCCGCCACCGACCCCGTCTGCGACGATCCCCCCGTGGACTACCCCAACGACCAGGCCCCCGGCGCCCCCGTCCGCTCCGGTATCCCCGAGCACGGGCGCATCCCCAAGTACTACGCGGTGAAGGCGCGGATCGCCGCGCTGCTGGAGGAACTGGGGGAGGGCGGCGTCATCCCCACCGAACGGGATCTCGCCGAGCGGTACGACGTGGCCCGCGAGACCGTGCGGCAGGCCGTGCGGGACCTGGTGCTGGAAGGCCGGCTGCGGCGCCGGGGCCGGGGCACGGTGGTCGCCGGACCCAAGCTGGCCCAGCCGCTGTCCCTGGCCAGCTACACCGAGGGCGTGCGCCGGCAGGGCCGCACCCCCGGCCGTACCCTCGTCACCCTCGACCGGTTCCCGTGCCCGGACCCGCTCGCCGCCGAGACCGGGATCGGCCGCGGTGAGCCCGTCTGGCACCTGGAGCGCGTGCTGCTCGCCGACGACGAGCGGGTGGGCCTGGAGAGCACGTACGTCGCCGTCGCGCGGGTGCCCCGGCTGGACGCCGACTTCGACCCGGACTCCTCCTTCTACGGCTACCTCGCCGCCCAGGGCATCTCCTTCGGCGACGCGGACGAGCGCATCGAGACCGTCCTGGCCACCCCCCGCGAGGCGCTCCTCATCGGCACCCCGCCCGCCCTGCCCATGCTGCTGATCCACCGGATCTCCCGGGACACCGAGGGCCGCCCGCTGGAGCGGGTGCGGTCGCTGTACCGCGGCGACCGCTTCTCCTTCACCACCCACCTCCAGGGCTGAGGGGCCCCGGCCGCTCCGCACCCCGCGCACCCCGCCCTGAAGTCACAAAAAGATAACGGGTCTAGCCCAAACGTGATGGCTCGTTCACGCTCTCGTTGTCAGCCGGATGTCTCCGGTTCCCGAATCAAGAGGAGCGTTGCCGCCGTGAGAGTCACAGTCGTCGGAGCCGGCGTGGTGGGCACCATGCACGCCTGGCACGCAGTGGAACGCGGCCACCAGGTCGTCCAGATCGAGCGCGAGGCCGAGGCGCGCGGCGCCTCGCTGCGCAACTTCGGGCAGATCTGGGTCAGCGGGCGCGCGGGTGGAGAAGAGCTGGCAGCCGCCCTGCGGGCGCGGGAGCTGTGGGAGGGGATCGGCGGCCGGGTCCCGGCGCTGGGCTTCCGCCCCAACGGCTCCCTCACCCCGGTCCGCGGCCCGCTCGAACTCGCCGTCGCCGAGGCGGCCGTGGCCCGCGCGGACGCCGCCGCCCGCGGTTACAAGCTGCTCACCCCCGGCGAGGCCCGCGCCCTGAACCCCGCCCTGCGCGGCGACTTCACCGCCGCCCTGTACTGCGAGCGGGACGCGGCCGTGGAGCCCCGCACCGCCCAGCTCGCCCTGCGCGCCGAGCTGCTGAAGTCCCCGAACTACACCTTCCTGCCGGGCCGGGAGGTGCGCGACGTGACCGGCGCCGGCACCGTCCGCGACGACCACGGGGACACCCACCACGCCGACGCCGTCGTGCTGTGCACCGGCGCCTGGCTCGGCGGACTCGTCCGCGAACTGGCCGGCCCGGACCTCCCGGTGCGCCGCGTCCGCCTCCAGATGATGCAGACCGACCCGCTCGGCGAGCCGCTGACCACCTCCGTCGCCGACGCCGACAGCTTCCGCTACTACCCGGCGTACGCCTCCCCGGCGCTGGACGAGCTGAACGCCCGGCAGCCGCAGCCGCAGACCGCCGCCGCGCACAAGATGCAGCTGCTCATGGTGCAGCGCGCCGACGGCGGCCTGACCATCGGCGACACCCACGAGTACGAGCACCCCTTCGCCTTCGACACCGTCGAGGAGCCCTACGAGCACCTCACCGGCGTCGTCGAGTCCCTCCTCGGCCGGCCGCTGCCGCGCGTACGGCACCGCTGGGCGGGCGTGTACGCGCAGTGCACCGACCCCGGCAAGGTCGTCCACCGCCAGCAGGTGCACGAGGGGGTGTGGCTGGTCACCGGGCCCGGCGGGCGCGGCATGACCTGCGCCCCCGCGATAGCCGAGACCACCGCGAACGAACTGGGCTGGTGAACACCTCCATGACCCCTGTCACCCCGAACACCCCGGCCGGCCCCGGCATCCGCCTCGTCGTCCTCGACATGGCCGGCACCACCGTCGCCGACGGCGGCCTGGTCGAGCGCGCCTTCGCCGCTGCCGCCGCCGAGCTGGGCGTCGAGCCCGGCTCCGCCGAGCACGCCGAGCACCTGGCCTACGTCCGCGCCACCATGGGCGAGTCCAAGATCTCCGTCTTCCGTCACCTCTTCGGCGACGAGGAGCGGGCCCGGCGCGCCAACACCGCCTTCGAGAAGGCGTACGGCGACCTGGTCGACCAGGGCCTGATCGCGCCGGTCCCCGGCGCCCGCGAGGCCATCGAGGAACTGACCGAGGCCGGCCGTACCGTCGTCCTCACCACCGGCTTCGCCCGGGTCACCCAGGACGCCATCCTGGACGCCCTCGGCTGGCGCGGCCTGGTGCCGCTCACCCTGTGCCCGGCCGACGCCGGCGGGCGCGGGCGACCGTACCCGGACATGGTGCTGGAGGCGTTCGTCCGCACCAAGGCGGCCGACGACGTACGGCAGGTCGCGGTGGCCGGCGACACGTCGTACGACGTGCTCAGCGGCGTACGCGCCGGGGCCGGGCTGGTCGCCGGCGTGCGCACCGGCGCGCACGGCGACGCCGAGTTCACCGCCGCCGGTGCCACCCATGTCCTCGACTCCGTCGCCGGCCTGCCCGGCCTGCTCGCCGGGGACCGCTGACATGGGCATCCGCTTCGACTCCGTCACGGTCGCCTATGACGGCAACGTCGTCCTCGACTCCCTCGACCTGACCGTCGAGCCCGGCGAGGTCATGGCGCTCCTCGGGCCGTCCGGATCCGGCAAGACCACCGCGCTGCGGGCGGTCGCCGGGTTCGTGCGGCCCGCGTCCGGGCGGGTGTACCTCGGCGGCGAGGACGTGACGGACCTCCCGCCGTACCGGCGCGGCATCGGCATGGTCGTGCAGAGCTACGCCCTCTTCCCGCACCTGCGGGTGGACGAGAACGTGGCCTTCGGGCTCAAGGCCCGCCGCACCCCCAAGGGCGAGATCCGGCAGCGGGTCGCCGAGGCGCTGGAGCTGACCGGCATGGCCGGCTACGCCCGCCGGCACCCGCGCGAGCTGTCCGGCGGACAGCAGCAGCGCGTCGCGATCGCCCGCGCCCTCGCCATCCGGCCCCGCGTACTCCTCCTGGACGAGCCGCTGTCCGCGCTGGACGCCCGGCTGCGCTCCGGCATGCTCGCCGAACTCGCCCGGCTGCACCGCGAGCTGCCCGACGTGTCGATGCTGTACGTCACCCACGACCAGGTCGAGGCGCTGACCCTGGCCGACCGGATCGCGGTGATGGACTCGGCCCGGCTGCGGGCCTGCGGCACGCCGAGGGAGCTGTACCGGGCGCCCACCGACGCGTTCACCGCGTCCTTCGTGGGCGGCGCCAACCTGGTCCCGGTGACCGTGACGGATGGCGGTGTGTCCCTCGCGGGCACCGAACTGAAGCTCGACACGGCCGGGGCCGCCGTGGGCGCCCGCGCCACGCTCTGTGTACGGCCGCACCTGGTCGGGCTGGGCGAGGGACCCAACCGGCTCCCGGGCACCGTACGGGAGATCCAGTGGCGCGGCGCCACGCACCGGCTGTACGTCGAGGTCGACGGGCACACGGTGATGGCGGACGTACGGGAACTGAAGGCTCCGCCGGCCTACGGGGACCAGGTCACCCTGAGTTTCGAGCCCGAGGACGCCGTGCTGCTGCCCGCGGGAGTCAGCCATGGCTGAGGTTGTCGAGAATCCGCGGGTGGTTCGTGGCTGGTTGCGCCCACGCGGCGGCAGCCGCAATTCGAAGACGGGCCCGCGCCCCTTCGGGGCGCTTGCCTGGGCCCTTCCTCCAGTAATCGCGCTCGCCCTCTTCTTCCTCTACCCCCTCGCCCTCGTCGTCCGCCAGTCCCTGCGCCCCGACACCGGAGGCACCTCCCTCCAGGCGTACGCCGACGTCTTCGGCTCCGAGGCGTTCCGGCACGCGCTGTGGACCACCGTGTGGCTGGCGCTGGCCGCCACCGCCGGCTGCCTGGTCCTGGGGTTCCTGCTGGCGCTGGTCATCGCGTTCGTGCCGTTCCCCGGGGCAAGGTCGGTGGCCCGGTTCATCGACGTGTACCTGTCCTTCCCGTCCTTCCTGATCACGCTGGCGCTGCTGTTCCTCTACGGCGGCACGGGCGTCCTCGGCTCCTTCCAGTTCCTCACCACGCCCTGGGGCGTGCTGCTGGCGGAGGTCACCTACTTCACGCCGTTCATGATGCGCCCGCTGCTCGCCGCGTTCGCGCAACTCGACACCGCCCAGCTGGAGGTGGCCGGTTCGCTGGGCGCGCGGGCGCCGCGCATCGTCCGGCAGGTGATCCTTCCCGAGGCGCTGCCCGCGCTCGCGGCCGGCGGCAGCCTGGTCCTGGTGCTGTGCCTGAACGAGTTCGGGATCGTGCTGTTCACCGGCGCCAAGGGGGTCACCACCCTGCCGATGCTCGTCTACGGCAAGGCGATCCTGGAGTCCGACTACCCGGGCGCCTGCGCGGTCGCCGTCGTCAACGTCCTGATCTCCGTGGGCCTGTACGGCCTGTACCGGGTGGTGAGCCGTCGTGCTGGTGCATAGCCGCAAGGCCAGGTGGGCCGTGTGGACGGTGTTCCTCGTCCTGTTCCTGCCGCTGTTCGCGCTGCCGCTGCTGGTCATCCTGGGCGCCTCCTTCGCCACCCACTGGTCCGGCACCCTGCCCTCCGGCCCCACCCTGGACCACTACCGCTCCGCCACCCGCGGCGAGGCCCTCCAGGCGCTCACCACCAGCCTGGTCACGGCGGTCGCCGCCAGCCTGCTCGCGCTGACCGCCGGCACCTGGGCCGCGCTGGCCGGGGCCGCCCTGAAGAGGCGCCACCGCCGGGTGCTGGACGCCCTGTTCGTGCTGCCGGTCGCCGTGCCGTCGGTGGTGGTGGGCCTCGCGGTGCTGGTGGCGTTCTCCCAGCCGCCGCTGCTGCTCAACGGCACCCGGTGGATCGTGATCACCGCCCACACCGTGCTGGTCACCGCCTTCGCCCACCAGTCGGTGTCGGCCGCCCTGACCCGCCTGGACCCGGCCTACGAGCAGGCCGCCGCCTCCCTCGGCGCCCGGCCCGCCTACATCCTGTTCCGGGTGCGGCTGCCGCTGCTGCTGCCCTCGCTGACCGCCGCCGCCGGCCTGTGCTTCGCCCTGTCCATGGGCGAGCTGAGCGCCACGATGATGCTCTACCCGCCGGACTGGACCCCGCTGCCCGTGCTGATCTACGCGGCCACCGACCGGGGTGCCCTGTTCACCGGGTCCGCCGTGGCCGTGGTCCTGATGGCCGCGACCCTGCTCGTCCTGTTCGCCGTCTCCCGGGTCCGCACCCGGGCCTCCTACCGCTGAACCCTCCCCGGATCACCTCCGTCACCTCGCCAGGAGACCGCCCCGCCATGCCCAGAAACCGCGTCCCGCTCGCCGTGGCCCTCGCCCTGCTCGCCGCGCCCGCGCTGTCCGCCTGCGGCTCCTCCGCCGCCTCGGACGCCAGGGTCGTCACCGTCTACAGCGCGGACGGACTCAAGGGGGAGAACGGCGACGGCTGGTACGACCAGGTGTTCAAGGACTTCCAGAAGCAGACCGGCATCAAGGTGAAGTACGTCGAGGGCGGCTCCGGCGAGATGGTGCAGCGCGCCGTCCGCGAGCGGAGCAACCCGCAGGCCGACGTGCTGGTCACCCTGCCGCCGTTCATCCAGCAGGCCGCCGGCAAGGGCCTGCTGCAGAAGTACGCCCCGGCCGGCGCCGACCAGGTCGCGGGCGCCGACAAGGCAGCCGACTCCACCTGGACCTCGGTCGTCACCAACTACTTCGGGTTCGTCTACAACAAGAAGGAGCTGAAGCAGCCCCCGAAGACCTGGGACGAACTCCTCGGCGCCCGTTACAAGAACAAGCTCCAGTACTCCACCCCGGGCGTGGCCGGCGACGGAACGGCCGTCCTCATCAAGGCGTTCCACGACTTCGGCGGCAAGGAGCGGGGCCTCGCCTACCTGAAGAAGCTCCAGGCCAACAACGTCGGCCCGTCCGCCTCCACCGGCAAGCTCGCCCCCAAGGTGGACAAGGGCGAACTCCTCGTCGCCAACGGCGACGTGCAGATGAACTACGCCCAGACCAAGTCCATGCCGAACCTCGGCATCTGGTTCCCGGCCGGCGCCGACGGCAAGCCCACCACGTTCGCCCTGCCGTACGCGGCCGGCCTGGTCACCAAGGCCCCGCACAGCGCCAACGGCAAGAAGCTGCTGGACTTCATGCTCGCCCGCAAGCAGCAGCAGGAGGTCAGCGCGATCGGCGGCGGCTTCACCGCCCGGCAGGACGTCAAGGCCACCGACGCCGACGCCGTCGCGCTGACCCGGCTGATGGACGGCGTGGAGGTCTTCGAACCCGACTGGAACGACATCGAGAAGAACCTCAGCGCCTACGTCGAGGACTGGAAGTCCGCGACCGGCAGTTGATTTCTCCGCCGCGCGGCCGTAGACAGCCCCGCACCGCGAGACCACACGCCCCTGGCACCACCGGGGGCGTCGCCATGCCCGTACGCACGTCCGCCCCTCTTTCTCCGGAGGACCCCGTGCCCCACCTCTCCCGTCGCTCCCTCCTCCTGTCCGCCGCCGCGGCGGCGGCGACCGCCGGGTCGTTCACCGCCGTCGCCCGGGCCGCGGCCCGCACCCCGAAGGTGCTCGTCATCGGCCTGGACGGCGCCCTGCTCAGCCGGATCAAGGACGCCGACGCGCCGCACCTGGACGCCCTGATGGCGGCCGGGCTCACCGCGCCCAGCAGCATCTACGCCAACCCGCTCGCCCCGACCCTCTCCGGCCCCGGCTGGTCGACGATCCTCACCGGTGTCTGGCCCGACAAGCACAACGTGAAGGACAACGCCTTCACCGGCGCCCGGTTCACCCAGTACCCGGACTTCCTGACCCGCGCCGAGACCGCGAAGCCCGCCCTGTCCACGTACGCCGTCGCCTCCTGGACGCCGCTCACCGACACGGTGTTCTCCGCGAAGGTCGACACCCGCGTCTCCACCCCGAGCGCCGAGTACGACACCGGCACCACCTCCCGCGCGGTCGCCCGGCTGCGGGACGCGAACCCGGACGCGGTCTTCGTCCACCTGGACAACATCGACCACGCCGGCCACTCCTACGGCGCCGCCTCCCAGCGGTACCTGGACGCCATCCACACCGCCGACGCCCAGGTCGGGGAGATCGTGGCCGCCGTCAAGGCCCGGCCGTCGTACGCCGCCGAGGACTGGCTGATCATGGTCACCGCCGACCACGGCCACACCGACGCCGGCGGCCACGGCGGCTCCACCCTCCAGGAGCGGCAGACCTTCCTCATCGCGACCGGTTCCGCGCTCGCGCCCGGATCGGTGCGTCACGACGTGAAGATGCCGGACGTCGCCGTCTCCGCCCTCGCCCACCTCGGCATCCCCCTCGACCCGGCGTGGGGGCTGGACGGCCGGCCCGTCCAGCAGCCCGTCCCGGACGACTTCGACGCCCTGCGCGGCTCGCTGGCGGCCCGCGTGGACGAGACCGGCATCCCGGCGGGCCTCGTGGGCTTCACCCACACCCCGCCGCCCGGCTGGTCCGTCGACAACTCGGCGATGGGCGGCGGCGGGGTCACCGAGTGGCGCGGCTGGTCCTTCACCACCGACGAGTTCTGGACCCAGGCCCAGCGCGACCAGAACCGCGAGTCCAACATCCGCGCCCGGAACGTCTTCGCGGTCGCCGACGGCGACGAGTGGGCCGACCGGACCTACACCGGCACCTTCGACTCCACCCTGGTCAGCCCCGCCTACCCGGTCACCGGCGGCGGCACGGCCGTGCTGACGTACACCACCTACTACCGGCACGAGTCCCCGCAGAAGGGCGAGGTCCTCGTCTCCTACGACGGCGGCACCCCGGTGAGCGTGCGCACGTACTCCGCCGACGTGCCCTCGCGCACCGAGACCGTCACCCTCCAGGTGCCGGCGGGCGCCACCAGCGCCCGGGTCCGGTTCCGTTACACCGGCGGCAACAACTGGTACTGGGTGATCGACGGGGTCCGGATCGACCGGTCCTGACTAGGCTGGGGGCGTCGGTACGCCGTGGTTCCGGCGCCCCCCGTTTTCCGTTCGCACGCAGGCCAGGAGACGCAGCACATGGCAGACCGCAAGCCCATCGAGTCGTGGCTCACCGACATGGACGGCGTCCTGATCCACGAGGGCGTGCCCATTCCCGGGGCCGACGCCTTCCTGAAGAAGCTGCGGGAGTCCGGCCGGCCCTTCCTGGTGCTCACCAACAACTCCATCTACACCGCCCGCGACCTGCACGCCCGGCTGCGCCGGATGGGCCTGGACGTGCCGGTGGAGAACATCTGGACCTCGGCGCTGGCCACCGCCCAGTTCCTGAACGACCAGCGGCCCGGCGGCAGCGCCTACGTCATCGGCGAGGCGGGCCTGACCACCGCCCTGCACGACATCGGCTACATCCTCACCGACCACGAGCCCGACTTCGTGATCCTGGGCGAGACCCGCACCTACTCCTTCGAGGCGCTGACGAAGGCCGTCCGGCTGATCAACAACGGCGCCCGGTTCATCGCCACCAACCCCGACAACGTCGGCCCCTCCACCGAGGGCGACCTGCCCGCCACCGGCTCGGTCGCCGCGCTGATCACCGCCGCCACGGGCAAGAAGCCGTACTTCGTGGGCAAGCCCAACCCGCTGATGATGCGGGCCGGGCTGAACGCGGTCGGCGCGCACTCCGAGACCTCGGCGATGATCGGGGACCGGATGGACACCGACGTCCTCGCGGGCCTGGAGGCCGGGATGCGCACCTTCCTGGTGATGACCGGCGTCACCCAGCCCGCCGACATCGACCGCTACCCGTTCCGCCCGTCCCAGGTGGTCGACTCCATCGCGGACCTGGTCGACCTGGTCTGAGCGGCCCGGTCCGAACGACCTGGTCCGAACGGCCTGGTCCGAACGGCCCGGTCCGGGCGGCTCCGGCGGCGGGTCCCGCCCGGCCGAAACCCGGTATCACTCGTTCGGAGCAGTTGGGCGCCTCCCGAGGATGCGGAGGCGCCCGGTGCGGGGGAGCCTCCAGATAACTGGAGGTTCACGATGGGCTCACTACGCCTCACTGTCTGTACCGGAATCCTCGCCGTCGCGGTCACCGCGGCCGCCCCCGCGGCCCACGCGGCGGACGGTGGCGGCTCGGTCGCCGTGACCCCCGCCTCCCCGGCGCCCGGCGCCGACCTCACCGTGCGCACCGAGGGCTGCGCGGGCGGGCAGGGCAGTGCCGCCTCGGCCGCCTTCGTCTCCGACGCCCGCCTGACCGGCGGCGGGGGCGCCCTGACCGGCGACACCCGGGTCCGCTCCGACCTGGAGCCGGGCGCCTACACCGTGAAGGCCGTCTGCGGCGACCGGGTGATCACCGGCAGCCTCACGGTCGGCGGGCCGGACGGCGCCCGCCCCGCCGCGCCCGTCGCCCCGGCCACCGCCGCCGCCTCCCCGATCGCCCCGGTCCCCGCGGGCGGCGGCGGCACCGCGCACTTCGCCACCGTCGCCACCAGCGGCTCCGGCCCCGACACCGGCCAGGCGGTGACCGGCCTGGTGCTGGCCGGCCTCGCCGCGCTCGCCGTCGGACTGCGCGCCCGCCGCACCCGTTCCACCCGCTGACCGCCCGTGTCCGGCGAGCAGGGCCGCGGCAGCGGCACCGGGCGGCTGGTCACCGCCCTGACCTGGGGGCTCCTGCTGTGCGGACTGTGGCTGTGGGGGCGCGAGGTGACCGGCGTGACGCGCGACGCGGGCGGCGCCGCCACGGGCGACGTCTTCGCCGCGGGCCGCGCCGGCGACCCCGCCCGGCTGCCCGGCGCGGCCCGGCCGCTGGCCGACGCGGTGCCCCAGCGCGTCGACATCCCCGCCCTGGGCGTGCAGGCCCCGGTGGTGACCCGCGGCCTGGACGCCCGGGGCGCGATCGACCCGCCGCCCTACGACCAGCCGGGCGTGGTCGGCTGGTACGGCGCCGGCCCGAAGCCCGGCGCGGCCGGGGCGGCCCTGCTGGTGGGCCACGTCGACACCACGACCCGGCCGGCCGTCTTCTACCGGCTCAGCACCCTCAAGCCGGGCCACACCGTCCGGGTGGTGCGCGCGGACGGCAAGGTCGCCGAGTTCACCGTGGACGACATCCGTGTCCTGCCCCGCGACGGCTTCGACGCCCACCAGGCCTACGGCCCCCGCCGGCCCGGCCGCGCCGAGCTGCGCCTGATCACCTGCGGGGGTTCCTTCGACCGGGCCGACGGCAGCTACACGGCGAACGTGGTCGTCTCCTCGTACCTGACGGGGGTGTCCCGGTGAGCGGTCAGGAGGTGGCCGTGGGCGTGTGGGACAGGCGGGCGCGCAGGTTGCCGAAGTGGTCCCGTATGGCCCGCTCGGCCCGCAGCGAGTCCCCGGAGCGCACCGCGTCCACGATCTCCCGGTGCTGGCGGCAGGTGACCCGGGGGTCCTGCGGCGTTGCCGCCAGGTCGCGCCGCACCCGGTGGAAGGCGTCCCAGAACGCCTCCAGCACCTCGCCGAGCAGCACGTTGTCCAGGCCCCGGTACAGCGTGGCGTGAAAGGCGCGGTCGGTCCCGGCCAGCCCGGTGCCCTCGGCGGCCTCCCGCTCCATCCGGTCCACGAGCGCGTCCAGCTCGGCCAGGTCCGCCTCCGCCAGCCGTCCGGCCAGCCGCGACACCAGTCCTGTCTCCACGGCCTCGCGCAGCTCCAGCAGCTGGAGCAGCGTGTCCTCGCCCCGGTAGTGGCCGGCCACGGTCCGGAAGGCCAGCCCCTCGATCATCGGCGCGAACGACATCGAGCCGACGTACGTCCCGAAGCCGTGCCGGATCTCCACGATGCCCATCGCCTGGAGCGCCTTCAGGGCCTCCCGCACCGAGTTCCGGCTCGCCCCCAGCAGCCGCATCAGCTCCGGCTCGGTGGGCAGCGGGGCGCCCGAGGGCAGCCGCCGGTCCACGATCAGCTTCTTGATCCGCTCCTGAAGGTCCCGGGCTGCCATGGCCAGAGCGTAACCGCCCGTCCGCACCCCGGGCAGACGAAAAGCCCCCCGCCGAGGCGAGGGGCTTTTCCGTCGGTGCGCCGCCAGGGACTCGAACCCCGGACCCGCTGATTAAGAGTCAGCTGCTCTAACCAACTGAGCTAGCGGCGCCTGCTGACAGAGAAAACTCTACCGGACCTTGGAGGGTGCTCCGGACCGCACTCCGGTGGCCCGTACCCCGCCCGGAGGGTCCGCGTACATCATTCGGACCGTCAGAATGCGCGGTTCCAAGGCGGTTGGGAAACTGATCAACGTGCGCACTCGCGAACACATCCCCCCAGAATGTGAGGCAGATCGCATGACCGCTCCGACGTTCGAGGAAGTCGACCCCGCGAGCGACTGCCTCTGCCCCGGTTGCCGGCTCTCCCGGACCGGCTCCCCCCGTCCCCACCCCGGCCGCACCCGCCCGGCGGCCCGCGCCGCCGTGGTCGCGGCCGCCGCCTCCGCCGCCCTCGGCGCGCTTTTCCCGGCCGTCGCCGTCGCCGCCCCCGGCCAGGCCCCGCACCGCGCGGCACAGCCCGGCGACGAGGAGTTCGCCACCCCGCAGGGCCCCTGGGCCCCGCTGTACGGCAGACCGGGCGGCCCCGAGAAGATCCCCGCCGAGCCGGTCCCGGCCACCACCCGCGCCGACATCATCAAGCGGGCCAAGACCTGGGTGGACGCCAAGGTGCCGTACAGCATGACGGCCTTCTGGTCCGACGGCTACCGGCAGGACTGCTCGGGCTACGTCTCCATGGCCTGGGGCCTGCCGAACAACGAGTGGACCGGCAGCCTCGGCCAGTTCGGCGTGAAGATCACCAAGGCGGAGCTGGAGCCGGGGGACATCCTGCTGTTCCACAACCCCGACAACCCCGAGAAGGGCTCCCACGTAGTGATCTTCGGCGGCTGGACGGACGACAAGCACACCTCCTACACGGCCTACGAGCAGACGCCCCCGCACGCCCGCCGCCAGACCACTCCCTACGCCTACTGGAGCAACTCCGGCAAGTACGTCCCCTACCGCTACAAGGGCCTGCCCCAGGGCGCGGCCGGCGCCCAGGCGGCCGGCGGCGCGAAGACGGAGGTGCCCTATCCGGGGGTGTCCTCCTTCCGGCCCGGCGCGGTCAACGACCACGTCACCCGGCTCCGCGCCCGGCTGGTGCACAAGGGGTACGGCCGGTTCTACGCCCACGGCCCGGGCCCGCGCTGGGGCGAGGCGGACCGCAGGGCTGTCGAGGCGTTCCAGCGGGCCCAGGGCTGGCGGGGCGGCGCCGCGGACGGTCATCCGGGCCCGGAGACCTGGCGCCGCCTGTTCGCCTAGGCCCCCACTCCTTCCCCCTTCCCCCCTTCCCCCCCTTCCCCCCTCCCTCCTTCCCCCTTCCCGGACCGCCTTCCCCGCTCCCGGGCCGCCGGCCGGGCACGTTCTCGTCCCTTTCCCTGTTCATGACGCGTCTGGCGCGGAGGCTGGAGCACGCATGAGTACGACCACATCCCACACCCCGCCCGAGTCCGAGGGGCAGTCGGACGGCACCGCCTGCGGTGCCGGTGTCCGGCCGGCCCGGCTGATCCAGAACGAGGCCACCACCGAGATCCCCGTCCACCTGCTCTTCCGGGACGGCCCCGACCCGGTGCGGGTGCCGCTCGCACCGGCGCTGGTGGGCCGCCGGCAGGACACCGGCGAGCGGCCCCGGCCCGGCCGCCCGGTGCCGGTGCGCCGCCGGCCGCTGCCGGAGACCGACCCCGGGCTGGCGGAGCGCCCGGCGCGGGTGCTGCCCGGGGCGGCCGGGCTGCTCGCGGGGGCCTGCGGGCTCACCGGCGCGCTGGTCACCACCTGGTGGGCGGGGCTGCTGCCGCCCCCGGCGGGCCGGGCGCTCGGGCTGCCGGCGGGCTCCGGTCCCGGGCTCGGCCTGGCCCACCTGGCCGCGTACGCCGGGTCCGGGCTGCTGGGCGCGGCCGGGTTCGGCGGGCTGGCCCGGGGGCGGACCGGGCGGGCCTGGGTGCTGGGGCTGTTCGGGCGGTACCGGGGGACGGTCCGGCGCACCGGGCTGCTGTGGGTGAATCCGCTGCTGCCGCGCCGCCGGGTGGATGTGCGGCTGCGGCACTGGCGCAGCGAGGCGATGCCGGCGGTGGATCCGGACGGGATGGCGCTGCGGGTGGTGGTGCTGGTGGTGTGGCGGGTGCGGGACACCGCGCGGGCCCTGCTCAGCGTCGACGACCACGAGACGTACTTGCGCGAGTGCGTGGAGGCGGCGCTGGCCCGGGTGCCGGTGGAGCCGGCGGGCGGCGCGCGGGGCGGGACGACGGCGGCCGGGGACGCGCTGACCCGGCTGGTGGCCGAGGAGACCGCGCCGGTGGGGGTGGAGGTGTTCTCGGTGCAGCCGGTCCGGGTGGAGTACGCCCCCGAGGTGGCCGCCGCGGTGCACCGGCGCCGGATCGCCGCGCTGGACGCCCGGCAGCGGGCCAGCCTGCTCGGCTCGGTGGTGGACTCGGTGGAGGACACGGTGACCCGGCTGACCACGCGCGGCCTGGTCGAGCTGGACGACTACGACCGCAAGGTGCTGGTGCGGGACCTGACCGTGGCGTTCTGCTCGGGGCGCGGGGAGCCGGTGTAGCGGCGGGACGAACGCTTAGGCGATTGGTATGGACATGTTCAACTAACGGCAATAATCTGAGACTTGGTCTAGACCTACCTGCACGGCGCACCGAACTCCCTGAACTCCCCACGTTCCCCAGGAGCGGCAGCATGCGCACCAAGACCAAGTTGTCCGCGGTCGTACTGGGCGCGGTGACCGCCGGAGCGTTCGCGCTCTCCACCGGCGGTGCCAGCGGCCACGGCTACACCGACCTCCCCATCAGCAGGCAGAAGCTCTGCCAGAACGGCACCGTGACCAACTGCGGCTCGATCCAGTGGGAGCCGCAGAGCGTCGAGGGCCCCAAGGGCTTCCCGGCCGGCGGACCCGCCGACGGCCAGATCTGCAACGCCGGGCTGGGGCAGTTCGCCCAGCTCAGCGCGCCGAGGACGCCGTCCGGCGCGGCCTGGCCGACCACCAAGGTGACGGGCGGCCAGTCGTACAGCTTCCGCTGGCAGTTCACCGCCAGGCACGCCACGACGGACTTCAAGTACTACATCACCAAGCCGGGCTGGAACGAGGGCCACAACCTCGCCCGCTCCGACCTCAACCTCACGCCGTTCCTGACGGTGCCCTACGGCGGCAAGCAGCCGCCGTCCACGCTCAGCCACAGCGGCACCCTGCCGTCCGGCCTGAGCGGGCACCACGTCATCGTCTCGGTGTGGACGATCGCCGACACGGGCAACGCGTTCTACGCCTGCTCGGACGTCACCTTCTGAGGTGAAACGAAAGGCCCCTCGCCGAGGCGAGGGGCCTTTCCCAGGTGCGCCGCCAGGGACTCGAACCCCGGACCCGCTGATTAAGAGTCAGCTGCTCTAACCAACTGAGCTAGCGGCGCGTGACTCCCGCCTGCCTCGGGTTTTCCTCCCGCGGCCGGCGACGAAGAAAATACTACCTGGTCCCGAGGGGTGCTCGTGACCACCCCGGGCGGCCCTAGATCGCCAGCGAGAGCAGGACCGGTGCCGCGTTGCGGTTCAGGGTGTCCGCGGCCCGCTTCAGCCGGTGGGCGTCGCGCACCGGCAGCGACAGCGCGAGGCAGCCGACCGTGGAACCGGCGGTGACCGGTACGGCGGCGCAGACCGTGCCGACCGCGTACTCCTGGAGGTCGAGCACCGGCGCCGACGGCGGCTGGGCCTCCAGCCGGGACAGCAGCAGCTTGTCGCTGGTGATCGTGCGCGAGGTGAGCCGGGCCATCTTGTGCCGGGCCAGGTGGTCGCGGCGGGCGCCCGCGTCCAGCTGGGTCAGCAGGCTCTTGCCGACGGCCGTGGCGTGGGCGGAGTAGCGGAAGTCCACCCACTCGTTGACCGCCGGGGTGGCCGGCCCGGCGGCGTACTGGGCGACCCGGACCTCGCCGTCCACGTACCGGCTGAGGTAGACGGCCGCGCCGACCGAGTCGCGCAGCCGGTCCAGGTTCTGCTGGAGCTTGTCGCGCAGGGCCCGCTCCCGGTCGTGCGCCGAGCCGAGCCGGCGCAGGGTCTCGCCGGTGACGTACGCGCCGTCGGCGATCTCCTGGACGTAGCCCTCGCGGCGCAGCATCCGCAGCAGGCCGGTGAGCCGCCCGGGGCCCAGGCCGGTGCGGCGGGCCAGTTCGGCGGCGGTGACGCCGGCCGGCTGGCCGGAGACGGTCTCCAGCACGCGCAGGGCTTCCTGGGCGCAGTGGTACGGGGCGGTCGGCTTGAAACTCATGGGTCCCCCTCGGCCGCGATCCGGGTCGGATCGTGTCCACGATAGCCGCGCGGGGACCCCCGGGAAGAGGGTGTCGGCGAGATGAAGCCCTTCGAGTGCCCGCCCCCACCGGCGGTGAGATCCACTGGCATATGCCAAAGGCATGTACCCGCCCGCTGTCGGCGGGCCCCGCGCTCACAGCACCGCGCTGATGAACTCCCTGGTCCGCTCCCGCTCCGGGTCGCCGAAGATCTGCTCCGGCGGGCCGGCCTCGATGACCCGGCCCGCGTCGAACATCAGCACCTGGTCGGAGATGTCCCGGGCGAACCCCATCTCGTGGGTCACGCACAGCATCGTGATGTCGGTGCTGCGCGCGATGTCCCGCAGCAGGTCGAGCACGCCCGCGACCAGCTCCGGGTCCAGCGCGGAGGTCACCTCGTCCAGCAGCAGCACCTGGGGCCGCATCGCCAGCGCCCGCGCGATCGCCACCCGCTGCTGCTGCCCGCCGGACAGCCGGGTCGGCTTCATGTCGCACTTGTCGGCCAGGCCCACCAGGTCCAGCAGCTCCCGCGCCCGCTCCTCGGCCTCGTCCTTCGACAGCCCGAGCACCCGGACCGGCGCCTCGGTGATGTTGCGCAGCACCGACATGTTCGGGAACAGGTTGAACTGCTGGAACACCATCCCGATCTTCTTGCGGACCTCCCGGACCTGCTTCTCCGGCGCCGGGAACAGCCGCTGCCCGTCCACCGTGATCGTGCCCTCGTCCGGCTTGGCGAGGGTCATCAGCAGTCTGAGGATCGTGGTCTTGCCCGAACCCGACGGCCCGATCAGGGTGACGTGCCGGCCCGCGTCCACGGACAGGTCCAGCCCGTCCAGCACGGTGTTCTCCCCGAACCGCTTGGTCACCCCCTCGATGCGGATCAGCTCGGTCGGCACGGTGCCGGTCGCGGCCGGCTGCTTGCTGGTCTCAACGGACAAGGCGTCGCTCCAGGGTGCGCAGAAGAAGGGAGGCCAGGTACGACACGACGACGAAGGCGATCCCGATCACCGTCAGCGGCTCGGTGAACTGGAAGTGCTGCTGGGAGACGAGCCGCGCCCGGCCCAGCATCTCCAGCACGCCGATCGTCATCAGCATCGGCGTGTCCTTCAGCATCGCGATGACGTAGTTGCCGAGCGGCGGCACCACCCGGCGCACCGCCTGCGGCAGCACCACCGCCGTCCAGGTGCGCCGCACCGGCAGGCTCAGCGCCGTCGCGGCCTCCCACTGACCCGCCGGCACCGCCTCGATGCCGGCCCGGTAGACCTGCATCGTGTACGTCGAGTAGTGCAGCCCGAGCCCGAGGACCCCGGTGGTCAGCGGGGACAGGGTCACCCCCGCCTCGGGCAGCACGTAGAACAGGAAGAACAGCTGCACCAGCAGCGGGGTGTCCCGCACGAACTCCGTGAAGGCCCCCACCGGCCAGCGCACCCACCGGGTCGGCGCCCGCATCAGCAGCGTCCACACCAGACCCAGCGCGAACGAGATCAGCGACCCCAGGGCCAGCGCCTCCAGCGTGACGACCAGCCCCTTGCCGAAGTACGGCAGGAAGTCGGCGACCGCTCCCCAGTCCCAGGTCATCGGGCCACCTCCGCCTTCAGCCGGCGCTCCAGACCGCGCATCCCGCGGGTCAGCAGGAACGCGATCACGAAATAGATCAGCAGCAGGTACGCGTAGATCTGGGCGCTCTGCTGGAGGGCGAGCCGGACCAGGTTGCCGCTGAACGCCAGGTCGCCCATGCCCGTGATGGACACCAGCGCGGTGCCCTTGAGCAGCTCGATCAGCAGGTTCGAGAAGGACGGGATCATCTCCGGCACCGCCTGCGGCAGCAGGATCAGCCGCAGCCGCTGCCAGGGCGTGAAGCCGAGCGCGACCCCGCCCTCGCGCTGCGCCGGATCCACCGCCGCCAGCGCGCCGCGCACGATCTCGGAGCCGTACGCGCCGTAGGTCAGGCCCAGCGCGAGCGTGCCCGCCCACATCGGCACCAGCTGCCAGCCGAAGGCGACCGGCAGCACGAAGAACACCCAGAAGATCATCACCAGTGCCGAGATGCCGCGGAACACCTCGGTGTACAGGCCGGCGACGAAGCGGACCAGCCACGAGCGGTGGGTGCGCGCGGCACCGGCGACGAAGGACATCGCGGCGGCCAGCAGCGCGCTGTACACCAGCAACTGGAGGGTGACGCCGACCCCTCGGAGGACGATTTCCCACAACCCCGCGGTCATCGGCGGCACAGCTCCTTCGCGGTCATGGTCGTCATCTCCGCCTCGGTGAAGCCGAAGGGCCGCAGAATCCGGTACAGCTCCCCGCTGCGGCGCAGCTTGTGCAGCTCGGCGTTGAAGGCGTCCCGCAGCCGGGTCTCGGTCGGCCGGAACGCGAACGCGCCGCCGTCCGCCTTGGGCTTGCCGTCCACGAGCGCGACGAACGGCTTGGTCGACTCGGCCTTGGCGGAGCCCCGCGCGACCATCCGCGCGGTGACCGCCGTGGCCGTGAACAGGTCGACCCGCCCGGACTCCACGGCGTTCAGCCCGGCCACCTGGTCCGGGACGATGACCAGGTCGTTCTCCTTGAAGCCCGCCTCCACGGCGTGCTGGATCTGCGCGTACCCGGTCCCGGTGGCGATCTTCGCGTGCCGGCGCAGCGCGTCCGCGTAGGTGCGCAGCCCCAGCGGGTTGCCCTTGCGGACGATGAACGCATCCGGCATCTGGTAGTCGGGGTCCGCGAAGATGACCTGCTCGCAGCGGTCGGGGGTGACGTACATCCCGGCGGCCACCACGTCGAACTGCTGGGCGTTCAGCCCCGGGATCAGCGAGCCGAACTCGGTCGGCACCGGCTGCACCCGGTCCACCCCGAGCCGTTTGAAGACGGCCCTGGCCAGCTCGGGCGCCTCCCCGGTGAGCCTGCCGTCCCGGTCGATGTACCCGAAGGGGACCTCGCCGGCGATCCCGAGCCGTACGACGCCCTGGGCGCGCAGCCGCTCCAGCAGGTCGCCGCCGCCCTCCCCGGACGCCGACGCCACCCGTGTGCAGCCCGCCGCGCCCAGCGCGCCGAACGCCGCGAGTCCCGCCAGCACGGAGCGCCGGGTGCGTCTGCGTTCCGGCCGTATGGTGTGTGCCTCGTTCCCACGTGGTGCAGCCATGGCGGCGCGGCTACCCAGACGTAATCCGGCTATGCACCCCGGTTCTGCCGGCCGGGCGATGCGTCACCGTCTCGCCCGGACCGCCCGCCGGACCGGCCCGGCGGGGGTCACACCACGGGGGTGGCGGCCGGCGCCACCGCCCGCGCCTCGTACAGCGCGTGCGCCGCCCGCAGCACCAGATCGTCCCGGTGCCGGGCCGCCACGATCTGCATCCCGACCGGCAGACCGTCCCCGTCCGTGCCCACCGGCACGCTCGCCGCCGGCTGCTGGGTCAGGTTGAACGGGTACGTGAACGGCGTCCACCCCGTCCAGCGGCGGTGCGCGGAGCCCTCCGGGACCTCCCGGCCCGCCGCGAACGCCGTGACCGGCACCGTCGGCGTCACCAGCAGGTCGTAGCGCTCGTGGAACCGGCCCATCCGCCGCCCGAGCCGCGCGCGGACGTCCACCGCGGCCAGGTAGTCCAGCGCGCTCGTCCGGGCGCCCAGCGCGCAGATCTCCCGCAGCCCCGCATCCAGCAGCCGCCGCCGGTGCGGCGACAGGTCCTGGGTCAGCCGGGCCGCGCCGGTGAACCACAGGGTGTGGAAGGCGTCCACCGGGTCGCTGAGGTCCGGGTCGGTCTCCTCGACGTACGCGCCCAGACCGGCGAGGCGGGCCACCGCCCGCCGTACCGCCGCCGCCACCGCCGGCCGGACCGCCACCTGCCCGCCCAGCGACGGCGAGTACGCCACCCGCAGCCCCCGCACGCCCTTCGCCAGTGCCTCGGTGAACGAGCCCGGCGCGGCCGGCAGCGCCGTCCAGTCCCGCGGGTCGGGCGTGCCGATCACGTCGAGCAGCAGGGCCGCGTCGGCCGCGTCCCGCGTCATCGGCCCGGTGTGCGACAGCGTGCCGAACGGGCTCGCCGGATACAGCGGCACCCTGCCGTACGTCGGCTTCAGCCCGAACACCCCGCAGAACGCGGCCGGGACGCGGATGCTGCCGCCGCCGTCCGTGCCCAGCGACAGCGGGCCCGCGCCCAGTGCCACGGCCGCCGCGCCGCCCCCGCTGGAGCCGCCCGCGGTGCGCGAGGTGTCGTGGGGGTTGCGGGTGACCCCGGTCAGCGGGGAGTCGGTGACGGCCTTCCAGCCGTACTCGGGCGTGGTCGTCTTGCCGAGGAACACCGCGCCGTGCTCGCGCAGCCGGGCCACCGGCGGCGCGTCCTCGTCCCAACTCCCCTGTTCGGAAAGGGTGGTGCTGCCGCGCAGGGTGGGATGGCCGCGCAGCAGCAGGAGGTCCTTGACCGTCACCGGCACCCCGTCGAGCAGCCCGGCCGGCTCCCCGCGCCGCCAGCGGGCCTCCGACTCCCGGGCCCGGGCGAGCGCGTCCTCCTCCATGAGCCGGACGAACGCGTTCACCTCCGGCTGGATCCGCCGGGCCCGCTCCAGCACCTGCTCGGTCACCTCCACCGGGCTGAACTCGCCCGTGCGGTAACCCTCCAGGAGCCGGACGGCGGTCAGGTCGGTGAGCTGCATGCACCCTCCAGGGGATCGGCGGCGGGGCCTTCAGTGACCGGGCACATAGCCACGCGTCTTGTCGACCACGTTCGGCAGAGGTCTGCCCGCCGCCCACCGCTCGTACAACTCGACGAACTGCGCACCGAGTCGATCGCGCCACCCGAAGGTGTCACCGCTCATGTGCGGGGACACGATCAGCCCCGGCAGCTCCCACAACGGACTGTCCGCGGGCAGCGGTTCGGCGGCGAACACGTCCAGCGCCGCGCCCGCGATCCAGCGCCGCTCCAGCGCCCGGACCAGGGCCTCCTCGTCCACCAGGCCGCCCCGGCCGACGTTCACGAAGAACGCCGAGGGCTGCATCACGCCGAACCGGTGCGTGTCGAACATGCGGTACGTCCGCTCGGTCAGCGGGGCCGCCGCTATCACCCAGTCCGCCCGGGCGATCAGCCGGTCCAGGTCGTCCGGGCCGTGTATCCCGGTCCGCGGCACCCGCCCGACCAGCGCCGTGCGCACCTCCAGGGCCTTCAGCGCCCGCACGATCGCCCGGCCCGCGGGGCCCGAGCCGACCACGCACGCGTGCGTCCCCGCCACCCGCCGGGTCTCCCGGTGCCGCCAGGTGCGCTCCCGCTGCTGGGCCAGGGTGCGCGGCAGGTCCTTGGCGACCGCCAGCACCAGGGCCGCCACGTACTCGGCCATCGGCTGCTCGAAGATCCCGCGCGCGTTGGTCACCACCGTGTCCGACGCGGCCAGCTCCGGGCACATCAGATGGTCCACGCCCGTGCTCGCCGTGTGCACCCAGCGGGGCCGGGGACCGTCCCCGGGCCACGCCTCGCGCACCGCGTGCGAGGTGAAGTCCCACACCAGCAGGACGTCCGCGGCGGGCAGCCGCTCGGCCAGGTGGGCCTCGTCCGTGCGCACGATCCGGGCGCGTCCGGTGAGGCGGCCGAGCCGGGGCGGCGGATCGGCGTCGAGGACCAGCACGGTGGGCGGTAACGGTGTCATGCGGAGCGGCTCCCGAAGGTCTGACCTGCGTGGACCGTGCACGGACCGACCACGCTCGCACCCGGGCCCGGCGTCGTCAACACGGCAGCGGGCCCGAAGGCGCGGTGCCGCGCCGACGGGGTACCCGGGCCGTGGGCCCGCCGGGCACGCCTGCCCGGGGACGGCCCGTACCGCCGGACCACCATCAGGAAGGCTGGACATGACCGCACTCGGATTCCTCTACCCGGGCCACCGTGCCGAGGACGACTATCCGCGCATCGAGCAGCTCCTGGGCAGCGACATCCGGGTGGACCTGATCCACACCGACCCCGGCGAGGACACCCGCGAGCCGGCGGCGCTGCGCGCGCTGGGCTCCGCCGAGCGGTTCGCCGAGGGGATGGAGGCGCTGCGGCTGACCGGGGCCGAGACGGTGGTGTGGGCCAGCGCCGGCGGGGGCTTCGCGCACGGCTGGGCGGGCGCCCAGGAGCAGGTGCGCACCCTGGCCCGGCTGGCCGGGATGCCCGCCTCCTCCACCTCCTTCGGCTTCGTCCACGCGGCCCGCGAGCTGGGCGTACGACGGGTCGCCGTCGCCGCCGCCTACCCGGAGGACCTCACCGCCCTGTTCGCCGACTTCCTGCGGGCCGGCGGCCTGGAGGTGACCGGCCCACGCTCCTCGGCCGCCGCCGCCCCGGCCGAGGTCGCCGGCTGGGGGCAGGAGGAGGTGCTCGCCCTGGCGCGCGCGGCCGACACCCACGACGCCCAGGCCGTCCTGCTGCCGGACACGGCCCTGCACACCGCCGCCCACCTCGGCCCACTGGAGGAGGCCCTGTCCAAGCCGGTCCTCACCGCCAGCCAGGTCACGGTCTGGGAGGCGCTGCGGCTGGCGGACCGCCGGGTGAACGCGCCGACGCTGGGCAGCCTGTTCACCCGGGAGCCGCTCGTGCAGGTGTAGTCCCGGTCCTCCTCGCCGGGCCGGCCCCTTGCGCGGGCGCGGGACAATGGACGGTGGCCCACCCGAAGGCGGTGCCGGCGAACCGTACGAGGAGGAGACGAGACATGGCGGAGCCCACGCCGCGTCGCAACGAACCGCGGCTACGCCCCGCGCCCCTGCTCTTCGAGCCCGCGCAGGCGGCCTCGGACCCCGAGCACTTCTTCGACCTGGAGTCGATCGAGGACCCGCGGGAGCTGCTGTCCCGGGCGACGGAGCTGACCCAGGCGTTCCGCGCGGCGGCCGACCGGGCCGTGGAGTTCCAGGCCGTCGCGGCGGCCCAGCTCGCCGACCCGCGCCGGTTCGACCGGCTGACCCCGGCGGACATCGCCGAGCGGGCGGAGTGGACCGAGGACTATGCCAAGAAGATGGTCGAGTTCGGGCGGGACCTGATGCGCGGGGAGGGCGACGGGCGGACGTCGGCCGATCCGCTGTAGCGCGCGGCACGGCGGTCGCTTCCCGACCGCCAGGGGCATATGCCGGGTGGGCAAGATACTCCTCCCCGGCCGTCCTGTCCCGGTTTTCCGCAACTCAGCGCAGCTACTCGCTGACGGGCTGTACATCTGGGTGTCATGACGACCAGTGCCCCGAACGTGACCTGTGACAGCCCCGGCGCCGTCGCCTGGCTCGCCTCGGCGGGAACCCACCCGCGCAGCACGCTCGCCCTGTGGCGGGAGCACCCGGACGCCCCCGTGGTCCTGCCCTGCGGCACCGTCTTCGACGTGGTCAGCGCCCCGGTGGTGTTCGGGCGCCGCATGCTGGACCGGCTGTGGGGCGCGGGATCGCGCTCGGGCCCGGTCGCGGTGTTCCGGGGCCGCACGCTGTTCTTCGCCGCCCCCGGCACCGCGCAGCGGCTGCCCTCCCTGCTGGCCTGGGAGGAGTGGGGCACCCGGCGGGCGCGGGAGGTGCCGCCGCTGCTGTGCCACGGCCCGGGCGACGCCGTGACCGTACCCCCGCTGACGCCCCTGAGCTGCGACGACGCCCCCGGCGCGGCTCGCTGGCTGGTCGCCCCGGACGGTCGGCACCCCTGGCTGCCGGGCCCGGAGGTGCTGCTGTGGGCGGCCGTGGGGGCCGCCCGGTCCGCCGGGCGGCCGTCGATTTCTCCTCACCGCGACCAGGGTGCTAATGTCTACGACGTCAGCAGGCGCCGCTAGCTCAGTTGGTTAGAGCAGCTGACTCTTAATCAGCGGGTCCGGGGTTCGAGTCCCTGGCGGCGCACACGCGAAAGACAGCGGGCCGAATTCGAAAGAATTCGGCCCGCTGTCTTCGTATACGAACGGCTGCGAACGGCTTCGCTGCTTTCGCATGCGAACAGGGCCGGCGGGGCTCAGTCGCGCACCCCCGGAGTGATCGTCACCGTCCACGCCCCGGACGCCGTCCTGCCCTCCGCCTCCACCCGCACGCCCTCCCGGGGCACGGTGAAGCTCTCGCCGAGGAAGACCGGGGCGTCCGCGAGCGGCGGGTAGACCGAGTCCTCCCAGCATGCCTCGGTGCGCGGATGGGCGTCGACCACCTGGACCGGGCCGTCACCGGAGGCGGCGCCGCCGCGCACCCGGTAGACCAGGATGCCCTGCCGGCAGGCCCCGCGGTCGGCGCCGGCCGGGCCGCGCGCCTCGAAGGCGAGGGCGCTGTCCGGCCCGGTGCGCACCACGGCCAGCTTGACGCCGTGCCCCAGGCCGAAGGCGGACCCGCCGTCGGCGACCGGCAGGGGGGCGCCGGGTCCGGCCGCGAGGGGCTCCAGGGTGAGGCGGTTCGGCGCGGCACCGCGCACGCACACCACCTGGCGCGGATCCAGCCAGCCGAGCCGCCACTTGTGCCAGCCCAGCAGATCGGGCGCGAGTCCGAACTGGCTGCCCATCAGATCCCAGTCGCCCACATGGGTGTCCCAGTCGCCCTTGCCGTCGGCCGGGCGGTGGTAGAGGTCGGGCAGGTCGAAGACGTGGCCGGTCTCGTGGGCGAGGACCAGCCGGTCCGGCGGGTGGTGCTCGAAGACGGTGACGACCCGGTGGATGTCGGTGCCGTCCGCGCGCAGGGGCGCGTCGAGGTTCACCACCTTCGTGGCGTCCGAGTCGACCCCGGGCGCGTCCGGGTCGGCGACGAGGTAGACGACCTGGTAGCGCGAGAAGTCGACCTCCTTGTCGGCCACGGCGAACGCGTCGCGCAGGTAGGCGGCCCGGTCCTCGGCGCTCCAGTCCCGCCTTATGGCGTACGACGTCGACGGGCGCGGCATGCGCAGCCAGCGGTCCAGCGGGTGCGGGCGCAGGGTGAACCTGCCGTAGGAGGTCTGCGCGTAGAAGCCGGAGGTGGCCGGGAAGTGGTCGGCCGTCAGCTCCTCCGGGGTGGTGCGCGGGGCGGAGTCGGGGAACGACAGGAACACCAGTACGGCGTCGAGGGCGCCGGCCGGGCGCGGGTAGGCGGTGTTCCAGGTGTCCACGCCCTCCGAGTGGTGGGCCTCGGTGCGGTGCAGCGCGCAGGGGGCCGTGGAGAACGGCTCGGCGACCGACGGGACGGTGAGGATCGAGGTCGCGGCGAGCGCCGACATCGTGGTGCACACGGCGGCGGTGCTGCGCAGCTTGGGCACGGACGTGACCTCCGGATGTGGTTCGCGGGACCCGCACCCAGATTGCTGGTATTCATTGGTTTATGCCCTGTTTGTCTGCACCAGAAGGGTGAGCGCGCGCCCGTCGAGCGCCGGGCGCGCCCCGGCGCTCGATATCCGGAAACATTCACGGAACGTCACAACTTGTCGGAGGGCCGAAGAAGCTGCCCAGGTGCGGGCAGAAACGATCTGTCAGAACCCGTGCCCCGTCCGGGACACTGGACATCGGCTGGAAGGGCCCGGGGCCAGCCTCTATGATCGGCACACTTTCCGGCACGGACAGAGATCGAGTGCACTGCGGGAGCGAGCGGTGAGCGGAACGTCCGAAGGGCCGACGCCCGCGGCAGACCTCGACCGGTCAGCCGTCACACACAGTCACTACACCACCTACCACCGTGTCTTCGCGACCGCCCCGCTCGCCATGGCGGTCGTGGGCCCCGACGGGCTCGTCGTCACCGCCAACACCGCCCTCGGCGAACTGCTCGGCATCGACGCGGACACGGCCGTCGGGCGGTCCGCCGCCGACCTGGTGGACCTGGCCGGGGACGCCCGCGGCCGGCACGCCTTCCAGGAGGTACTCGGCGGACGCCAGACCCGGCTGCGCTGCACCCGCCGGCTCAAACAGCCGGGAGGGAACTCGGTGTGGGCGCAGATCACCCTCGCCCCGCTGAGCGGCGGCGAGCCCGGCGCCCTGATGTCGGTCACCGACATCAGCGCCAGCCGTGAACTCCAGGCGCAACTGCGGCATTTGCTAATGCACGACCCGGTGACCCGGCTGCCCAACCGCACGCTGTTCTTCGAGCGGCTGACGGCCGCGCTGGAGGCGGAGCCGTACGAACAGGGCGGCACCGGCCGGATCGGCCTGTGCTACCTGGACCTCGACGGCTTCAAGGCCGTCAACGACACCCTCGGCCACCGCGTCGGCGACCGGCTGCTTTCGGCCGTCGCCGGACGGCTGACCCGGGTCGCCGACGCGGCCGGCTACGCCCGCGCCGCCACTCCTCTGGTGGCCCGGCTCGGCGGCGACGAGTTCGCCCTGCTGGTGGAGGACTCCACCGGCACCGAACAACTCGCCGACCTGGCCGACTCCGCGCTCAAGGCCCTCCAGGAACCCTTCGACCTCGCCGGGCAGCGGCTGTCGCTGACCGCGTCCATCGGCGTGGTCGAACGGCACACCGCGGGCACCACGGCCACCGGGCTGATGCAGGCCGCCGACACGACGCTGTACTGGGCGAAGGCCGACGGCAAGGCCCGCTGGACCCTGTTCGACCCCGAGCGCAACGCCCACCGCATGACCCGACAGGCCCTGTCCTCCACCCTCCGCCCCGCCATCGAGCGGGGCGAGTTCGCCCTGGAGTACCAGCCGCTGGTGGCCATGGAGGACGGCCGGCTCAACGGCGTCGAGGCGCTGATCCGCTGGCACCACCCGCAGTTCGGCACGCTCACGCCGAATCGGTTCATCGGACTGGCCGAGGAGGACGGCTCGATCGTGCAACTGGGCCGCTGGGCGCTGGTCACCGCCTGCCGGCAGGCCCGCCGCTGGCAGCTCGACCGCCCCGGCGAACCGCCCATCTTCGTCAGCGTCAACGTGGCCGTACGGCAGGTGTGGGACTCCGACCTGGTGGCCGACGTCGCCGAGACCCTCGCCGAGACCGGGCTCGCCCCGCACCTGCTCCAGCTGGAGCTGACCGAGTCCGCCGTGATGGGCTCGGCGGGCCGCCCGCTCCAGGCCCTCCAGGCGCTCAGCGACATGGGCGTGCGCATCGCCATCGACGACTTCGGCACCGGCTACTCCAACCTCGCCTACCTGAGCCGGCTGCCGGTCTCCGCGCTGAAGCTGGACGGCTCCTTCGTCCGGGGCTTCCAGTACGAGGAGGCCGCCCGGGACGCCATGCCCAACCCGGCCGACGAGGTCGTCGTGGAGGCGATGATCCAGCTCGCCCACCGGCTGGGCCTCACGGTCACCGCGGAGTGCGTGGAGACCTCGGCCCAGGCCAGCCGGCTGCGCCGGATCGGCTGCGACACCGGGCAGGGCTGGCTGTACTCCCGCCCGGTGCCGCCGGATCGTATCTCCGAGCTGCTCGGGGCGCGGACCTACGCGGTCGGCAACCCGTAGGCGTCCGCGATCAGTTCGTAGGAGCGCAACCGCAGCTCGCCGCGGTGCGCGTGCGAGACCAGCATCAGCTCGTCGGCCCCGGTGCGCTTGTGCAGATCGTCCAGGCCGGTGCGGACCTCGTCGGCCGTGCCGTGCACGACGTTCGCCGTCCAGGAGGTGATGAACTCCTCCTCCATCGGGCCGAACTCGTGCCGCTCGGCCTCCGCCGGGTCCGGGAACAGGCCCGGCCGGCCGGTGCGCAGCCGGAGCATGTTCAGCGCCATCGCCCGGGTCTGCCGGCGGGCCTCCCGCGCGTCGTCCGTGGCGAGGGCGGAGACGCCGATGAGGGCGTACGGCTCGGCAAGGACGGCGGACGGCCGGAAGGTCTCCCGGTACAGGTCCAGGGCCGGGATGGTGTTCTGCGCGGAGAAGTGGTGCGCGAAGGCGAACGGCAGACCGAGCAGACCGGCCAGCCGCGCGCTGAACCCGGAGGAGCCGAGCAGCCAGATCGGCGGGCGGTGCGGGGACTGCGTCCCGCCCGGCGAGGTGCCCTGCACGGGACCCGGGATCGCGTGGATGCGCCGGTAGGGGTGGCCGTCGGGGAAGTCGTCGTCCAGGAACCGGGTCAGCTCGGCGAGCTGCTCCGGGAAGTCGTCGGCACCCTCGTTCAGGCGGTCGGTACGGCGCAGGGCCGCGGCGGTGGCGCCGTCCGTGCCCGGCGCCCGCCCCAGCCCCAGGTCGACCCGGCCCGGGGCCAGCGCCTCCAGCGTGCCGAACTGCTCCGCGATCACCAGCGGGGCGTGGTTGGGCAGCATGACGCCGCCCGAGCCGAGCCGGATGCGGTCGGTGTGGGCGGCGAGGTGGGCGAGGATCACGGCGGGGGAGGAGGAGGCCACGCCGGGCATGGAGTGGTGCTCGGCGACCCAGTACCGGTGGAAGCCGCGGGATTCGGTGAGCCGGGCGAGCGCGACGCTGGTGCGCAGGGCGTCGGTGGCGGTACTGCCCGCGCCGACGGTCACCAGGTCCAGCACCGAGAGGGGCGCGGGGGCGCTGCCGCGCGTGACCCCCCTGATCTCGTCTACCTCGTCTGCCGCCACGGTATGGCCTCCTGTTCCGAGCACTGCGCTGTCCTCCGGGCGCCAACAGGAGGGAGTCCCCGTTTATTCCGCGGTACGACGCACCTGGCCCAGGACCGCGGTCGGTCAGGGTTGCCAGACCACCCGGTGTTCGGTCAGGTGGGAGAGCACCGCGTGGTTCGCCTCCCAGCCATCCGGGGCTGTGACCATTGGCCGCCTCCGGCGGCGTGCCGGACTCCGTCCGGCGGATTGGGCGGTGCCGCACCGGTCGTCCGCCGGACAGGTGCCGGAGGGGCGGTCAGGGACGCCAGACCACCCGGTGTTCGGTCAGGTGGGAGAGCACCGCGTGGTTCGCCTCCCAGCCATCCGGGAACTTCACCAGGGTGCCCAGCTGGACCGGTTCCGTGGCGGGGTAGTCGTCCAGGAGGTCGGGGACGCCGGCGCGGCAGACCATGATGCAGGCGTGGCGGTGGCGGGAGGCCAGGACGCACAGCCGGCCGGTCTCCAGGTGGAACGCGGTGGCGTCGGGCCGGCCGGAGAGCGGGTGCAGGACGACCGTCACGTCGTACTCCCGGCCCTGGAGCCGGTTCGCGGTGTCGACCGTGACGTCCCGGACGCCCAGCTCGGCCAGGGCCGCCCGGACCGCCGCCGCCTGGTCGCGGTGGGCCGTGCCCACGGCGACCCGGTCGGCCGTCAGCGGGACGGGGTCGGGGGAGCGCTCGGACGTGGCCGCGCCGCCGCGGTCCAGCAGGCGGCGCACCACCGTCGCCACCGCCCGCACCGCCTCCGGGTCCGTGCGCGGAGTGTGCCGGGCGGGCAGCTCCAGCAGGCCCCAGCCGGACTCCGCGGCCTCGTCGATCACCCGGTCCGGCCCCGAGCCGTCCGAGGGCACCGCGAAGGCCAGCCGGCGGTCACCGTGGGCCGTGCCGCTGCGGAAGGGCGTGTACGGGTAGAACGCGTCCGACACCAGGCGAGCCGCCGACGCCGGCAGCCGCCAGGACACCGGCAGCCGGTGCTGGGGCAGACCCGGGTTGTGGGCCAGCAGCGTGCTGACCGCCGAGGCCGAGGGGTCGTACGACAGCCCCGCCCACTGCTCGCCGCCCACGATGGAGAACGGGTCCAGCTGGCCCGGGTCGCCCACGAACAGCGCCCGCTCGAACAGGCCGGCCACGGCGAGCAGGGAGTCCGAGCGCATCTGGTACGCCTCGTCCACGATCGCGTGCCGCCATGGCTCGTCCACCTTCACGTGCGCCCACTTCGCCGCGGTGGACAGCACGACGGGCAGCCCGGCGAGGTCGGCCGCCTTCGCCGACGTGCGCACCTGCGGCAGGCCGTCCAGCGCCTTGTCGTAGGCGTCGGCGTCACTGCTGTGCAGCCGGCCGACGGGCAGCTCCGGGTTCTTCTCGGCCAGCCGCAGCACCAGGTCGTCGACCTGGGCGTTGGTCTGCGCCACCACCATCAGCGGGCGGCCCGCGGCGGCGAGTTCCAGGGCCGCGCGCACCACCAGCGTCGACTTGCCGGCGCCCGGCGGCGAGTCCACCACCACACCCCGCTCGGTGCCGTGCAGCGTGTCGTGGAGGATCGCCTCGGTGGCGCGGCCGGCCGCGGTGCCGGGATCGAAGTCGACGGTCGTCACAGCACGTCCTCCTCGGTGACGGGGTCGGGGGCCTCAGGCGCCGCCTCGCCCGGCGGGCCGCCGTGCGTCCACGGGGTGTCCTCGGGGTCGGGCAGTTTCGCGCCGCCGCGCTGCTCGTGCTCGAACAGCGTGAAGCAGATCCGGTCGCCCTTCTCGGGCACCGAACCGGGCTCGGGCTCCTTGCCCCGGCCCATCCGGTCCAGGACGCGCAGGGTCAGCACCCCGTCCGCCTCGTACCCGACGAACTCCGCCGACTGCGGCCGGCCGTCCAGCGAGCGGTACACCCGCGCCCGCTCCGCGAGGTGCGGGAGGTCGTCGGTGCGGACGGTCACCAGCGGGCGCGGGCTCGGCCGCTTCCCCTCGCCGTACGCCATCACGACATCCGTGACCTCGCCCGCGAACGCCTCCCCGGCCAGCCGCCGCCCGGCCATCACCAGCGGATCGTCCAGCGCCTCCTGCGCCTCCAGCCGGGCCTGCTCCCGCTCGCGCGTGGCCAGTTTGTTCGCCGCCGTCACCGCGTCGTCCCGGCGCGGCTGCGGCGGCTCGCCGGCGCGCACCCGGTCCCGGTGCGCGGTGAACGACCAGCGGTCCCGCGTCCAGCGTCCCTCCACGTGCGCGCCCGGCGGCAGCGCCCGCAGCAGGTCCAGGCCCCGCCACACCGCGTCCCAGGTGGGCCGGGTGCGGCTCTCGACCAGGTCGCGGATGTCCCGCTCCGCGGCGGTGAGCGCGGCCAGCCGGGTGTCGGCCGTCAGCGGGTCCTCGGCGGCGGCCAGGGCCGTCCGCGCGCGGTCGTAGCGCTCGATCGCCGGGGCCAGCAGCTTGTTGTCGAACGCCGGGTCGGTGGCGGGACCGGCCGGCGGGCACAGCAGCTGGCCGCCGGCGTCCCGGGCGAGTTCGGCCCGGCGGGCGGCCTCGGCGCCGGACAGCCCCTCGGGAGGATCGATCCAGGCGAGCAGCGCGCCCAGGTGCTCGTCCTCCAGGCCGGACTGGCCGGTCGCCCAGTGCCGGGAGAGCACGTCGGTCAGGGCCAGCAGCAGCGAGGAGCCGGGGACCCGGGCCCGCTCGCCGTAGTGGGTCAGCCAGCGGCCGAGCAGCGGCACCCGGGGCGGCGCCGGGTAGGGCGCGTCCGGGTCCTGCTCGGCGGTGCGCCGGAACCGCATCGAGCGGCCCAGCAGCCGTACGAAGTCCAGGCCGGTGCGGCTCGGGACGATCAGCTGGGGCGCGTCCGCGCACAGCTCGGCCGCCACCTTGACCCGCTTGCCGGTCTCCGGGTCGGTCTCGGTGCGCTCGGCCGCCTCCACGGCGTCGGCGTAGGACTCGATGTGCGGCAGCACGACGTCGGCCAGGTCGGCGAGGAACGTGAAGCGCAGATCGCGGTCCCGGGGCTGCGGCACGACCAGCAGCCGGGGCGCGTCCCGGTCGGTGCCGACCAGCGCGCCGAGCGGGGCGCCGGTCTCGCCGGCGGTGGTGAGCGGCACGAACACCAGCGGGCGGTCGGACAGATGCCGGTGCCGGACCGTCGCCGTCGGCTGCGCCCGGCCGCTGTCCACGGCCTCCAGCCGGGCGAGGGCGGTGATCAGGGACACGCGCCCACCTCCCCGGCGCCCGCCGACGGGGCGTCGGCCGGGAGCGGTGCCGGCTGCCCGGCGGCCGTCCGCAGGGCCTCCGCGCGCAGGGCCGCCGCCCGGCGCAGCGCCGCCACCGCCGGGTCGGCCGGGTCGCCGCTCGCGCCACGGGCGGCGGACAGCACCTCCGCCACGGTGGCCAGGCCGCCCAGCTCGGCCCGCAGGGGCCGGCCCAGCCGGGTGACCGCACCGGCCGCGCGGGCCCGCTCCCGGCAGTGGAAGGCCAGCTCGCAGGCGGACAGGCACTCCGGGGCGTAGGCCGCCGGCACCGCCTCCACCGCGGCCGTCAGCTGCTCGGCGGGCCGGTCGGGCGCGAAGCACGTGCCCTCGGGCAGGGTGTCGGCGATCTCCTCGATCCGGGTGAGCCGGGCGAGCTGGCGGGCGGTGACCGCGCGCTGCTTGCGGACGTCCACGGCGCGGCCCGCGGGCAGGTTCGAGAAGTCCTTCGGGCACACCAGCAGCACCTGGTGGCGCACCTCGGGAACGGGGTCGAGGCGGGCGGCGACCTGTTCCAGCGCCAGCACGTACACCGCCGCCTGCCGGGCCGCGGCGCCGACCTTCGCCGGGTCCGCGGCGCCGTCCACCATCGGGAAGGACTTGATCTCCACCACCGACCAGCCGCCGTCCGGGTGCACCACCACCGCGTCCGGCTCCAGGAAGGCGGGCGAACCCGCCACGTCCAGGGCGAGCATCGGATGGTCCAGCAGCGTCCAGCCGCCCGCCCGGGTGGCCTCGCGCAGCGCCAGCGCCGTACGGGCCGTACGTCCCTCGGGGCCGTGCGCGGTCAGGTCGGGCACGGCCGCGCCGGCGGGCGGTTCGGCGCCCGGGTCGAGCCGGGCGTGCACCAGCCGCAGCAGCTCCGCGCCGCCGTCCGCCTTCACCCGCGCCTCGAACGCGTTGCCCCGGGTCAGCGCGAACTGCGACTGCCCGAAGCCGGACGGGGCGCCCAGCGCGCTCGCCAGCCGGGCCTTGTCCACCCCGGCGCCGTCCAGGATCGCCCGCCGGGCGCACCCCGGGTTCGCGGCGAGCGCCGCGAGGGCGCGGGCGTCCAGGGCCTTGGCCGGTACGTCGGGACCGCGCAGCTCAGCGAGCCGGTGTCGGAGCCCCTTCGCCCGCGTCGGTGGCGGGGGCGTCCGGTCCGGCCGCGAGGCCGCGCCGCGAGTCGCGCTGCCGTGGAATTCGCTCACCCGCCGAAGTCTGGCATCCGGCACTGACAATCGGGGAACCGGTGCCGGAAGCGACCGGGGCGGCGGGGCGCGACAGCCGGGCGCGGAGCCGGTCCACCGCCCGCATGAGGGGCGGCGCCAGCAGGTAGCCGACGCCCATCACGGCGACACCCGCGACCGCGTCCAGGAGGTAGTGGTTGGCGGTGCCCATGACCACGATCGCGGTCACCAGCGGGTAGACCACGCCGAGGACCCTCGCCAGGCGCGTGCCGCCGTGGCGCCACAACAGAACCCCGCACCACAGCGCCCAGCCCACGTGCAGGCTCGGCATCGCCGCGTACTGGTTGGTCATGCCGCCCATGCCGCGCGGGGCGCTGGCCTCGCCGCCCCACCAGCCGTACGAGCTGTACTGCGCCATGGTGTCCACGAAGCCGTAACCGGCGTCCAGCAGCCGGGGCGGGCAGGTCGGCAGCAGGGTGAAGCCGATCAGGCCGATGAAGGTGGACGTGAGCAGCCAGGTGCGCGCGGCCCGGTAGTGCGGGGCACGTGCGCGGAAGAGCCACACCAGGATGGCGGGCGTCACCAGGTAGTGCAGCGAGGCGTACCAGAAGTCGGCCGGCACGCCGAGCCAGGCCTCCCGGGTGAACAGCCGGTTCAGCGGGTGCTCGGCGTTGAGGTGGAGGGCCTTCTCGATGCGCAGGATCGCCAGGCCGTGGTCGACGGCGCCGGAGACGTCACCGCGGGCGAGGAGCCGGCCGGCCGAGTAGCAGCCGTAGACCAGCAGGATCAGCGGCAGCTCGGTCCACCAGCGCGGCCGGGGACGGAGGGCCACCTCGGTGCCCGGTGTCTCGGTCTGCGGCAATCCGATCGCCCTCCCCCTTCTGCTGTGTGCGGTGCTGGCGCCCCCGGCGGGCGACCGTGCCACTTTACGGTGTCCCTACCGCGCCCATGAGGGGCCGGTCGACCATGCCCGGTGCACGTCCGGCCCTGGAAGACGCCGGGGCCGCCCGCAAGGTTGCCTGTCGGCGGGGTGAGTGATGATGGAGGGGCCGAAAACACTCGTAGCTTCCGTGGCTCCCCCCCCACGGGCGCCACCCCTTCCGGAGAGGTCTCCCATGGCACCGCGCATCCTGCTGGCCCGGCACGGACAGACGGCCTGGTCGCTGTCCGGCAAGCACACCGGCAGGACCGATGTGCCGCTGCTGGAGGAGGGCCGGCACGGGGCCAAGCTGCTCGGCGAGCGGTTGCACCGGGCTCCGCTGGACGGGCTGGCGGACGTGGAGATACGCACCAGCCCGCTCTCCCGCGCGCGCGAGACGTGCGAACTCGCCGGGTTCGGCGAGCGGGCCGAGCACTGGGACACGCTCATGGAGTGGGACTACGGCGCGTACGAGGGGATGACCCCCGCCGAGATCCAGGCGGTCCGGCCGGGCTGGCTGATCTGGCGGGACGGGGTCCCGGAGGGCGAGTCCGTCGCCGAGGTCGCCGCGCGCGCCGACGAGGTGGTGTCCTGGGCCCGCTCGGCCGACCGCGACGTCCTGGTCTTCGCCCACGGGCACATCCTGCGGTCGATCGGGGCGCGGTGGCTGGGCCTGCCGCTGGACTTCGCGGCCCGCATCCGGCTGAACCCCACGTCCCTGTCCGTCCTGGGCTGGGCGTACGGCGAGCCGGCGATCGAGAACTGGAACGACGTGGGGCACTTGGCCGGCTGACGGGGGAGCGGTGCCGGTGCGCGGGGCTGGGGGTGCGTCGGCTTTCGCCGGGACCGGTGACGTACCGTCCCGGGTTGACTACACCGGCCCCCCGCCCCGCACCGGACGCGGCCCCTTGTAGGACGCGTGCCGGTCGAGGAACTCCGCCACTCCCGACGCCCGCCGGTGCGGCAGCAGCACCCGCGCCGTCCCGGCCAGCATCCCCTGGATCCGCGAGGACTGGACCTGGTCCAGCAGCGCGAGCACCCGCAGCCCCGCCTCCGCCGCCTCGTCGGGACGGCCCTCGCGGGCCAGGTCGTCGGCCAGCTCGGCGGTGTAGAGCGCGATGTTGCGGGTGAAGTGCGGATCCTGCGCCTGCGCGGCGCGCCGCGCCTGCCGGGACGCCCGCCGCCAGTCGCCCAGCGTGGACCAGCACTGCGCCTCCAGGCCCGCCAGCTCGGCCTCGCCGTAGAAACTCATCCACTCCGGGTCCGCGTCCGCACGGCCCCGCTCGAACAGGGCCTGGGCACGCGCCAGCGCCCGCTCGCAGCCGGTGCGGTCGGCGAGCCCCGCCCAGCCGCCCGCCTCGCGCAGCGCCAGCAGGGACAGCAGCCGGGCCGAGCCGAGCGGCCGCGCGGCGCGCTGCGCGGCCTGCGCGGCCCGGACCGCCTCCCGGGGACGGCCCGCGTCCCGGGCGAGGAAGGCGGTGTTGCAGAAGGCGTGCGCCTCCAGCCCCGCGTCCCCGGTCATCCGGGCGGTGGCCAGCGCCTCCGCGTAGTGCGAGCGCGCGTCGTCGAAGCGGCCGGAGTCGTGGGCCAGCCAGCCGACGGAGATGGCGAGTTCACCGGCTCCCGCGTGCAGCCGGTCGGCGGTGGTCTGCCGGGTGGCGCCGGCGTCGAGCAGCGCGTAGGCGGCGCGCAGCGGGGCCGCCGCGCGCCGGTACAGGCCGTCCGCGCCGTGCCGGTCGTCGAGCAACCGGATGCGGCGGACGGCCTCCTCCAGGGCCATGGCCTCGGGGACACCGGCGCGCCACGGCAGCCGGTCCGCCGCCGCGGCGGCCGGGGCGAGCCCCAGCGGGACCAGTGTGGCGGCGGCCACCGTGGCGCCTCCGCCGGTCATGAATGCGCGACGCAGCACGTCGCTCTCCTCGTGGTTCGGGTGGTTCGGGTGGTTCGTGTGGTTCGGGGGATCGTTCCGCCAGGGGTCCCCCGGGTCGTACGGCTCGTCGGCCCCGGGCGACCCCCCGGCTGGCCCCCCGGGTGCGGGCCCCCGGGGAGCCGCCACGGCCGTACGCGCCGCCCGGCCGCGGACGGACGAGCGGGGCACGAAGCCCAGGTCGGTGAGGGCGCGGCCGGGGAACATGTGCAGGAACACCCGCTCGTAGGCGTAGTTCGGGCAGCGGATCTCACCCGCCTCGACCCGGCCGATGTAGCGCGCGTCACAGCTCACCCGCTCGCCGATCTCGCGCGCGGCCCGCCGGACCAGCGCCGCGAACTCGGCCGGGGAGCGCGAGCCCCGCAGCCGGCGGAAGGCGAGGTTCGGCCGGAGCGGCCGGTCGGGCTGTGACGAGGTCACCGTTGACGACGCCATGGCCGGGTCCTCTCGTGCGAACCGTCGAACCATGCCGGGACCGGGGCGGTTCCGGGGTGGTACCGGGACGGGGCGCCTGGCTGACGCGGCCGCTTCCGGCGGGCATGAACGTACCCGCTGTAGGGGGCCCGGCACGCGGTGTTTGGCCACAAACCGGATATCTCCCGCGTGATCTGCCATGAAGTGCCATCCTTTGCGGCGCACCTGGACCGTGCCTGTTGACGTGTTGTCGCGTTGAACCCCGTGGACCGCAACAGGGCTGTGTGGAGGCCGGCATGGAGACCAGCCAGAGCAATGAACCTTGTACGTCGCCGTCGTCGCCCGCGTGTGCGGGCGACCCGGCTTGCGACCTCGTGACGGTACCGGCCCGGCAGGGGCTGGAGGCGGTCGACATCCTGCGGCGAGCGGGAGCGGACGCGGTGGGGCCCGTCCTGCACGACGACGACCGTGACACCCTCTGCTTCCTGGTGCCGGCCGGCACGGCGGCCTGCTGGGACCTGCCGGGCAGCACCTGCACCGAGACGGACGGGCGCGGACTGCGGCCGGCCCCCGGCCCCCCGGCGGCGGGCTCGGACTGGCTGCTGCCCCCCGGCGAGGCCGACCCCGCCACGGACCCGGCGGTACTGCGCCGGGCGCTGGGGGAGGCGGCCCGGCTGATCGCGGTGGCGGACGGGTGCTGCTGAGGCGGGCGGACGCCGGCTGAGGCGTTCCGGCACGTGCTGACACGTGCTGAGCGTTGTGCGGCACGTGCTGACGCGTTGTGCCGACGCGCGTGTCCCGAGTCTCCATCGGTCGCCGGCGGTGCCGCACCCTGCCGTGGCACCTGCGAAAATGGGCGGATGGGCAGGTCCAGGAACACCCGGCGCAGGTCGGCCGTCACCGTCGAGGAGCCGGTCGACGGCGGTCTCGCGCAGCTCGTCCCCGACCCCGACCGGGGCCGGGCCTGGACCCTGCTGATCGACGGGGCGCCCCAGTCGCACGTCGACCTGGACGACCCGGCGTACCTCTCCTTCGACTATCAGCGGCGCCTCGGCCATGTCATCGACCTCGCCGCCCCGCCCGGCCGTCCCGTGCACGCCGTGCACCTCGGCGGCGGCGCCTTCACCCTCGCCCGGTACGTCGCCGCGACCCGGCCCCGCTCCACCCAGCAGGTCGTGGAGCGCGACGCGAGCCTCGTCCGGCTGGTCCGCCGCGAGCTGCCGCTGGACACGAACGCGCGCGTCCGGGTGCGCGCGGTGGACGCCCGTGAGGGCCTGGCCAAGGTGCCGGACGGCTGGGCCGACCTGGTCATCGCCGACGTGTTCAGCGGTGCCCGCACCCCCGCCCACCTCACCTCCACCGAGTTCCTCGACGAGGTCCGCCGGGCCCTGAAACCCTCCGGGAGCTACGCGGCCAACCTCGCCGACGGCCCGCCGCTCGCCCACCTGCGCGGCCAGATCGCCACCGCCGCCGCCCGGTTCGGCGAACTCGCGCTGATCGCCGACGCGGCCGTGCTGCGCGGCAAGCGCTTCGGCAACGCCGTCCTGGTCGCCTCCGACGCCCCGTTGCCGCTCGCCGAACTCACCCGCCGTGCCGCCTCCGACCCGCACCCCGGCCGGGTCGAACACGGCCGGGCGCTCACCGACTTCACCGGCGGCGCGGTGCCCGTGACGGACGAGGCCGCGGTGGCGTCCCCGGCCCCGCCGCCGTCGGTGTTCCGCTAGGGCCGCTGCTCGGCACCTGTTCAGTCCTTGCCCAGCCCCTGCTCAGTACGTGCCGACCTCGACCCGTGGCGGCCCGTCGTGCCAGGTGCAGAACACCGACACCCGGTCCGTGCCCCGGACGAACTCCACCCGGATCCAGCTCGCCGTCTTCCACACCTGCATCGACCAGCCGGCCCCCGGGGCCGCCGAGACGAGCGTGGCGTCGGCCGGACCGAGGTCGAACACCGCCCGGCCGCCGTCGGTGTCGTAGGACCTGACCCGGCCGGACGCGCCGGCGGAGGCGGTCGCGGTGGCGGTGGCGGTGGCGGTGGGGGTGGGGGACGGGGGCCGGGGGCCGGCCGGGGTCGCCGTGTCGGTCCGCGCGGGCGTCGGCCGGGCCGGTTCCCGCGTCGACGGCGGGACCGGGGAGGCGGCGGTCGTCGAGGGCGCGGAAGCCGTCTCCGGGGCCGACGCGCCGGCCGCCGGGACGGGCAGGGCACGCGGCGGCTCGTACGCGGTCCCGGCCAGCACCGTGTGCACGCCCCACCAGGACAGCGTGACCGCCGCTGCCGTCGCGAGCAGCCAGGCCAGTACGTGTACGAGTCCTCTGCGCATCGGCGCCATACTGCCTCACCGGTCACACTGGTCACGCCGGTCACACCGGTCGCGGGGAGTTGTCCACAAGCGCGGAGTTGTCCACAGGCTCCGGCCGGGCCCGGCGGCATGGCGTACGGTGCGGCGCATGGCAAGTGTGCTCGTGGTCGAGGACGACCAGTTCGTACGCTCGGCGCTCATCCGGCAGTTGACCGACGCCGCCCACACGGTGCGCAGCGTCGGCACGGCACTGGAGGCGCTGCGCGAGGTCGCCCACGTCCGTTTCGACGTGGTCGTCCTGGACCTCGGACTGCCCGATCTGGACGGCTCCGAGGCCCTGAAGATGCTCCGGGGCGTCACCGACGTGCCGGTCATCATCGCCACCGCCCGGGACGACGAGGCCGAGATCGTCCGGCTGCTCAACGCGGGGGCGGACGACTATCTGACCAAGCCGTTCTCCGTGGAGCACCTGTGCGCCCGGATGGCGGCCGTGCTGCGCCGGGCCCGGGCCGGCGGCGGTGAGACGCCGTCCTCGTCCGTGCTCCGCGTCGGCGGCCTGACCGTCGACCCGCTGCGCCGCCAGGCGGAACTGGACGGCGTCCGGCTCGACCTGACCCGCCGCGAGTTCGATCTGCTCGCCTTCCTCGCCGCCCGTCCCGGGGTCGTCGTGCCGCGCCGGGAACTCCTCGCCGAGGTCTGGCGGCAGACCTACGGCGACGACCAGACCATCGACGTCCATCTGTCCTGGCTCCGCCGCAAACTGGGCGAGACGGCCGCCCGCCCGCGCTACCTGCACACCCTCCGAGGCGTCGGCGTCAAACTCGAACCCCCGGCACCGGAAGGCCCCGTGCCCGAGCCTCCGGTGTCCCGGCCGGGCAGATCCGAGCCGCCGGTGTCTTGGCCGACCGTGCCCGGCCCCTCCGCACCCGGTCCCTCCGAACCCGCCCCCCGCGTGCCCCCGTCCCCCTTCGGCGGCGAGGCGCGATGAGGTGGGCGTTGGTCAAGGTCTGTCTCGCGGTGACCACGATGGTCGTCGTCGCCTTCGCGGTGCCGCTCGGCCTGGTCGTCAAGGAGATGGCCCGTGACCGCGCGTTCTCCAACGCCGAGCGGGAGGCCGCCGCGGTCGCGCCCGCGCTGTCCATCACCACCGACCGGGACCAGCTGGAGCGGGTCGTGGCCTCGGCCGGAGCCGGCTCCCGGATGGCCGTGCACCTGCCCGCCGACGGCGGCCGGGCCGCGCTGGACCTCGGCCGGCAGCGCGCCGCCGCCCGGGACGTCCGGGCCGTCCGCGGACTCGGCCGCGCCTCCACCACCACCGTGCCCGGCGGCTCCACCCTGCTCCAGCCGGTCGCCCTCGGCTCGGGCGCGATAGCCGTCGTCGAGGTGTACGTCCCGGAGTCCGAGGTGACCAACGGCGTCGGCACGGCCTGGGCGGTGCTCGCCGCCGTCGGCCTGGCGCTGATCGTCGGCTCGGTGGCCGTCGCCGACCGGCTCGGGGTGCGCATGGTGCGCCCCGCGCGCCGGCTGGTGGAGGGCGCGCACGAACTGGGCGAGGGCAAGCTGGGCGCCCGGGTGCCCGAGGACGGCCCGACCGAACTGCGGCTGGCCGCCAGCGCGTTCAACGCCATGGCCGACCAGGTCGTCCAGCTCCTCGCCAACGAACGCGAGCTGGCGGCCGACCTCTCGCACCGGCTGCGCACCCCGCTCACCGTGCTCCGGCTGAACGCGGCCTCCCTCGGCGGCGGACCGGCCGCCGAGCAGACCCGGGCCGCCGTCGCCCAGCTGGAACGCGAGGTCGACACCATCATCCGCACCGCCCGGGAGGCCAAGCCGCAGACGGCCGCCGCCGGGCCCGGCGCCGGCTGCGACGCGGCCGAAGTGGTGCGCGAGCGCATGGAGTTCTGGTCCGCGCTGGCCGAGGACGAGGGCCGCAAGTGGCGGGTGGCCGGGGTGGACAGGCCGGTGCGCGTACCCGTGGCCCGCGCCGACCTGGTCGCCGCCCTCGACGCCCTGCTCGGCAATGTGTTCCGGCACACCGCCGAGGGCACCGCCTTCGCGGTCGACGTGCACAACGGCGAGGACGCGGTGATCGTGCTCGTCTCCGACGCGGGCCCCGGCATATCCGACCCCCAGGCGGCGATGGCCCGCGGCCGGGGCTCCGGGCACACCGGCTCCACCGGGCTGGGCCTGGACATCGTCCGCCGGCTCGCCGAGTCCACCGGCGGTGACGTGCGCATCGGCTCCTCGGTGCTGGGCGGCACGGAGGTGCGGATCTGGTTGCAGCAGACCGGACGGGGACCGGCGGGCCGTGGCCGGGCAGGAGCCGTGCGCAGGCGCCGGCCGGGCAAATCGGTCTTCGCCTTTAACCGACCCCGATCGCTTCCTTAAGCGAACCCTAAGGTGCGCGAAGGGCGCCCCGGACAAGCGGTTTGTCCGTTTCCGGATCGCTAGCGTGCTGCCGCACCCCACCCCCGTGAACAGCGAAGGCAGGCACGCGCATGAGCACGCACCGGCGCAGGATCAGTGGCAGGAACAAGGCGATAGGCGGCCTGCTGGCCGCGGCCGTGACCGGCGGCGGCGCGGTCCTGCTCACCGGCACCGCCAACGCCGCCGGGGTGCACGCCGCGTACACCAGGACCAGCGACTGGTCCACGGGCTACACCGCCCAGTACGTCGTCACCAACAACACCGGCGAGACCGAGAAGACCTGGACGCTGGAGTTCGACCTGCCCGCGGGCGCCACGCTCTCCTCGCTCTGGAACGGCGAGTGGAGCGTCAGCGGCCGGCACGTCACCGTGAAGCCGGCCGCCTGGGACACCGCCGGGCTGGCCCCCGGCAAGTCGGTGACCGTCGGCTTCGTGGTGAACGGCGGCGGCGACCCGGACGGCTGCCGCATCGACGGCACCCAGTGCTCCGCGGACGGCGCCGCCACCCCCGAGCCGAGCGGCCGCCCGACCCGGACCACCCCGGCCCCGGACCCCACCCCCACCAGGACGACCACGCCGACCCAGACCGTCACCCCGGCCCCCACCCCCTCGCAGAGCACCGGCACGGGCACCGGAACCGGCAGCACCGCCTCCGCCGGCTTCGCTCCTTACGTCGACACCTCCCTCTACCCGGCCTTCGACCTCCTCGGCGCGGCCGACGCCACCGGCGTGAAGGAGTACACCCTCGCCTTCCTCACCGACGGCGGCGGCTGCACCCCCAAGTGGGGCGGGGTCACGGACCTCACCGGCGACGGCGTGGCCGCGCAGATCGGCGCGCTGCGCGCCAAGGGCGGTGACGTGCGGGTCTCCTTCGGCGGCGCCGCCGGCTCGGAGCTGGCCACCACCTGCTCCTCCGCGGACGCGCTGGCGGCGGCGTACGGCAAGGCGGTCGACGCCTTCCGGCTGACCAAGGTGGACTTCGACGTCGAGGGCGGCGCGCTGCCCGACAAGGCCGCCAACACCCGCCGCGCCCAGGCCATCGCCAAGCTCCAGGCCCGGCACCCCGGCCTGGACGTCTCCTTCACCCTTCCGGTGATGCCCGAGGGCCTCACCCAGGCCGGTGTCGACCTCCTCGCCGACGCCAAGGCCAACGGCGTGCGGACCGGCACCGTCAACATCATGGCGATGGACTACGGCGCCTCGTACGGCGGGGACATGGGGACCTACGCCGAGCAGGCCGCGACCGCCACCCAGGCCCAGGTCAAGAGCGTGCTGGGGCTGTCCGACGCCGCCGCCTGGAAGACCGTGGCCGTCACCCCGATGATCGGCGTCAACGACGTCTCCTCCGAGGTCTTCAAGGTCGAGGACGCCACCCAACTGGTGAACTTCGCCAAGTCCAAGGGCCTCGGCGGGCTGTCCATGTGGTCCGCGACCCGGGACAAGAGCTGCGCGGGCGGCCCCAAGCCCGCCGCCGACCCCACGTGCAGCTCCGTCGCCCAGGAGCCGTACGCCTTCTCGAAGGCGTTCGCCGCCTACAAGTGACCTGCCCGCACGGGCGTGCCCGCCCCGGCCGGACGACCACGCCCTGGGCCGGGGCGGTGCCGGGTCAGGAGGCCAGCGCCGACGCGGCGCCCTCGTGCAGCAGGTCCCGCAGAACCCGGGCCTGGCCCGTGCCCAGATTCTCGTACAGGGCGAGCGCCTCCCGCCAGCAGGACTTGGCCCGGCCGGACTGGCCGAGCCGGTCGAGCGCACGGCCCAGCAGCGTCAGCGCGTCCGCCCGCCGCACGTCCCCGCCCACCTCGGCCAGCGGAACCAGTGCCGCCTCGGCGGAGGCGGCGGCAGCCGCCGGAGCGCCCTGGGCGAGCTGGATCTCCGCCATCCGGTAGTGCGTCATGCTCTGCCAGAACAGCTGCCTGCTGCCCCGGAACACCTCCAGCGCCTCGTCGAGCAGGCGCAGCGCGGCATCCGGCTCGCCGGAGGCGGCCAGGGCGAGCGCCAGGGCGTAGCGCGCGTTGGCGCCGCGCAGGGCGTGGCCCATCGCGTCGTACATCTCCACGCCCTGCCGGGCCAGCCGGACCGCCTCCTCGGGGCGGCCGTCCGCCACCCGGAGACGGGACAGGCCGCTCAGCGCCGCCGCCTCGCCCGGCCGGTCGCCGCAGGCGCGGAAGCCGTCGGCCGCGCGGGTCAGATGCCTCTCGCCGTCCGCGAGCCGGCCCCGGTAGTGCGCGATGACGCCCCGCCGGTCACAGGCCCAGGCCGTGGTCAGGGGGTCGGTGTCGGCGCTCAGTTCGACGGCCCGCGCGGCGGCCTCGTCGGCGGCCTCGAACCGGCCGCTGATCACATGGGCATGGGCCGCCGTGATCAGGGCCCGCGCCTCGGCCCGCCGGTCGCCGGCCGCGCGGGCGGCGTCGCACAGGGCCAGGGCCGCCTCCTCGTACGGCTGCGAGAGGCTGCCCTCGGACAGGTCGAGCGCGGCCCAGAGCGTGTCCACCGCGCGCCGCAGCAGCGGTGACCGGGCCGTCTGGCGGACCACGGAGAGCAGGGGCCCGGCCTCCGCGTAGAGCCAGTCCCGGGCCGCCGGCGGGTCGGCGAAGGACAGCCCGGGGTGCCCGGCGGTCTCCAGGTGGTCCACCAGCCGGTCCTCCGGCCGCTCGATCGCGTACGCGCGGGTGGCCGTGGCCAGGTAGAAGTCCAGCAGCCGGCCGAGGGCGGCCTCCCGTTCGGCGGGCCCCTCGTCCCGCTCCGTGCGGGCGCGGGCGAAGAGGCGGACCAGATCGTGGAAGTGGTAGCGGCCGGGCGCGGCCGATGTCAGCAGGTGGGCGTCGACCAGGAACTCGAGCAGGTCCTCGGCGTCCTCGGCCGGGAGGTCCAGCAGGGCCGCCGCCGCGGCCAGGGAGATGTCGGGGCCGTCGGCCAGGCCGAGGAGGCGGAAGGCGCGGGCCTGGGCGGGCTCCAGCCGTTCGTAGACGTATGCGAACAGCGCCGTCACCCTCAGGTCGCCGCCGTAAAGCTCGTCCAGGCGGCGCCGTTCGTCGGCGAGCTTGGCCACCAGCACCGAGATCGTCCAGGTGCGGCGGGCGGCCAGGCGGGCGGCGGCGATGCGGATGGCCAGGGGCAGGTAACCGCAGGCTGCGACCACGTCCATGGCCGCCTCGCGTTCCGCCCGCACCCGCTCCTCGCCCACGATCCGCGTGAACAGGGCCAGGGCCTCCTCCGGGGACATGACATCCAGGTCCACCAGGTGGGCGCCCGCAAGGTCCGGCATGCGCACGCGCGAGGTCACCAGGGCCGCGCAGCCGGGGGTGCCGGGCAGCAGCGGGCGCACCTGGGCCGCGTCCCGGGCGTCGTCCAGGACCACCAGGACCCGCCGGCCGCGCAGCAGCGAGCGGTACAGCGCCGCCCGCTCCTCCGTCGAGTCGGGGATCGCCGCATCCGGGGTGCCGAGCGCGCGCAGGAACGAGCCGAGCACCGTGGCCGGTTCGGCGGGACGCCGCTCCGCGCCTTGGAGGACGGCCCACAACTGCCCGTCCGGGAAGGCGGGGCTGACAAGGTGCGCCACCTGGACCGCCAGTGCGGTCTTGCCGACCCCGGCCATGCCCGTGACGGATGCTACGGCCATCACCTTGCCCTCACCTGACGTGAGCGCGTCGCGCAGCTCCTCCACGAACGTGGTCCGGCCCGTGAAGTCGGATACGGCAGCCGGGAGTTGCGCGGGTACGACGGGTGCGGCAGCCGGTCCGGCCACCGGGGCCGAGGGCTGTGCGAGGACCGGGTCCGCCTGCAGGATGCGCTGCTGGAGGTCGCTGAGGCCCGGCCGCGGGTCCACGCCCAGTTCGTCCCGGAGCAGCCGACGGGTGTCCGCGTACACCGCGAGCGCCTCCGCCTGCCGGCCGCTGCGGTACAGCGCCAGCATTAGCAGTTCGCGCAGCCGTTCGCGCAGCGGATGGGCCGCCGTCAGCGCGGTCAGCTCGGCCACCGCCTCGGCGTGCCGGCCCTGGTCCAGGTCCATGTCCAGGCGGGATTCGAGGAGTTGCAGCCGCCACTCCTCCAGGCGGGTCCGCTGTGCCTCCGCGTAGGGGCCGGGCACGCCGGCCAGCGGCTCGCCGTCCCACAGCGCGAGCGCCCGGCCGAGGACGTCCCGTGCCCGGCCCAGCTCCCCGGCGGCGCGCGCCTGCTCCGCCTCCTCCGCCAGGCTTTGTGCGGTCCACAGGTCGACGGCGCCCTCGGGCAGCGCGCTGATCGCGTATCCGCCCGGACGGCTGACCACGACGTCGGGGCCCAGCACCTTCCGCAGCCGGGAGGCATACGTGCGCACGCCGGGCAGCGCCGACGCGGGCGGTTCGGTGCCCCACAGGGAGTCGATGAGCTCGGCGGTGCTCGCCGTACGGCCTTCGCGCAGCAACAGGGCGGCCAGCAGCGCCCGTTGGTAGGGACTGCCCGTGGCCAGGGAGTCCTCGCCCCGCCAGGCGCGCACCGGGCCGAGGAGGGTGAACCGCAGTTCCGGGTCACCGGATACCGATTCACGCATGACGCCCCCTTCCCGCAAGTCAGGGTAACAACCGGTGCGGACGGCGCGTATATCGTTCGTATATCTCGGCGCGCGACCATCTGACGAGCAGTCTTCCGCGACTTGCCCAGTCCGGAGCTGACCTGAGCGGGGGAACCCAGGGGTGGCTCCCTGGGGCCCCCTGCTCCTTCGTCGTCTCGGCCAACTCTGGTCCACAGGGCTCGGTTTGAGCTACCGTCATATCACCGGCACCTCACCGAGACTGTCCATGTCCCCCGCCAAGGGACGCGTATGGCCTGCTCACGGCGTGGCCGGTACCGGACTGGGCATGTCGCACAGAGAAGAGCGCCGTATGCACTCGATGAGTCCTGCTGTCCTGCTCTCGGCCGGAGTCGTGGTGACTCTGGCCTATTTCGTACTCGTGGCGTATCTCGCCCGGGCCCTGAAGTCGGCACACCGGCTGCCCGTGGTGATCGCTGCGCTCGCCGGGCTCCTCGGGGCCCTGCCGGCCATCCTCTACGCGCTGTACTCCGCGCTCAAAGTGATCGCCTGACGCCCGGCGTCCCGCACCGGGGACGACGAAGGGCGCGGCCCGTCCCCCACGGCAGGCCGCGCCCTCCGGGCTAGGCGGCCGGCACGGGCGGCAGCGCTCCGGTGCGGGCCGCCTCGCCGTACCAGCGGGCGCTCGACTTCGGCGTCCGCTCCAGCGTCGCGTAGTCCACGTAGACCGCGCCGAACCGCTTGCCGTAGCCGTAGGCCCACTCGAAGTTGTCCATCAGCGACCACAGGTAGTAGCCGCGCACATCGGCGCCGTCGGCGATGGCCCGGCGCACCTCCGACAGGTGGCCGTGCAGGTAGGCGATGCGCTCGGGGTCGTGCACGCGGCCGTCGGGGTCGGGTTTGTCGTCGTAGGCCGCGCCGTTCTCGGTGACGTACAGCGGCAGGCCGGGCGCCTCGCGCGTGTAGCGCATGATCAGCTCGTACAGGCCCGTCGGGTCGATGGTCCAGCCCATCTCCGTGCGCTCGCCCGGCGTCTGGTGGAAGAGGATGTCGTCGGAGCACGGCCAGGGGGAGTGCTCGCTGGCGCCGTGCCCGTCCGGCCGGGGCCCCTTCACCTCCCCGGACGCGGCCGAGACCAGTGCCGGCGTGTAGTAGTTCAGGCCCAGCGCGTCCAGCGGCGCGTTGATCGTGCGCACGTCGGTGTCCAGGACGTGACTCCAGTCCGTCACCGAGCGCGTGGCCTCCAGCAGCGTCTCCGGGTACGCCCCGTGCAGCATCGGGCCGTGGAAGATCCCGTTGGCCAGGTCGTCGATGCGGCGCACGGCGGCCAGGTCGGCCGGGTCCTGGCCGAGCGGGCGCACCACCGAGGAGTTGAGGCTGACCGCGATCCGGTTGTGGGCCGGCATCGCCGCGCGCAGGGCGGACACGGCCAGCCCGTGCCCGAGGTTCAGGTGGTGCGCGGCACGCAGGGAGGCCGCCGGGTCGGTGCGGCCGGGCGCGTGCACCCCGGAGCCGTAGCCCAGGAAGGCGCTGCACCAGGGCTCGTTGAGGGTGATCCACTGCTCCACCCGGTCGCCCAGCGCCTCCCCGACCAGCCGCGCGTACTCGGCGAACCGGAACGCGGTGTCCCGCTCCGGCCAGCCGCCCGCGTCCTCCAGTTCCTGCGGGAGGTCCCAGTGGTAGAGCGTGAGCGCCGGCTTGATGCCGTGCTCCAGCAGCTCGTCGACCAGCCGCCGGTAGAAGTCCAGGCCGCGCTGGACCACCGGGCCCCGGCCCGTCGGCTGCACCCGGCTCCAGGACACGGAGAAGCGGTACGCGGTCAGGCCCAGCTCCGCCATCAGCGCCACGTCGTCGCGGTAGCGGTGATAGTGGTCGACCGCGACGTCCCCGGTCTCACCGCCGGCCGTGCGGCCCGGCGTATGGCTGAAGGTGTCCCAGATCGACGGGGTGCGGCCGTCCTCCCCCACCGCCCCCTCGATCTGGTACGCCGAGGTCGCGGCGCCCCAGAGGAAGGCGGGCGGAAAGGTCTGTGTCATCGGTTCGGGCATGGAGGCTCTCCCAGGGGTCGAGTGCACGCATTATGCATGGGAGCGCTCCCACGATGGAAGGGGGAGACGCGGTGGTGCGGTGCGACAGGGGGGCGTGCGGGGGTGCGATGCGAGAGGGGGCGTGCGGGGGCGCGGTGCGGCGGACGGCCCGTCAGGCGGACTCCCGCACCACCAGTTCCGTGGGCAGCACCACCCCGCGCTGCCCCGTGCCGCGCTGGGCGATCTCCTCCAGCAGCAGGGTCGCCATCGTGCGGCCCATCTCCGCCAGCGGCTGGCGGACGCTGGTCAGCGGCGGGTCGATGTGCCGGGCCACGATGGAGTCGTCGAAGCCGACCAGCGCCACGTCCCCGGGTATCCGGCGGCCCGCCGCGCGCAGTTCCTGCACCGCGCCGGAGGCCATCACGTCGGAGGCGGCGAAGACGGCGTCGAGATCCGGGCGTCGGCGCAGCAGTTCCCGCATGGCCGCGCGTCCGCCCTGCTCGGTGAAGTCGCCCGCCGCGATCAGCTCCCCGGCGACGGGAACGCCGGCGTCCCGCAGCGCGTCCCGGTAGCCGTCCAGCCGGGCCCGCGCCGCGTCCATGTCCAGCGGGCCGGTGATGGTGGCGACGGCCCGCCGCCCGCCCGCCAGCAGGTGCCGCACGGCGAGCCGGGCGCCGCCCCGGTTGTCCGCGCGGACATGGCCCAGCCGCTCCCCCTCGCCGCGGCGCCCGGCGAGCACGGTGGGCACGGCCAGTTCCGCGAGCCGGTCGGGCAGGGTGTCCTCGGCGTGCACCGCCATCAGCAGCACCCCGTCCACCCGTTGCGCGGCGAGGTAGCCGGCCAGCCGGCCGTACTCGGTCTCGTCGCCGGTGAGCACCAGCAGCAACTGCATGCCCGCGCTGGTCAGTCCGGCGGACACGCCCAGGATGATCTCCGAGAAGTAGGGCTCGGCGAACAGGCGGCTCTCGGCGTCGGGCACGACCAGCGCCACCGAGTCCGTGCGGCGGGTGGCCAGCGTGCGGGCGGCGCGGTTGGGGACGTAGCCGAGTTCCGCGATCGCCCGCTCGACGGCCGCCCGGGAGCGGTCGCTGACCTTGGGGGAGCCGTTGATGACCCGGGAGACCGTGCCGCGGCCCACGCCGGCGCGGGCGGCCACGGCGTTGAGGGTCGGTCGCCGCACGTCCACCGTCCGGGGCGGCTGCGGCTGTTGGGCAGGGCTCATCGTTCACCTTCCGGCGGTCCGGGTCGGGGGCGCTTCATTCTGGCCCAGGAATTCCGGCAACGGCCCCCGGGCTGCGGGCAGATGGCAGCGGGGAGCGGCCGAACCGCCGGTGACCTGGGCCGATGCCGGGCGGCCCCAGGCAGACCGAGGTGAGCGGGGCGACACGTTCCCGTGACGTACGGAACACGCTTGCGCAACAACGCCGTCTTCAAGTCTTGACACCCGGCCCCGGCACGGACGAGTCTTCCGGCATGCCGCGTGGGAGCGGTCCCACGGGGTGACCGGGGCTCTCTTCCGTGTGGCCGAAACCACCCATGGCCTTCCCCTCTACCTTGCATGGCACACCGTTGACCAGCACGTTTCCATCGCACACCGTGTGCTGTTGGCTAGCCGCTGCTCGATCCGAGAGGGCAGGTCCGGACCGCCCGGCCCGGCGGTCCGAATCCTGAGGTCCCGTTCCCCACTGGAACAAGGAGTAGTGGAATGCGCATCACCCGTACCGGCGGTGGCCACGGCCGCAGAGCGGCGATCGTGGCCACGACGGCCCTGACCGCCTCAGCCCTGCTGCTGACCGGTTGCAGCAGCGACGACGGCGACTCGGGCAGCACGGACGCGGACGGCAACATCACCCTCACGGTGGCCGACTACGGGCAGTTCGGCTACAAGGAAGCCAACCTGTTCGCCAAGTACCACGAGCTGCACCCGAACATCACGGTCAAGGAAGAGACGACCGCCAACGAGCAGGACTACTACCCGAAGCTCCTTCAGCAGCTGAACACGGGCAGCGGCCTGGCGGACGTCGTCGGTATCGAGGTCGCGCGCATCAAGGAGGTCGTGGACACCCAGGCGGACAAGTTCACCGACCTCGGCAAGACGATCAACGTCGGCGACTGGGTGTCCTGGAAGGCGAAGCAGGCCACCGCCAAGGACGGCACGGTGATCGGCGCCGGTACCGACATCGGCCCGATGTCCCTGTGCTACCGCAAGGACCTCTTCGAGAAGGCGGGCCTGCCCACCGACCGCGAGGCCGTCGCCAAGGCCGTCGCCGGCGGCTGGGAGGACTACCTCAAGCTCGGCGAGCAGTACCAGAAGAAGGCGCCCTCCGGCACGTACTTCATGGACTCCGCCTCCGCGATGTACAACGCGGTCGTCTCCTCCTCGTCCCAGCAGTACTACAACGCCGAGGGCGAGGCGGTCTACAAGGACAGCCCGTCCGTCAAGCAGGGCTGGAACCTGGCGGCGCAGGCCGCCGAGAAGAAGCTCACCCAGGGCCTGCCGCAGTTCACCGACGCCTGGACCGCGGCGCTGCGCAAGGGCAGCGTGGCCACCGTGGCCTGCCCGGCCTGGATGGCCGCCCAGATCTCCACCAACTCCGGCGACGCCTACAAGGGCAAGTGGGACATCTCCCGCGCGCCCGGCTCCACGGCGGCCAACTGGGGCGGCTCCTTCCTGACCGTTCCCAAGAGCGGCAAGCACGTCAAGGAGGCCCAGGAGCTGGTCAAGTGGCTGACCGCGCCCGAGCAGCAGGCCGCGGTGTTCAAGGCCGCCGGTATCTTCCCGTCCAACCAGAAGGCCTACGACCTGCCCGACGTGAAGAACGGCAAGCTCCCGTACTTCAGTGACGCCCCCATCGGCCAGATCTTCGCCGAGGAGGCCAAGACCATCCCCGAGGCGGTGCTCGGCCCGAAGGACGGCGTCATCAAGGACACCATCTCCAACCAGATCAACAACATGGAGAAGCGGGGCACCGACCCCGACGACGCCTGGGAGGCCGCGACCGAGACGCTCGACAAGGCGCTCGGCTGACCGGCCGGGGTGCGGGCGGCGCGTGAGCCGCCCGCACCCCGCCCGTACGGGCCCCCGCCCCCGCCGCCGGACAGCGCAGACCGGTGCGCGGCACGGGGAGCCGGACGCCGTCGCCGAACTCCCGCCAGGCCCGTCCCTCGTGCCGGCGGCGGGAGGGACGGCGACCGGAGCCGGGCCCAGGGCGGGTGAGTGCCCGACGACGCGGAGCGGTGCCCGGTCAGGGCGCCGCCGCGGCGTCACCGGCGGGGACCGGCGGCCGACGGCCGGGTTCCGCCCCCTACGCACGTCAGGCCGCGGCACGGGTCGTCCGCCACCGTACCGATCCGCGCGGGGAGCGGCGGACCGGTCCCGGTCCGGACCGCGCCGTACGCCCCACCGGCCGAAACCTTCAGGGAAGGACTCCCTCCGTGGCAACGACAACCCCCGCACGGGGTGCCTACACCCCGCCGTCCGGCGGCTCCGGTGCCGCGTCGAACGGACGCGGCACATGGCGCAGCCGGCTGTGGCGCTTCGACGACAAGGCGTCGCCGTACGCCTACATCGCCCCCTTCTTCCTGATCTTCGGTGCCTTCGGGCTCTATCCGCTCCTCTACACCGGCTGGATCGCCCTGCACCGGGTGGAGATGACGGGCCTCGACCAGTCCGAGTGGGTGGGCTTCGACAACTTCTCCAGAATCCTCCAGGACGCCGAGTTCTGGACGGCCGTCTTCAACACCTTCGTCATCGGTGTCATCTCCACCGTGCCGCAGCTGCTGGTGGCCCTGGGCCTCGCCCACCTGCTCAACTACAAGCTGCGCGCCAGCACCTTCTGGCGAACCGTCATCCTCACCCCGTACGCCACCTCGGTCGCCACGGCCGCCCTGGTCTTCGCGCTGGTCTTCCGCGCCGACGGCGGCATCCTCAACTGGGTGCTGCACTTCTTCGGCGTCGGCGACGTCGACTGGGGCGAGGGCACCTGGACGTCCAAGATCGCCATCTCGGTCATCGTGATCTGGCGGTGGACCGGCTACAACGCCCTCATCTACCTGGCCGCGATGCAGGCGGTCCCCACCGATCTGTACGAGGCCGCCGCCATCGACGGGGCGTCGCGCTGGCAGCAGTTCCGCAAGGTGACCATCCCCTCGCTGCGGCCGACGATCCTGTTCACCATCGTCATCTCGACCATCGGCTCGATGCAGTTGTTCGGTGAGCCGCTGCTGCTCCAGGGCGGCACCCTCGGCTCGATCGGCGGCAGCGAGCACCAGTACGAGACGCTCAGCATCTACCTGTTCAACTACGGCTGGAAGCTGGGTCATCTGGGACCGGCGGCGGCCGTGGCCTGGGCCATGCTCGTCCTGCTGCTGCTGATCGCCCTGATCAACTGGATCGTCGGCCGGTTCGTGCGCAAGAACGCGGCCTGACGGGAGCGACATCGATGACCACGACCAGTCCCACCAAGACCTCGGCGCCGGACCTCCTCCAGGCACCGTCCTACACCGCCTCCGGCAAGACCCCGGGCCGTCTCCGCCTGGGCGCCGGCCAGCAGTTGCGGGGCGGCCCGTTCACCTACGCCGCCCTGATCGTCGTCGGGCTCGGCTCGATCTTCCCGCTGTACTGGACGCTGGTGGCCGCCTCGCACGACCAGCAGCGGGTCCTGGACAGCCCGCCGCCGCTGGTGCCGGGCGGCAGGCTCGGGAGCAACCTCCAGGCGGCCTGGGAGCAGGCGAACCTGGGCAAGGCCATCGTCAACAGCGTGATCGTGGCCGGCAGCATCACCGTCGCCACCCTGTTCTTCTGCACCCTCGCCGGTTACGCCTTCGCCAAGATGCGCTTCCGCGGCCGGAACGTGCTGATGACCGCGGTCATCGCCACCCTGACCATCCCGCCCCAGCTCAGCGTCGTTCCGCTGTTCATGATGATGTCGGACATCGGGTGGGGCGGAAAGCTCGAGTCGGTGATCTTCCCGACCCTGGTCGGCGCGTTCGGCGTCTTCTTCATGCGCCAGTACCTCGTCGAGGCGCTGCCGTACGAGCTGATCGAGGCGGCCAAGGTGGACGGGGCGAGCAACTTCCGCATCGTGTGGAGCGTGGTACTGCCCGTGGCCCGGCCCGCGATGATGGTGCTGGGCATGCTCACCTTCGTGCAGGCCTGGAACGACTTCTTCTGGCCCTTCCTCGCGCTGAACCAGCAGAACCCGACCATCCAGGTGGCGCTCGGCCAGCTCAGCGCCTCCTACACGCCCGACCAGAGCATCGTCATGGCCGGCGCGCTGATCAGTACCCTGCCGCTGCTGCTGGTCTTCGTGATCTTCGGCAAGCAGATCGTCGGGGGGATCATGGCGGGCGCGGTCAAGGGCTGAACCCCGGCCGCGGGGCCCGCCCCGCCGGACCGGCCCGTGTCCCACCGCCGGCCCGCCGCGCGCGCCGGCCCACCCCTCGTGCCCGGTCCGGTACCGCCCGCCTCCTCATCCGCCCCGCAGCGGGCCGTACCGGACCGGACACCACCCGGCCCCGCCGGGGCCGTATTCGAACGGGACGCCCACCGCCCGGCCACGGCCGCGCCTTTCGGGCCCGCACCGGGTACCGAACGGGCACGGCACTTGTCCCTCTCCACCGCCCACCGGCCGCGACGCCCGTCACGCACCGAGGCGGGGGCCCGGGCCGTCCCGCCCCACCCGCGACCGGCTCCCGCACGGCCGGGCCGCGCCGTCCGTCATCCATTCCTCTTCGTTTTGGGAGCGCTCTCACCATGACCGCCGTACGACCCGAGACCATCGCCGAGCCGGCCTCGGACACCTCCTTCCCGACCGGCTTCGTCTGGGGCGCCGCCACCGCCGCCTACCAGGTGGAGGGCGCCGCCACCGAGGACGGCCGCACCCCCTCCATCTGGGACACCTTCAGCCACACCCCCGGCAAGGTCCGCAACGGCGACACCGGTGACATCGCCGCCGACCACTACCACCGGTACCGCGACGACGTGGCCCTGATGAAGGACCTCGGGCTCAAGGCCTACCGGTTCTCCATCTCCTGGCCCCGGGTCCAGCCCACCGGCCGGGGCCCCGCCGTCGAGCGCGGCCTGGACTTCTACCGCCGGCTGACCGACGCCCTCCTGGAGGCGGGCATCACCCCGGTCGCCACCCTCTACCACTGGGACCTGCCGCAGGAGCTGGAGGACGCGGGCGGCTGGCCGCACCGCGACACCGCCCACCGGTTCGCCGACTACGCCGCCCTCGCCGCCCGCGCCCTGGGCGACCGGGTCGGGATGTGGACCACCCTCAACGAGCCCTGGTGCTCGGCGTTCCTCGGCTACGGCTCCGGCGTGCACGCCCCGGGCCGGACCGACCCGGCCGCCACCCTGCGCGCCGCCCACCACCTGAACCTGGCCCACGGCGAGGCCGTCGGCGTCCTGCGCACGGCCCTGCCCTCCTCGGCGCAGGTCTCCATCACCCTGAACCTGCACCAGGTGCGCCCGCTCACCGGCAGCCCCGAGGACGCCGAGGCCGCCCGCCGCATCGACGCCGTCGGCAACCGGATCTTCACCGGCCCCCTGCTGGACGGCGCCTACCCCGAGGACCTGCTGCGCGACACCGCGCACCTGGTCGACTGGGACGAGCTGGTGCGCGCCGGGGACCTCGCGGAGATCTCCCGTCCGCTCGACGTGCTCGGCGTCAACTACTACGCGCCGACCGTGGTCTCGCTGCCCGCCGACGGCGCCGCGAGCACCCGCAACGACGGCCACGGCGCGAGCGACCACTCCCCGTGGACCGGCTCCGAGCAGGTCGCCTTCCACCTCGCCAACGACGACCTGACCGCCATGAACTGGGCCATCGACGCCAGCGGCCTGCACACCCTGCTGACCGAGATGTCGGCCCGGCACCCCGGGCTGCCGCTGATGGTCACCGAGAACGGCGCCGCCTTCGACGACTATGTCTCCCCGGAGGGCCGCGTCGAGGACCCGCAGCGGATCGCCTACCTCCGCTCCCACCTGGACGCCGTCCGCCGCGCCATCGCCGACGGCGCCGACGTGCGGGGCTACTTCCTGTGGTCCCTGCTGGACAACTTCGAGTGGTCCTACGGCTATTCGAAGCGGTTCGGCGCCGTCTACGTCGACTACCCCACCCAGCGCCGCATCCCCAAGGCCAGCGCCCGCTGGTACGCCGAGGTGATCCGGAACAACGCCCTGCCCGCCTGACGGCCCGTCCCCGCCCGCGGAATCGAAGGCGCCGCCGTCACGCTGTTACATTCCTGGCCTGACGGCGGTGAACGGAAGGCGGCGACCATGGCAGGCAACGGTGTGAGGGGCCGGGGCGGCCGGCGGCCGACCCTGGAGGAGGTCGCCGCCCGGGCCGGGGTCGGGCGGGGCACGGTCTCCCGGGTGATCAACGGCTCACCCCGGGTCAGCGACGCCACCCGTGCCGCCGTAGAGGCGGCCGTCGCCGAGCTGGGCTACGTCCCCAACACCGCGGCCCGCGCCCTCGCGGCCAACCGCACCGACGCCATCGCGCTGGTCGTCCCCGAGCCGGAGACCCGGTTCTTCGCCGAGCCCTACTTCTCCGACATGCTGCGCGGGGTCGGCGCGGGACTGTCCGACACCGAGATGCAGTTGCTGCTGACCTTCGCGGGCAGCGACCGGGAGCGGCAGCGGCTGGCCCAGTACCTGGCCGCCCACCGGGTGGACGGCGTCCTGCTGGTGGGCGTGCACGCCGACGACCCGCTGCCCGATCTGCTGGCCGAGCTGGAGATCCCGGCCGTGATCAGCGGCCCGCGCTCGGCGGCCGAGTCGCTCACCTCGGTGGACTCCGACAACTACGCGGGCGCCCGCGCGGCCGTGGAACACCTGCTGTCCCGGGGCCGGCACCGGATCGCGCACATCACCGGCGCGCTGGACGTCTACGGCGCCCAGCGCCGCGCCGACGGCTACCGCGACGCCCTCGCCGACGCCGGCCGCCCGGTGGACGAACTCCTCATCGAACCGGGGGACTTCAGCGAGGAGGGCGGCCGGCGCGCGATGGCCACCCTGCTGTCCCGCCGGCCCGGCCTGGACGCGGTCTTCGCGGGCTCGGACGTGATGGCGGCGGGCGCCCGCCAGGTGCTGCGCGAGGCGGGCCGGCGCATCCCGGAGGACGTGGCACTGGTCGGCTACGACGACTCGGCCATCGCCCGCCACATGGACCCGCCGCTCACCAGCGTCCGGCAGCCCATCGAGGAGATGGGCCGCGCGATGATCGACCTGCTCCTCACGGAGATCGCCGGCCGGGGCCCGGGTCCGGCGCGGGCGGCGGCCCCCCGCCGGGCGGTGCTGCCGGTGCAGCTGGTGGAGCGGGCGTCGTCGTGACGCGGCTCACCGGCCGGGTCCGCACGAGTCCCGGCCGGTGGGGGAGCGGGCCGGAAAACGCGGGTGGGAAAACGAATCAGCCGGTGACTCCGTCTTCCGACGGAGTCACCGGCTGATCACCCAGGGTGAGTGACGGGACTCGAACCCGCGACATCCTGGACCACAACCAGGTGCTCTACCAGCTGAGCTACACCCACCACGACCGGTGGTGGAACTTGTCGTTTCCCCGACCGGCCGAGAAGAAGTCTACAGGGTCTTCAGGGGTGCTCGCGCACACGTTTTCGCGCGGGCGGGCCCGGGGCGGCTACGGCGCGGGTACGACGTGCCGGGCGGCGATCTGCCGGGCGGTGTCGGAGTCCGGGCCGGGCTGGGGCACGAAGATGGCCTCCCGGTAGTAGCGCAGCTCGGCGATCGACTCGCGGATGTCGGCGAGGGCCCGGTGGTTGCCGTTCTTCTCCGGGCTGTTGAAGTACGCCCGCGGGTACCAGCGGCGGGCGAGCTCCTTGACCGAGGAGACGTCGACGATCCGGTAGTGGAGGTAGTCCTCCAGGGTCGGCATGTCCCGCAGCAAAAAGCCGCGGTCGGTGCCCACGGAGTTCCCGCACAGCGGGGCCTTGCCGGGCTCCTTCACGTGCTCGCGCACGTACGCCAGGACCTGCTCCTCGGCGTCCTTCAGGGTCGTGCCCCGCTCCAGCTCGGCGAGCAGCCCGGACGCGGTGTGCATCTGACGCACCACCTCCGGCATCGTCTCCAGCGCGCGGGCCGGCGGACGGATGACGATGTCCACCCCCTCGCCGAGTACGTTCAGCTCGGAGTCGGTGACGAGGGCGGCCACCTCGATGAGCGCGTCGTCGGACAGCGAGAGGCCGGTCATCTCGCAGTCGATCCACACCATGCGATCGTTCATGCGACCACCCTAAAGCGCACCTGAGCTTTTTACGTGCCCCCGTGCTCCGCAGGACGGGCCGAAGGGGGTTCGTCGTCCGGGTGCGGGCGCGTCCTGGCTCGTCGCGCGGTTCCCCGCGTCCCTCGGGCACGACGGAGGGGGCGGACGCGTCCGCCCCCTCCGTCGTGCTCAGTTACCGCTGCGCGGGCCCGGGAGCAGGCCCACCGCGCCGGCCGGGGCGCGGCGCGCCTGGAGCGGTACTCCGCCTTCGCGGTGCTCGTGGAGCAGCGCGGGGGCGGTGCCGCTCACCGGTCCCGGGCCGGGCAGCCCCGCGGGGGCGCCCTGCGGGCCGGTCACCGGCACCGCCGGCTCCGGCTCGCCCGGCTTCTCGCCCTGCGGCCTGCGGGCCCGGTAGGCGGCCCGGTAGGCGGCGGGGGAGGAGCCGAGCTGGCGGCGGAAGTGGCCGCGCAGGGCCACCGGGGAGCGGAAGCCGCAGCGGCCCGCCACCTCGTCCACCGAGTAGTCCGACGTCTCCAGCAGCCGCTGCGCCTGGAGCACCCGCTGCGTGATCAGCCACTGCAGCGGCGCGCTCCCGGTGAGCGAGCGGAACCGGCGGTCGAACGTGCGGCGGCTCATGTAGGCGCGTGCCGCCAGTGTCTCCACGTCGAACTGCTCGTGGAGGTGTTCCAGCGCCCAGGCGACGACCTCGGCGAGCGGGTCGGCGCCGATCTCCTCGGGTAAAGACCGGTCGAGGTAGCGCTCCTGGCCTCCCGACCGGCGCGGCGGGACGACCAGGCGCCGGGCGAGCGCGCCGGCCGCCTCGTTGCCGTGGTCGGTCCGCACGATGTGGAGGCAGAGGTCGATCCCGGCCGCGGTGCCCGCCGACGTCAGCACGTCGCCGTCGTCGACGAACAGCTCCCGCGGGTCGACGTGCACCGACGGATAGCGCTTGGCCAGCGTCGGCGCGTACATCCAGTGGGTGGTCGCCGGGCGGCCGTCCAGCAGGCCGGCCGCCGCGAGCACGAAGGCCCCGGTGCACAGCCCGACGATGCGGGCGCCCTCCTCGTGCGCCCGGCGCAGCGCGTCGAGCGCCTCCTCCGGCGGCGGCGAGGTGATCGACCGCCAGGCCGGCACGACGACCGTCCCGGCGCGGGAGATCGCCTCCAGCCCATGCGGTGCGGTGAGTTCCAGGCCCCCTGTGGTCCGCAGCGGGCCTTCCTCGCCCGCGCACACCAGCAGCCGGTAGCGCGGCACGCCGGCGTCCTGGCGGTCGATGCCGAACACCGAAAGCGGAATGGAACTCTCGAAGATGGGGCCGCCGCTGAACAGCAGCACCGCGACGATTTCCTTACGGCGTCGCCCGGACAGTTTCCGGGCTGCGGCATCCTGCGCGGCAGTGGAGTCGTGGCTCATACTGCTAAGCCCCCCTCGGTGGTCGCGGCTCCTCGGTTGTGTCGCTCCTGCACGTTTCCCCTCGGTCCTGCACGAGTCCCCCGCCGTAAAGACGATCAAGATCGAATTTACTGGCTCCCGCGATCATGCGGTGGCCAGTTCGACACGCCGGACATTGTCGACATGACAACTTGGCGTGAAGCATTCGATCACGAAGCGTTGCACTCACGGGGCGTGCAGGGAAGTGCGCCTTGTCGTCGTGGCCAATCCGCGTAGGGTGCACGACGGCCCGCGGACCCTTTCCTTGCAGGTGGAACGGGGATTGGAGGGTGGGTCGGAGCCCTCTTGGTCGATATCCAGAAGTTGGCTGAAAAGCAGCGCTCGGAGGCGCGAAAACAGGTCAGTCGACCGGTGTCTGACCCCGGGTGTGACGTCCGCCTCTTTGCGCGGCGCAACGCGCCGCACACCGCTCCGACCGGCGCAGCAGCAGCCTGCAGACGGCCGTGACGGCGGTGAGACCCAGTGCGGTGCCGGCGGTGCCGGCCAGTGAGGTGCCGTACCAGAGCAGGACGACCGGTACGAGCACGCAGCTGAAGGCTGCCCACCGGATCAGCTCGCCGACGGCGTCCGGCGCGGGGCGGGGGTCGCTGCTGGATCGGGGACCGGGCATCTCGTACTCCCTGTGGCGGTGGCTCACCCCGGTACAACGCGCGTTCGACCGGCCGGTCACCGACCGTACATCTGTGAACGGTGTGCAAACCGCCTGTACGTGGCAGCAACCATTGCGTTACGGGCGCGGCTCGTGCATGCTCCGGTGAACCCCTGCGGACGCCGGGGGACCGCTTACGGAGCGTGCGCGGTATCTGGGCTCGGGAGGAGTGCCGCCGTACCCTTGGGGGTATGGGCTTGGGAAGACGTTTCCCGGACACAGCTCCGCCGCACACTGTCGTCCCTTCCCATAAAGGATCACAACGCCGAGACAGCCATGGCCGGTCACGAATTCTTCGAACCCGCGGACCGCAAGCGGCCGGTCGCCGACCCCACGGCGGCCGATCCCCTGGCGGCGGAAGAGACACGTCCTTCCTGCGACCCCGCCTTCCGGCACGGAGTCGTCGTCGGCTTCGACGGCTCCACCTCCAGTGAGCGCGCCCTCGCCTACGCGATCGGCATGGCCCACCGTTCCCGCTCGGGCCTGATCATCGTCCATGTCGCCAACCGGTTGCCCACCACCGTGTGGGCCGGCTGCGAACCGCCCGTCTTCGTCGACGTGCCGGACCACCGCACCGAGGTCCTCGGGCTCGAACTGGCCTGTGCGGACTATCTGGCCGAGGTGCCGTGGATCCTGGTCGAGCGGGGCGGCGACATCTGCCACGAACTCGAAGAGGTCGGGCGGGAGTACGAGGCCGACGCGATCGTGGTCGGCTCCACGCACGGCATCGTCGGGCGGATCTTCGGCTCCGTCGCCGGGCGGCTCGCCAAGCGGGCGCGACGGCCCGTGATCGTCATCCCCTAGGGCGTCCCACGCCCCCTCAACTCCCTTTGCGCACACGCGGACTACTCGCGCGTAGCAGGTGTTCCGGCCCTGGTGGAGGGCATATACCGGGCACCGCACCACCGCACCTGCACGAAGGGAGCCCGCCGTGGACAACGACGTCTCCGCGGGGAACGTGACCACCGCCGTGGCCGGCCGGCTGGCCCTCGCCCTCACCCTCCTGGCGTTCGGGCTCGGCACGACCGGCGTCATCCACGGCGTGGGCGCCTCCGACACCGTGACCGTGGCCCACTACGTCGGCGGGGTCACCCTCTTCCTCGTCGGCCTGCTGGCCCTGCACGACGGCGCCGCCGCCTCCGGCGCGGGGTATGTCACGCTCGGCGCCCTGTGGTTCGCCTGGGCCGTGTCGGACCGCGGGCCGGCCAACGCCGCCGGGCTCTTCCTGCTGCTGTTCGCCCTGGTCGCCCTCACCCTGACCCTCACCGGCCGCGACACCCTCGGCCGGCTGCTGTACGGGCTGCTGTTCCTGTCCATGCTGGTGCTGGCCGTCGCGGCCTTCGCCGGCAGTTCCGTGCTCGCCCGGGCCGGCGGCTGGGTGGCCGTCGCCTCGGGCGCGGTGGCCTGGTACGCGGCGACGGCGGCGCTCGCGCACTGGCCGACGGCGGTGTCCCGGCGTGCCGCGGGCCGGGGGGTGACGGCCACCGGTTGAAGTCGAGCGGCATGAGAAGGACCCCCGCGTGACCGGTGGCACACGCGGGGGTCCGTTCTGTGGCAGCGCCTACTCGACGGTGACCGACTTGGCGAGGTTCCTCGGCTTGTCGATGTCCCGGCCGAGCGCCTTCGCCGTGTGGTAGGCGAGGAGCTGGAGGGGGATGCCCATCAGGATCGGGTCCAGCTCGTCCTCGTTCTTCGGGACGATGATGGTCTGGTCCGCCTTCTCCTGGTGCTGGTGGGCCACCGCCAGGATCTTGCCCTCGCGGGCCTTGATCTCCTCCAGGGCCGCGCGGTTCTTCTCCAGCAGGTCGTCGTCGGGGACGATCGCGACCGTGGGCAGGGCCGGCTCTATGAGGGCCAGCGGGCCGTGCTTCAGCTCGGAGGCGGGGTAGGCCTCGGCGTGGATGTAGGAGACCTCCTTGAGCTTCAGGGACGCCTCGCGGGCCACCGGGTAGCCCCGGACCCGGCCGATGAAGAGCATCGAGCGGGCGTCGGCGTACTTCTCCGCCAGCCGCTTGATCTCCTCCTCCTGCTTCAGGATCTCGGAGATCTGCCCGGGCAGCCTGCGCAGGCCCTCGATGATCCGCTTGCCGTCGCGCACCGACAGGTCGCGGGTGCGGCCCAGGTGCAGCGCCAGCAGGGCGAAGGCCACCGTGGTGTTGGTGAAGCACTTGGTGGAGACGACGCAGACCTCGGGGCCGGCGTGGACGTAGACGCCGCCGTCGGCCTCGCGGGCGATCGCCGAACCGACGACGTTGACCACGCCGAGGACCCGCGCGCCCTTGCGCTTCAGCTCCTGCACGGCGGCCAGGACGTCGTAGGTCTCGCCGGACTGGGAGACGGCGATGTACAGGGTGTCGGGGTCCACGACCGCGTTGCGGTAGCGGAACTCGGAGGCCGGCTCGGCGTCGGCGGGGATGCGGGCCAGCTCCTCGATCATCTGGGCGCCGATCATGCCCGCGTGGTAGGAGGTGCCGCAGCCGAGGATCTTCACCCGGCGGATCCGCCGGGCCTCGCGGGCGTCCAGGTTGAGGCCGCCGAGGTGCACGGTGGAGAACCGGTCGTCGATCCGGCCGCGCAGCACCCGGTCCACGGCGTCGGCCTGCTCGAAGATCTCCTTGTGCATGTAGGTGTCATGGCCGCCCATGTCGTACGACTCGGCCTCCCACTCCACCGTGGTGGGCTCGGCGGTGGTGCGCGTGCCCTCCGTGGTGTAGGTGCGGAAGTCGTCGGCCTTGAGGGTGGCCATCTCGCCGTCGTCGAGGGTCACTATCTGGCGGGTGTGGGTGACCAGCGCGGCGATGTCGGAGGCGACGAACATCTCCTTCTCGCCGATGCCGAGGACGACCGGGGAGCCGTTGCGGGCCACCACGATCCGGTCCGGGAAGTCGGCGTGCAGGACGGCGATGCCGTAGGTGCCCTCGACCAGCCGGACCGCCTGGCGGACCTTGTCCTCCAGCTTCTCGGCCTGCGAGCGGGCGATGAGGTGGGTGAGGACCTCGGTGTCGGTCTCGGAGAGGAACTCGACGCCGTCGGCCTCCAGCTTGCGGCGCAGGTCGGCGGCGTTGTCGATGATGCCGTTGTGGACGACGGCGACCTTCTGGTCGGCCGACATGTGCGGGTGGGCGTTCACGTCGGAGGGGGCGCCGTGGGTGGCCCAGCGGGTGTGGGCGATGCCGGTGGTGCCCTTGAAGCGCGCCGGGACCCTGGCCTCCAGGTCGCGCACCCGGCCCTTGGCCTTGACCATCTTCAGACCGGGCGCCTTCGGGGAGGTGACGACGATGCCCGCGGAGTCGTAGCCGCGGTACTCCAGGCGCTGGAGGCCCTCCAGGAGGAGGGGGGCGACATCACGCTTCCCGATGTAACCGACAATTCCGCACATATATAGAGGTATCCCTTGGCTGTCGCTGGTCCGGGCTGGAGGGGCGGGCTGAACGGGGCCTGTGTACGGCCGGTCTCAGCCGTAGACCATGCGGCGCAGCTGCCTGAGCGTCAGCTCCGGCGGCGCCACCGCCCGGTATTTCAGGTCCGCCTCGATCCGCTGGAAGATCTCCGCGTTCACCAGGCCCTGGGCCTGGAGCTCGCGGTGGCGGCGACGGACGTACTCCTGGGTCGTCTCGTCGAAGTAGGCGAGCACGTCCTGGACCACGCGCAGCGCCTCGCCCCGGCTCAGGGGCGTGGACCGCGTCAGATGATCTACGAGTTCGTCGTGCACCCGGTAGATCCTGGGGTACCGGCGCCGGTTTCGCAAGAATCGTGCCCGATTCCGGGCAGAGGGCTGTTGAAACTCTTATGGCGCCCTGTTCGCCCCCTGTCCATCCGGAGTCCGGCATCTCGTTGCCCGAGCCGACGAGTTTCAGACGCCATGGACATTCCTCGTATGGGCGTTCCCGAGAAGCTGGCCGAGCGCATGAGCATGGCCGAACAGCACGAGTACCTGCGCGCCAGATTCTCGCGCCGCACCATGATCCGGGGCGGCGCGGTCACGCTGGGCGCCGTCGCCGGTGGCGCGTTCGTGCCGGGCGCCACCGCCCGGGCCGCCACCGGGCCGGCCCGGAGCACCGCCCCCGCCGCCGCCACGGTCGACGGCGCGCACGTCGCCCCCTTCGGCCGCCACCTGGCCTGGGGCAACGACCCGCGCACCGAGGTCACCGTCTCCTGGCAGGTCCCGGTCGCCGTCAAGAAGCCGTTCATCCGGATCGGCGCCCACCCCTGGGACCTCTCCCACAAGGCAGAGGCCGAGGTCCGCACCCTGCACACCCCGGCCGGGGGCGGCGCGAGCGGCGACCACACCCAGTACTACCTGCACGCCCGGCTGACCCGCCTGCGCCCCGGCAGGACCTACTACTACGGCGTCGGCCACCAGGGCTTCGACCCGGCCGAGCCGCACCTGCTGGGCACCGTCGGCACCTTCACCACGGCCCCCGCCCACAAGGCGCCGTTCACCTTCACCGCCTTCGGCGACGAGGGCGTCGGCTACCACGGCCTGGCCAACAACAGCCTCCTGCTCGGCCAGAACCCCGCCTTCCACCTGCACGCCGGCGACATCGCCTACGCCGACCCGTCCGGCGCGGGCAAGACCTCCGACACCGGCTTCGACGCGCGCACCTGGGACTCCTTCCTCGCCCAGACCGAAACCGTCGCCAAGCAGGTCCCGTGGATGCCGGCGTACGGCAACCACGACATGGAGGCCTGGTACTCGCCCAACGGCTACGGCGGTGAGGACGCCCGCTGGACCCTGCCGGACAACGGCCCGGACCGCGAGAACCTCCCGGGCGTCTACTCCTTCGTCTACGGCAACACCGCCGTCATCTCACTCGACGCCAACGACATCTCCTACGAGATCCCGGCGAACCTGGGCATCTCCGGCGGAACCCAGACCACATGGCTGGAAGGGCAGCTGAAGAAGTTCCGCGCCGCCAAGGACGTGGACTTCATCGTCGTCTTCTTCCACCACTGCGCCTACTGCACCTCCACCGCCCACGCCTCCGAGGGCGGGGTGCGCCAGGAGTGGGTGCCGCTGTTCGAGAAGTACACCGTGGACCTGGTCATCAACGGCCACAACCACCAGTACGAGCGCACCGACGTGATCAAGGCGGGCGAGGTCGCCAGGGAGCTGCCCATCGGCGGCACGGCCTACCCCGAGACCGACGGCGTGGTCTACGTCACCGCCGGCGCGGCCGGCCGCAGTCTGTACGCCTTCACCGCCCCCGACACCTACGAGGGCCACGAGCACCGGACCGACTCCGTGGCCTCGTTCGTCAACACCGAGGACGGCAAGGTCCACGAGACCGTCGGCTGGTCCCGGGTGCGCTACCTGGACTACTCCTTCCTGCGCGTGGACGTCAGCCCCGCGCCCCGGGGCCGCCAGGCCACCCTGAGGGTGTCGGGCATCGCCGAGACCGGCGACCGCATCGACCACTTCACGGTGTCCCGCACGGCCAAGTAGCCCCCGCCGCACGGGCGGTCCTCACAGGCGCTTGAGGACCGCCTGCTTGGCCAGCGCGAACTCCTCCTCCGTGAGCACCCCGTCACGGCGCAGCTCGCCGAGCTCCCGCAGCCGCCGCAGCAGCGTGTCGTGGTCGTCCCCGGCCGCCCGCTCCCCGGCCCGCCGCGCCGGGACGAGCTCCGCCGCCTCCCGCGCGGCCGAGGGGTGCGGCAGCCGCGCCTGCACCGCCGCCGCGACCAGGGCCATCAGCGGGTCCTTCCGGAACCCCCACAACTCCACCGCGTTCGGGTCGTACTTGGGCGGCACGTCCACCGGGGCGCCGCGCACCACGAACCGCAGGTGCCCGTTCTCCAGACCGGCGGCCGGCTGCCAGTCCACACCGGTGAGGTCGGCGAGCGCGATCGTGCGGGACCCGGCCGACGCCTTGGACTCCTCCGTCTTCCAGTTCCACTCCAGCCGCACCCGCTCCCCGTCGAAGCTCGCGGTGCCGTCCCCGGCCGAGGCGGACACCGGCAGCGACGGGCCGGGCAGCAGGTACTCGTCGACCGGGCCGGGCGAAATCCCCTCCAGCAGCAGGGCGTTGCGCAGCTCGTCGGCGACGTACTCGGCCACGCCGTACCGGTCGGGCTCCACGACGAGCTGATAGGGGTCGTGCGGCTCGGTGAGCCGGCCCGCGGTGGCCTGGAGCAGTGGATCGGCGCCGTCGCGCAGCCGCAGTCTGAGCCGTCCCGACTTCCGGCCCTGCTCCACGGAGACCCCGGCCAACGCGCGCAGCGGCACGACGAGTTCGCCCAGCTCACGGCGGAGCAGGCCCACGTTCTTGTCCCGGCCCGGGGTGATCCGCAGAGCGTCGCCGTCGAAGGCCCAGGTGCCGTCCTTCTGGATGATGTCCGCCATACGGGGATTGTTTCACCCGATCTGCGGCACAGTGGAGGACGACCCCGTCAGACGGTCACCTCCCCTTAACCGAAGGGAGCGCATGTGAGACCGAACCACGGCACGACTCCCCGGACCTTCCGCACCCTCGCCACCCTGCTGCTGCTCGCGGCGGCCGGTGTCTTCGGCGTCGGCGCGGCCCCCGAGGTCCAGGCCGCCGCCCCCTCGCCGCTGGACCAGGTGGTCCCGGCGCCCGTCTCCGCCGAGCCGGGCGGCTCTCCGTACCGCATCACCCGCGCCACCCGCATCCGCGTCGACGGCTCCGCCGAGGTCCGCCGCGTCGGCGCCTACCTCGCCGGCATCCTGCGCCCGTCCACCGGATACCCGCTGCCGCTCACCGACCACGGCAGCGGCGGCATCCGGCTCCGCCTGCACAAGGGAGACTTCGGCGCCGAGGGCTACCGGCTGCACAGCGGTGCCGGCGGTGTCACCCTCACCGCACGCACCCCCGCCGGGCTCTTCCACGGCGTCCAGACCCTGCGCCAGCTCCTCCCGGCGGCCGTCGAGAGGAAGACCGTGCAGGACGGCCCCTGGAGGATCGCCGGCGGCACCATCGAGGACCGCCCCCGCTACGCCTACCGGGGCGCCATGCTCGACGTCTCCCGGCACTTCTTCACCGTCGACCAGGTCAAGCGCTACATCGACCAGGTGGCCCTCTACAAGGTCAACGAACTGCACCTGCACCTCAGCGACGACCAGGGCTGGCGCATCGCCATCGACTCCTGGCCGCGCCTGGCCACCCACGGCGGCGCCACCCAGGTCGGCGGCGGCCCGGGCGGCTACTACACCAAGGCCGACTACCGGGAGATCGTCCGCTACGCGGCCTCCCGCTACCTGGAGGTCGTCCCCGAGATCGACATGCCCGGCCACACCAACGCGGCCCTGTCCTCGTACGCCGAGCTCAACTGCGACGGGGTGGCACCCCCGCCCTACACCGGCACCCGGGTCGGCTTCAGCTCGCTGTGCGTGCCCAAGGAGGTCACCTACGACTTCGTGGACGACGTGATCCGCGAGGTCGCCGCCCTCACCCCCGGCCGCTACCTGCACATCGGCGGAGACGAGGCGTACTCCACCAGCCACGCCGACTACGTGGCCTTCATGGACCGGGTGCAGCCGGTGGTCGCCCGCTACGGCAAGACGGTCATCGGCTGGCACCAGCTCGCCGGTGCCGGCCCGGCCCCGGGCGCCCTCGCCCAGTACTGGGGCCTGGACCGCACGAGCGCAGCCGAGAAGGAACAGGTCGCGCAGGCCGCCCGGAACGGCACCGGGATCGTCCTGTCCCCGGCCGACCGGATCTACCTCGACATGAAGTACACCGCCGACACCCCCATCGGCACCAAGTGGGCGAGCCTGGTGGAGGTGCGGCGCGCCTACGACTGGGACCCGGGCTCCTATCTGGCCGGGGTGCCCGCCGAGGCCGTCCGGGGCGTCGAGGCGCCCCTGTGGACGGAGACGGTGGCGACCACCGCCGACATCGAGTACCTGGCCTTCCCGCGGTTCGCCGGGGCGGCCGAGCTGGGCTGGTCGCCGGCCGACCGGCTGGGCTGGGACGGCTACCGGGAGCGGCTGGCCGCCCAGGGCCCCCGCTGGGACGCCCTCGGCATCGGCTACTACCACTCACCCCAGGTGCCCTGGCCGGCACCCTGACCCGAGGAACACCGACGGGCACCCCGGAGGACCGTACTCCGGGGTGCCCGTCCGCCCGCGGGGCCGTCAGAACCCGGCGATGGGGTTCTTCAGCGTGCCGACCAGCTGGAGCGCGCCGGACGGATCGGCGAGGTCCACCATCTGCTTGTTGTTGCGCAGCTGGAGCCGGTTGAGGCAGGACAGCGAGAACTCCGGGGCGAACATGTCGTACTGCCGGAACCGGTCGGCCAGCTGCGGATTCGCCTCCTGGTACTCGCGGGTGACCTCGGCGACCGTGCGCCAGAAGCCGTCCTCCTCCAGGATGCCCTCGGCGGCGAGCTGGGCGGCGAGGAAGCGGAAGAAGCAGTCGAAGACGTCCGTGAAGATGGACAGCAGCTTCTTGTCCTCGGGGACCTCCACCCGGATGCGCCGCACCTCCGGCGGCAGTGCCGCGTCCGGGTCCATGACGGCGATCTCCTCGGCGATGTCCTTGTAGACCGCCCGCCGCACGGCCCCGTCCCGCAGCACCAGGATGGTGTTCTCGCCGTGCGGCATGAACACCAGGTCGTAGGCGTAGAAGCTGTGCAGCAGCGGGGTGTAGTAGGCCCGCAGGTACCGCCGCAGCCACTCCACCGGGGCCAGGCCCGACCGCTCGATCAGCGCGCCCGCGAAGGAGGCGCCCTCGTCGTCGACGTGCAGCAGCGAGGCCATCGTCGCCAGGGACTCGCCCTCCTCCAGCGAGGGCACCGGGCTCTCCCGCCACAGCGCGGCCAGCATCTTGCGGTACGGCGAGTAGCGGTCGGTGGCCCGCTCGTACTCCAGGTGCCGGTAGCCGACGGCCGCCCGCTCCCGGATGATCGACAGACCGCTCGCCTTCAGCACCGGGTCGCCCTCGATCAGCCGGGCCAGCCAGTCGTTGATCGCCGGGGTGGCCTCCATGTAGGCGGCCGAGAGACCGCGCATGAAGCCCATGTTGAGGACGGACAGGGCCGTCTTCACGTAGTGCTTGTGCGGGGCGCTGGTGTTGAAGAAGGTACGGATCGACTGCTGCGCCAGGTACTCGTCGTCGCCCTCGCCGAGCGGCACCAGCAGGTTCCGGGCCACCTCGGCGGCGAAGGTGACGCTGAGCTTGTTCCACCACTGCCAGGGGTGCACCGGTATGAACAGGTAGTCGGCGGGGTCGAGGCCCCGGCCGGTGAGCACGGACCGGAACCGCGCCACCGTCTCCTCGCCCAGCTCCTCGCGCAGGAACGACTCGTACTCGATCCCCACGCCGGCCGTGAACGCGGCCCGCGAGCGGTGTGCCGCCAGCCACACCAGCCGCACGGGGCTCGCCGTCTCCGGCGCGTACGACAGGTACTCGTGGACGCCGAAGCCGAGCCGCCCGTTGTTCGCGACGAAGCACGGGTGGCCCTCGGTCATCCCGGTCTCGATCGCCTGGAACCCGGCGCGCGCCAGCTCGGCCGAGGTCATCCGCGGCTTGGTGAGCTTGAAGCAGGTGCCCGACAGGGTGGAGGAGATCTCCTCCAGGTACACCGGCAGGATCTCGTCGCTCAGCCCCAGCGACTCCTTCAGCTCGATGAAGAAGTCCAGCGCGGCCAGCGGGAGTTCGCCGCCGTCGCGGTGCCGGGTGATCGAGTCGGCGTCGATCTGCCAGTGGTCCAGGGCCCGGCGCACGGCGGCGAACCGGTAGGCGGTCAGCCCGTCGTCGCTGCGCACCACATAGTGGCCGCCGTCCTCCTCGGGCGTGATCAGCCGCTCGTGCGCGAACTCGGCGAGGGCCTTGCGCACCAGCAGGCGGTTGGCCCGCTCCCACCGCTCGGGGGACAGATGGGCCACGCTGTCGGCGAGGGTCATGCGGTCACCGCCTTCTCGAACTGCTCACGGGTGCAGAAGCTCAGCAGCGCCCGCTTCTCCGGCTTGTCGATCTCCCGCTCGGGCACGAACCCGACGGCCGCGTTCAGGGCGTGCACCGCCGTGTTGCGGACGTCCGGCTCGACCACGACCCGCTCCACCGCCGGGTCCTCGAACAGGTGCGCCATCACCGCGGTGATCACGGCCCGGGTGAACCCGTGCTCGGGGGTGTCCGTGGCCGGCGTCAGGAAGTGCATGCCGACGTCCCCCGGCCGCGCCTCGTACAGCCCCACCAGCTCCCGGTGCGCGGGATCGTACTTCTCCATCAGGAACGCCGGCGCACCGTCGCGCAGCCCGAACAGCGCGTGATGGTGCTCGTCCGCCGCGATCTCCATATAGGCCCGCTCGACGTCCTCCAGCCGCGCGTCCTGCATCATCCAGAACGCCGCCTTGGGATGCGTCACCCAGGCGTGCAGCAACCGGGCGTCGTTCAGCGGGTCGACGGGTCGGAAAGTGAAGGTCATACGGCGAACTCCTGGAAGGCGATGGACTTCTCGACCGGGTAGTACTCGGTGCCGAGCAGCTCTCGGATGATGTACGCGTTCCGGTACGCGCCCATGCCCAGGTCGGGGCTGGTGATGCTGTGGGTGTGGACGCCGGCGTTCTGCAGGAAGACCCCGCGGCCGGTGATGTCGACGGCGTAGTTGCGGGCCACGTCGAAGCGGCCGTGGCCGTCGAAGCGGAGCCGGTCGCGGATGGGGTCGAGGAAGGCCGGCGGGGTGTAGTGGTAGCCGGTGGCCAGGACCAGGCCCTCGGTGCGGATCTCGAAGTCCTTGCCCTGCTCGTCCTGGTGGAAGCCGAGGGTGTACGAGCCGTCCGCGTAAGTCGCCGTGCGCAGCGTGGAGTTGGTCAGCAGCCGGGTGGGCACTCCGCGGTCGCCGCTCTCGACGTTCTTCTGGTAGAGCAGGTCGAAGATGGAGTCGATCAGGTCCGAGTTGATGCCCTTGAACAGGCCCTTCTGCTGCTTCTCCAGCCGGTACCGGGTCTCCTCGGGCAGTGCCCGGAAGTAGTCGATGTAGTCCGGGGAGGTCATCTCCAGGGTCAGCTTGGTGTACTCCAGCGGGAAGAACCGCGGGGAGCGGGTGACCCAGTTGAGCCGGTAGCCGTGGGCGTCGATCTCCGAGAGCAACTCGTAGTAGATCTCGGCCGCGCTCTGGCCGCTGCCGACGACGGTGATGGACTTCTTCTCCAGCAGCTCCGCCTTGCGGTGCATGTACTGGGAGGTGTGCAGGAAGTCCCCGCCGAGGTCCCGGCACGCCTCGGGGACGAAGGGGACGGTGCCGGTGCCCAGCACCAGGTGCCGGGCGCGGTAGGTGTCCCCCGCCGCGGTGCGCACGTCGTACAGCTCACCGTCGTAGGACACCTCGGTGACCGTGGTGCCGAAGCGGATGCTGCTCAGCTTTCCGGCGGCCCAGCGGCAGTAGTCGTCGTACTCGACGCGCAGCGGGTAGAAGTTCTCGCGGATGTAGAACGAGTACAGTCTGCCCTTCTCCTTCAGGTAGTTCAGGAAGGAGTACGGCGAGGTCGGGTCGGCCAGGGTGACCAGGTCCGACATGAACGGGGTCTGGAGGTGGGCACCGTCCAGGAACATCCCGGAGTGCCACTCGAAGTCGGGCTTGGACTCCAGGAAGACGCCGTCCAGTTCGGCGATCGGCTCGGTGAGGCAGGCGAGGCCGAGGTTGAAGGGGCCGAGCCCGATCCCCACGAAGTCGTAGGTCTTGGTCGGGCTGTCAGGACGCGCGGTCAAGGGACTCTCCCAGGTACTGCTCGGCATGGCCGGCGATCAGATCGAGGACGGCGGCGATGTCGTCCGCCTTGGTCTCGGGGTTGAGCAGGGTGAACTTCAGGTAGTGGCGGCCGGCCACCTTGGTGCCCGCGACGACGGCGTCACCGGAGGCGAACAGGGCCTTGCGGGCGTAGAGGTTGGCCCGGTCGATCTCGGCCGGGTCGGTGACGGCCGCCGGGATGTAGCGGAAGACGAGGGTGGACAGCGAGGGTTCGACCACGACGTCGTAGCGCGGGTCGGCCGCCAGCAGCTCCCAGCCCTCGCGTGCCAGGTCGCACACCTCGTCGAAGAGCTGCCCGATGCCGTCGGCGCCCATCGTGCGCAGGGTCAGCCACAGCTTGAGGGCGTCGAAGCGGCGGGTGGTCTGGAGGGACTTGTCCACCTGGTTGGGGATACGTTCCTGCACCATGCGGCGCGGGTTGAGGTACTCGGCGTGGTAGGTGGCGTGCCGCAGGGTGGCCGCGTCCCGGACCAGCAGGGCGGAGGAACTGACCGGCTGGAAGAAGGACTTGTGGTAGTCGACGGTGACGGAGTCGGCGCGCTCGATGCCGTCGATGCGGTCCCGGTACTTCAGCGAGGCGAGCAGCCCGCAGCCGTAGGCGGCGTCCACGTGCATCCACACGCCGTACTGGGCGCACAGCCCGGCGATCTCCGGCAGCGGGTCGATGGAGCCGAAGTCGGTGGTGCCGGCGGTGGCGACGACGGCCATGGGCACCAGCCCGTCGCGCGCGCAGCGCTCCAGCTCGCGGGCGAGGGCGACCGTCTGCATGCGCTTGTCGTGGTCGACGGGGATGGCGACGACGGCGTCCGGGCCGAGCCCGAGCAGTTTCGCGGACTTCTTGACGCTGAAGTGGCTGACCTCGGAGGCGAAGATCCGCAGTTTGGCGAGCGAGTCGCTCTTGGCCTCCTCCCGCGCGAGCAGCAGCGCCTGGAGGTTGGACTGGGTGCCGCCGGAGGTGAAGACGCCGTCGGCGGCCGGGCCCAGGCCGATGCGGGCGGCCGTCCAGTCGACGAGCTTGCGCTCGATGAGGGTGCCGCCGGCCGACTGGTCCCAGGTGTCCAGCGAGGAGTTGACGGCGGACAGCACGGCCTCGGCGAGCACCGCCGGGATGACCACGGGGCAGTTGAGGTGAGCGAGGTAGCGGGGGTGGTGGAAGTAGACCGCGTCCCGCAGGTACACGTCCTCGAGTTCGTCCAGGACGGCAGTGGTGTCGCCCAGCGGCCGGTCGAGGTCGATCGCGTCGATGGCGGGGGAGAGGGCGTCCACGGTGACGCCGGTGAACGGACGGTCGGTGGTGGCGAGTTTGGCCGCCACCCGCTCGACTCCTTCGGTCACGGAGCGGCGGTAGTGCTCCGCGGTGAGGCCATTGAGCAGGTGCGAGCGCATGTGGGGGTCCTCCGAGGGGACGGTCCGTGCGGGATGATCTTAGGTTAGCCTAACCTAAGTTGCGCTGGAGGTGGGTATGCGCTCTCCCCGGGCCGGATCGGGCCGGAGGAGAGGACTGCCGGGTTACTCGCCCGCCGCGCGGAGCTGTTCCTCCGTCAGGCCCTGGCGCCAGTAGCCGACGAACGTCACGCGGCGCCGGTCCACCCCGAGTTCGCCGACGAAGTGCCGTCGCAGGGCCTTGACCTGGCCGGACTCCCCGGCGAGCCACACATACGGCCGCTCGGCGGCCGGCAGCGCGGTGGCCCGCACGGCGTCGACGGCCGTGGGGGACCCGTTGTGCCGCACGAGCCACGTGATCTCCGCGTCCGCCTCCGTGCGCACGTCCTGCACATCGCCGGCGTGCGGCACCTCCAGCCAGGCCCGGACCCGGGTACCGGCGGGCAGGGACTCCAGGATCGCGGTCGCGGCGGGTACGGCCGTCTCGTCGCCGCACAGGACGACGAGGTCGGTGTCCGCGGGCGGCCGGAAGCGGATCGCGCGGTTGTCGGCGACGGCCGGCCCGAGCAGCAGCACCCGGTCGCCGGCGGCGGCCCGCGCGGCCCAGCGGGAGGCGGGGCCGGCCGGGGTGGCGGCACCCGGCTCCACGCCGTGCAGGGCGAAGTCGATGTCGATCTCGTCGGGGTCGCGGCGCAGCGCCCGCAGCGTGTACGAGCGCATCACGGCCCGTACGTCGTCCGGCAGTTCCCGCCAGCCCTGCCACCAGCCGTCGCCCAGCTCCAGCGGGACGGCCGGTTCGCTCTGCCCGGGGTGCGGAAGGAACAGCGACAGGGACTGGTCGCGCCCGTCGGAGTGGAAGGCGTGCAGGTCGGTACCGGTGAAGGTGACCCGGACCAGAGACGGGCCGAGCCGCCTCGTCCGTACGACCTGCAGGGAGAAGAAACGGAACGGGGCGGCTACGGCCGTGGTCATGTGTGGCTCCTGAGGGTGTGGTTCAGGGCTTTGTCGGGGGGCTGGACCGGCGTCAGCTGACCTTCTTGGCCTTCTCCAGGGCCTCGGCCAGGTTGGTGAGCAGCGGCACGCACTTGTCGTACGAGAGGATCGGCTCGGGGGAGCGGGGGATGATCTGTCCCGCCTTCACCGCGGGCAGCTTCTTCCAGGTGGCCTTGGTGATGTCGGCGGGCTGGATGGCCGAGGAGCGGTCGTCCATCATGATGATGTCGGCGCCGTACTTGTCGACGTTCTCCCAGCTGAGCGACTCGTACCAGCCGCCGCCCTGCTTCTTGGCGCTCTCCGGGGGCTCCACGAGGTTCACGCCGAGGGACTTGAAGTACTCCAGGTCGATGGAGAGGTTGCTGCCGGAGACGTAGAAGAGCTGGTCGCTGGCGCTGCCGGCCATCACCTTGATGTCGGGCTTGGCCTTGGCGGCGGCGCGCAGCCGGGCGGCGGCGTCCTCGAAGCGCTTCTTGGCGCCGGTGACCTTGGCGGCCTTCATGTCCGCGCCGAGCGACTCGGCCAGGTCCCACATGCGCTGGAGCGGCTGGGTGAGCTGACGGTCGTAGACGGAGATGCCGACGCTGGGGGCCAGCTGGGAGATCTTCCCCTTCGACTCCTCGGGGACGTACCAGAGGGTGCCGGCGCCGTCGAACATCGTCGTGATGAGCACGTCCGGGGCGAGGGAGGCGTACTTCTCGATGTTGAACTGGCCCCAGGTGTTGCCGAGGACGGTCACCTTGCTGATGTCCATGTCGCCGGCCTGGACGTCGGGCTTGCCGGCGGTGGTCTTCGTCGGGCCGAAGACGCCCTTGACCTGGATGCCGTAGTCGTACAGCGCGGCGCCGACGCCGGTGAACGCGACGATGTTCGCGGGGGCCTTGTCCAGCTTCACGGTCGTGCCGCGGTCGTCCTTGAACGACCAGGGGCCCGACTTGCCCGCGCCCGTGCTCCCGCCGGAGGCGCCGTCTTTGCCCTTGTCGTCCCCGCAGGCGGCGAGCGCGGCACCGAGACCGAGGGCGCCGCCCGCGGCGAGCAGTCCGCGGCGAGTGAGGTGGGTGACACGGGCATGGGACATGGGTATGACTGCTTTCGACCGGGGCGAAGCGCCCGCCGGACAAGTTCGAAGGTAGGTTAGCCTAACCTCAGCTTATGTCCAGGGGGTGGGGTCGGGGCACGCGCCATTCGGAAGTGCCGTCAGCCCTGTTACGTGGGACGCGTTCCCCTCTTCCTCCCAGTGGCCGTCGGGCCGCTCGCTTCCCGGCCAGTGTCGGGCTTCCACGAGGCGAGTCAAGGGCGCGTTCCGCGTCGGCTGCGCCGATGGGCCTTCGGCCCACCCTTGACACACCTCGCTCCAGCCCGGGGAAGAAGCGAGCGAGCGGCCGAAAGAACAGTGGCCCAGCCCGGCACCGGACCCCCGAGTTGGCTACGCGGTTACCGTCGGCAGGGTCACGCACCCGCACCTCACCAGCACGCCAGGCGGTCTCAGCGGCTTGCGGCCCGGTGGCGGGTGCGCGGAAGCGCCTTACCGGCACGCCGGGTCGGCAAAGCGGCTTGCGGCCCGGTGGGGTGGTGCGCGGTCGCGTCTCGCCTGCACGCCGGGTCGGCTTGGCGGCCTGCGGCCCGGCGGGCGGGCCTGGCGGGCGAGCGGCCATCTCGCGAACCGGGGCGGCGGACGACAGCGACTGCCACAGCAACCCAGATACGCGAGGGGCGAGGAGGCGAGGGACAGGGGACCTAGTTATGGACAAGCAGTCCAAAACAACCCACCCCCAGACCCACCACCCCACCACCCAGCACTAATCACCCGTCACCCATCCCCCCGGCGCCACCACACACCACCCACCAACCCGCAAGCCGCCCAACTCACCCGGCGTGCTGGCGAGACGCGAGCGCGCACCACCCGCCGGTCCGTAGGCCGCCAAGCCCACCCGGCGTCCATGCGAGGCGACGACGCGCACCCACCACCCGCCGGGCCGCAAGCCGCTACGCCCACCCGGCGTCCATGCGAGGCGACGACGCGCACCCACCACCCGCCGGGCCGCAAGCCGCTACGCCCACCCGGCGTCCATGCGAGGCGACGACGCGCACCCACCACCCGCCGGGCCGCAAGCCGCTACGCCCGCCCGGCGTGCAGGCGAGACGCGAACGCGCATCCCCGACCCACGATGCGAACGCAGCCCACCGCAGGGCCCAACCAAGTCCAGCCGGCCACTTTCCCCTGGCCGCCCGCTCGCTTCTCCCCCGTGCTGGAGTGAGGTGTGTCAAGGGTGGGCCGAAGGCCCATCGCCGAAGGCGACGCGCAGCGCCCTTGACTCAGCTCGCGGAGGCACGACAATCGCCGAGAAGCGGGCGGCCCCACGGCAACCATGGCAACACCGGCCCAGCCCAACCTGCACAAGTGGTGCCGGGGCCAACTCGGAGATCAGGGCCGGGAGTCGGCGGACGCGGACACCCTGCTCGCGAGAAGCAGTGCCAAGGGCCCGCCCTGCAAGAGGAAGCGCCCCTCGCCGACGGCCCTGAGCGCGTCGTCCATCGTCCACCACATGAGCTTGAAATCCGCTTCCCACGGCATGAGTTGCTGGGGCCCGCAGGAGAGTCGTGTGGCCTCGAAGAGATGGACTCGGGCGGTGGAGTCGAGCGTCATGGCGTACGAGCCGAGATGCCGCCAGGACCGGGCGCTGACGCCCGCCTCTTCCAGGAGTTCGCGGCGGGCGCACTGTTCCGGCGTCTCGCCCTTCTCCGCCTTGCCTCCGGGCAGGAACAGGTACTCGCCCCCATGCCGGGGGAACTCCGCGGCCAGGACGGCGACCTGTCCGTGGTCGTCACGGGCGACGACCACGGAGGCGTCGGGTTTCGCGTCAGTGGCGTGGACTTGGACCATGCCCGGTGAGCGTAGTGCCGGGGCCTGTCAGCGTGGCGGCGAACGGCACGTTCAGCACGGTGGGGTGCGCGATGCCACGACCGTGATAGCCGTCCTCGCCGAAGGCATCGCCGTGATCGGCACACATGATGACCAGCCACGACCTCGTGCTGGTGAGTGTGTGGATGAGTCGTCCGAGGTGTTCGTCCGCGTACGCCAGGGCCGCTGCTTGTGACTGCCACGAGTCGTCGCTGCGGCCCACATAGTGTCCATGGGGGACGTGCGTGGCCGAGACGTTGACGAACAGGAACAGCGGGCGGTTCCTGTACTTGTCCGCGATGGTCAGAGCATGGTCGACCTGGTGGCGTGTGGAGTCCGCGTCCGGAGAACAGAACTCGGGCCGCCAGTGGTCCTCGTGGAACATGGCGGGCAGTACCGAGCCGAGCGGCGTCTCCCGGGAGAAATACGTCACGCCACCGATGCACACGGTGCGGTAGCCGTGTTGTGCGAGTCCGGCGAGGAGGTTGGGTGCGTCGAAAACGAACGTGCCCGCATCGACGGTCTTGAACGCGGGCGGGCGGCACTCCCAGAGCCGGGGCGGCTGTACGGGCTGTGGGAGCTTGGGCAGGAAACCGGAGAAGAACGCGATGTGCGCGGGGAGCGTGAAGGTGCCGGGGGTACGACGCTCTTCCCACACTCCGCCCGGCAGGACCTCGGCCAGCCGCGGGGTCCTACCGCCGTACAGGGCCGCGCGGGCGACGTCGTAGCGTAGGGAGTCCAGAGTGACGAACAGGATGCCGACCCTGTTTTTGATGATCTCGGTCGTGTCGATCACAGCCCCTCCAGCAGATCGCGGCGTGAGGTGATACGGCCCTTGGCCTGTTCATTCACCGGAAGAGGCACTCGGTCGCGGGCGATCATTTCGCGTACCATGGCCAGACCGGTGTCTTCGGCCACTGGCCGGCCCTGGGTGTCGTAGAGACGGATCGTGACGGTCGGTCGCGTGCCGGACTCGGCAGTGGTCAGCAGGGCACCGGGGACGCACCCGAGTTCCTGCATGGCGTACAGGAGCTGGGCCTCGTCGGCCACGCCCAGGGTGCAGACCTGGCAGCGCCAGTGCCCGGCGTTGATGGCTCCCAGGCAGAACCGCCGGTGAAAGCCGTCCGTGACGGGGTGGTCGTCGTGGGCCACGGCCATCTGCCCGGCCCCGCTCACAACGACGAAGCAGGCGGCCACCCACCAGGCCACGCCCTGGTGGATCTCCTCCGGGTACGAGCCGGAGACGCGGCTGTCGCGGATGATCCTGTCAGTGTCGATCGGTTGGAGCACGCCTGTCCTCCAGGTACGTGATGACGGCGTCGGCCAGCTCGTCCGGGCTGCGACCGTCCGTGGTGAGCAGCACCGCGCTGGGATCGGTCTCGGCAACGGCCGCGAAGTTCGCCTGGAGCCTGTCGAGACGGCCGGGGACATCGAACAAGTCGATGTCGTCCTGCTTGACATCCCTCTTGGTCCGCATCCGCTCCCGCAACGATGTGGCTGAGCTGACCAGGTAGAAGGTGACGTCGGGCGCGACGAGGTAGGACCAGAAGGGGTTGATCAGTTCGCGCACCTGGTCGAGGCGGACGCGGTTGACGGCGGCGTGGCAGGCCATGACCGAAGACACGTATCGGTCCGCGATCACCGGCCCCACGGCCAGGGCCTGCCGTACGGTGTCGGAGGTGTGCAGGAGACCGGAGAGGTAGAAGGCGAACTGCGGCAGCGGTCGTAGTTGCCGATTGACCGCCTCGGACCACTCGGTGTGTGGGTCGGTGAGGGTGTGGATCGCCGTGGCGTCGAGGCGCCTGGCCAGGAGGCGGGCGAGCGTTGTCTTGCCGACGCCTGAAGCTCCTTCCAGTACGACGAAGGGTTCCAGGTACCCGTCATCCGCTTCAGGGGCGTAGGGAGCGCGCAGCGGGGTCATAGGGTGCCCTCCGTGAAGGCGGCCACATGCCGGGCCACGGCTGCGGAGAGCTGCTCCGCAGTGCCTAGCAGAGGCCGGATGTCCATCCGGAGGTCGTCCCGCAGAAGGCAGGGCTGGACTCCGCCCGCCTGGTCCAGGCGCAGGGCCCAGAAGCCCTCCACACACTTGCTCCGTACAGGGCAGGTGCCGCACTGGCCGACATGATGACGACCCAGTTGACGTTGGATGACATCGATCTCGATGCCGTCGACGCGGAAGATCCTCCGGCCCTGGCCGACTCCAAAGACCTCCACCTCCTCGTCGCCGGTCAGGGTGCGCAGGTGGTCGATGATGTCCCGCGCCCCGACCGCCGAAGACTTCCGGCCCGCGTTGAATTCCGTGTCGACCAGCTCGATGAACTGCACGGGTAGCCTGCGCTCCAGCGCGAAGGCGAGGATGTCGCGCAACTCGTGTTCGTTCTCGCGCTGGACGAGTGTGTTCAGTTCCACCCGCTGGAACACCTCGCGAGCGGCTTCGATGCCGTCCAGGACGGGCGCGATGCCCGAACGTGTCTGTGCGATGGCCCGGAACGAGTTGTCGCTGAAGTAGTGAAGAGAGATCTTCACTTTGTCCAGGGCGGTCGTGGCGAGCCATTCCTGATGTGCTCGCACCAGCAGCCCATTGGTGATCAGCGTGTAGGAAACGTCGGGGGCGCGGATGGGGAGCCGGGTGAGAACCGGTCGCGCCAGCTTTGACGCAAGGGGCTCGCCGCCGGTGAAGTACACGCGCCTCAGCCCGGCGTTGATCAACTCGCGCAGGACGTTCACGTAGTCGCCTGCGCCGATCTCCATGGGGCGCGGCTTGGCGTCGCGGTGCAGGTGCGAGAAGGGCGGCGGGACGTCACCTTCGTTATGGCAGAACCAGCACTTCAGGTTGCAGTGCGGGGTCAGCGAGACCCTGAGCTGTCCGCGCAGCGCGGCGAAGTTCCGCAGCGCAGTCCAGTCGGTGTCGGTTGTGGGGAGCGGGACGGGCAAGGCTTGCTCCTTCCGTGTGTGTGGGGAGTAGGCCACTGGCCAGCCGTCGAGGGCGGTCCTCAGTTGTCGGTGCGGCGCAGCGAAACGACGAAGTCCGTGACCGCGAGAACGGAGCAGAACTGGATGGTGACCGGCCACCCGATGCGGGACGGTCGCTGCCGGCGCGGTGGGAGCGCGGCCCTCCTCGGTGGGTCGTCACAGAGGATCACAGCGCCGCCTTCAGCTCTGCCCAGATTTCTTTGCCCCAGAAGCCACGTTGGGGATGGCTGCCGAGCAGGGTGTATCCCCAGCGTTCCGCGAGCGCGTCGATGAGCACCAGGCCACGGCCGCGTTCGTCGTCCGCTCCGGTGGGGCTGAAGACAGGCAGGCGCGACGGCGCTCGGTCCACCACGCCGATGTGTACCCGGGCCTCGCTCGGCCGCCTGACAAGCAAGCGAATCGATCGGCACGGGGTATGTCTGGCGGCATTCGCAACCAGTTCCGTAATGATCAACTCGGCGGAGTCGGCAAGGTCGTCGAGGTGCCACGAACCAAGCGCGTCACGGATGAGCCTGCGGCCGTGCCCGGCCGTTCGGGTTTCACAGGGCAAGGTCTGGCTGTAGACGGGGTGGCCAGCCGGCGGGGTCTGGACTGGCTTACTGAGACTCGTCATAAAGGGGAGCCTTCGTCGTTGTCGTGGCGCTCGTATGGCGAAGCGGGCGGCCGATACACAGATAACTCGCCCTGGCTGTAGGTCGGTTAGGGCGTTTAGACGGGCAACCGACGAAATGCCCTAGGGTGATTTGACCCTCGCGGGCGTGACTCCTCGGGGTCGTGGCGATACGTTGCGCACATGAATGGAGCCACGCGAAACACCGCTCTTGAGGCGTGGATGAATCAGCACGGATACAGCTCTAACGGCCTTGCCGAAGCCGTGAACCTGGCCCTTGAGCGGCTTACCGGTCGGACTGGTGGCCTGGACGGTTCATCGATCCGAGACTGGAAAGCCGGTCGGGTGAGGTGGCCGAAGTCGGCTACTCGCAAGGCTCTTGAGGACGTTTCCGGGTTACCTGCCACCGCTTTGGGGTTTGTGCCACGGGGACGGACCCACTCCGCGTCGGCTCCATCCCAGGAGGAGTCCGACTCGGTGAAGCGCCGTTCCCTCGTCGGTGGTATCGCTGCTGCTGCCGCCGTTGCTGCCGCACCCGGTACCACCTCGCCTCGCCGTGTCGGCATGAGCGATGTCACCCGCCTACAGAACCGCTTCGTTGAGGTCGTCGCCCGGGACCACCGGCATGGCGGGGAGCGCGACCTTGAGCAGCGAGCCGCCGCGCTCGCTGACGAGGCACTTAACCTCCAGAACGCGGGCAGTGCCACCCAACGCGTACGAAGCAACCTGTACGCGGCCGCTGCGGCGTTCCGATCGTCAGCGATGTGGGCAGCCATCGACGGCCGCCGCTACGACGATGCCAGGGCCCATATGCGTGAGGCGCAAGCCCTCGCCGAGATGTCCGGTGATCAGGCGATCAAGTTCCGTATCTGGAGCCACGCGGGGACCATGTACCGGCACATGGGGCGTCCTGCCGATGCCCTCGCCGCGAACGATGTCGCCCGCAGTCTGCACATCACACGTCGGGACCCGATGTTCGCGAGCCTCGGCCTGGCTAGGCAGGGGGCCATCCAGGGCGTCGCGCAGGACCGTACCGGAGCTCGTCGCGCGTTCGACCAGGCACAAGAGGCCATGCTCCGTGCCGACCCCGATGCCTACCGGCCAGTATGGATGCTCGCGTTCTACGATCAGGCCGAGCTGGACTCCTTGGCCTTGTCGGCGTACCTGTCGCTCGGTGACTACCAGACGGCCGAGTTCCACGCTCATCGTTGCCTGTCGGCTCTGCGGCCCCACATGGCCCGGTCCCGGGCCATCGCCACGACCCGGCTCGCACATGCCCAACTGGCGCAGGGCGAAGCGGAGACCGCTACGGTCACAGCCATGAAGGTCTCTGCCGATGCCGCTACCCAACACGCCCGTGTCTCGCGCATGCTTCAGGAGTTCGGGGCCGCGCTTCGGGCCACCGCGTCCGGCAGCCGTGTCGTGCGGACCTGGACCGAGCACGCCGCCGCATGGAGGACCACTGTATGACTTCGGCACCTGCCATTGAGCTTCGTACGTTCACAACGCTTGACGCCGTCCGTGCCGACCTGATCGACGTCTACGCCGAGGTGCGTGCCCCGCTGCTCCACCTCCCGAACTACGCCGTGACCGCTTTCGGCGAGCGCCTGGACCGGCACGGCGCCGAACCCGGATTCATGGCCGTCCTGGCCTACGAGGCCGGGCATCCGATCGGCTATGCCTACGGCAACACCATCGAACGCGGTGACCGTTACTGGCAGCGAACCACCCCGGCGCCCGCCGAGGAGTACGTCAAGGGCCCGGCAGTGGCGCTCAAGGAAATCGGCGTACGGCCCGCGTGGCGGGGCACCGGGACGGCACGCCGCATCCACGACGCCCTTCTCGCCGGCCGAGAAGAGCCGTACGTCACTCTCATGGTCAACAAAGCGGCCGGTGACGGAAAGGTCCACGCGCTCTACCGCTCATGGGGATACGAGGACATAGGGCACAGTCAGCCGTCAGCGGCCTCGCCGGTCCTCACCGTGATGATCCGGGCTACGAACCAGGGCGCCCGGGGAGTGACCGACACCCCCGGACACCCATAGCTCCGCGCGAGCGGCGTCGGCTCAGCTCTCCAGACCCAACTCCCGGGCGATCAGCATGCGCTGGACCTCGCTCGTGCCCTCGCCGATTTCCAGGATCTTGGAGTCCCGCCACATGCGGGCCACCGGGTACTCGTTCATGAAGCCGTAGCCGCCGTGGATCTGGGTGGCGTCGCGGGCGTTGTCCACGGCGACCGTGGAGGAGTGGAGCTTGGCGAGGGCGGCCTCCTTCTTGAAAGGTTCGCCCGCGACCAGACGGGAGGCCGCGTCGCGCCAGGCCAGGCGGGCCGTGTGGGCCTTCATCTCCATGTCCGCGATCTTGAACTGGATGGCCTGGTTGGCGCCGATCGGGCGGCCGAAGGCGTGACGTTCCCTCGCGTACTTCACCGACTCGTCCACACAGCCCTGGGCCAGGCCCGTGGCGAGCGCGGCGATGGCGATCCGGCCCTCGTCCAGGATGCGCAGGAACTGGGCGTAGCCGCGGCCCCGTTCGCCCAGCAGGTTGGCGGCCGGGACCCGGACGTCCTGGAAGGACAGCTCGCGGGTGTCGGAGGCGTTCCAGCCGACCTTCGAGTAGGGCGCCGCCACCGTGAAGCCCGGGGTGCCGGACGGCACGATGACGGCCGAGATCTCCGGGCGGCCGTCCGGCTTGCGGCCGGTGACCGCGGTGACCGTGACCAGGCCCGTGATGTCCGTGCCCGAGTTGGTGATGAAGCACTTGGTGCCGTTGATCACCCACTCGTCGGTGTCCGGGTCCAGCCGGGCCGTCGTACGGGTCGCCCCCGCGTCGCTGCCGCCGTCCGGCTCCGTCAGGCCGAACGCGCCCAGGATCTCGCCCGAGCACAGGCGGGGCAGCCACTCCCGCTTCTGCTCCTCCGTGCCGAACAGGTGCAGTGGCATCGCACCCAGCGAGACACCGGCCTCCAGCGTGATCGCCACGGAGGAGTCGACCCGGGCCAGTTCCTCCAGGACGAGGCCGAGCGCCAGGTAGTCGCCGCCCATCCCGCCGTACTCCTCCGGGAACGGCAGCCCGAACAGGCCCATGCGGCCCATCTCGCGGACGATCTCGTACGGGAACTCGTGCCGCTCGTAGAAGTCGCCGATCTTCGGCGCCACGACATCGTGCGCGAACTTCTCCACCGTACGGCGGAGTTCCTCCAGTTCGGGGCTGAGGCGATGGTCCATGCTGATCACTGGTCCTCGTGGGAGAGAGCGCGGACGGTACGGGACGGGCTGGGCCGGCCCAGCTGTTCGGCCATCCACACGCTGGTGGCGGTCAGACGGCCGAGGTCGACCCCCGTCTCGATGCCGAGCCCGTGCAGCATCCAGACGAGGTCCTCGGTGGCGAGATTGCCGGTGGCGGACTTGGCGTACGGGCAGCCGCCGAGCCCCCCGGCGGAGGCGTCCACGGTGGTGACGCCGTGCTGGAGGGCGGCCAGGGTGTTGGCGAGCGCCTGGCCGTAGGTGTCGTGGAAGTGCACGCCGATCGCGTCGGTCGGCACCCCCCGCTCGTTCAGCAGGCCGAGCAGCGCCCGGACCTGGCCCGGCGTGGCCACCCCGATGGTGTCGCCGAGGCTCAGCTCGTCGCAGCCCATGTCCCGCAGCGCCCCGCACACCCGCGCCACCTGGGCGAGCGGCACCGGGCCCTCCCACGGGTCGCCGAAGCACATGGAGACATAGCCGCGCACCCGTACGCCCGCGTCCTTCGCGTGCCGCACCACCGGCTCGAACACCGCGAGGGACTCCTCCAGCGTGCGGTTGAGGTTGGCTTTGGCGAAGGACTCGGTGGCGCTGGCGAACACGGCGACGTACCCGGCGCCGAGGGCGAGGGCCCGGTCCAGGCCGCGCTGGTTGGGCACCAGCACCGGAAGCGCCGCGTCCAGGTCCTTGACCTGGGGGAACAGTTCTTCCGCGTCGGCGAGTTGGGGCACCCACTTGGGGTGTACGAAGCTCGTCGCCTCGATCGTGGTCAGGCCCGCGCCGGCCAGCCGGCGGATGAACTCGGCCTTCACCGCCGTCGGTACGGCCGTCTTCTCGTTCTGCAGCCCGTCGCGCGCGCCCACCTCGTGGATCCGCACCCGCGCGGGCAGGCCCTCGGCGGGGACGGTCATAGGCAGTCCTGTGACGCTCATCCGGCCGCCTCCTCGTGCGGTGCGATGACGGCCAGCACCTGGTCCATGGCGACCGTGCTGCCCGGTGACACGTCCAGTCCGGCGACCGTGCCGGCGTGCGGAGCGGAGATGACGTGTTCCATCTTCATCGCCTCCACCACCAGCAGGCTCTGTCCGGCCGTCACCTCGTCGCCGACGGCCACCTTGACCACCGTGACCGTGCCCGGCATGGGCGCGGTGAGGGAGTCGGCGCCCGCGTGGGCCGCGCGGTTCAGGGACGCGGCGACCGGGTCGTGGTCGCGCACCTGCCAGGCGTCGCCGTCCCGGCCGAGCCAGTCGCCGGCGTGGCGGAAGGTGTGCCGGACGCCGTCCAGGGTGACGGTCACCCGGTCACCGGTGACGGTGTGAACGCCCCGGGGGGTGTGGACGACCGGTTCGCGCACCCGCAGGTGGAAGACGGGCGGCTTCGGGGTGCCGCCCAGCCGCCAGCCGTTCGGCACCGAGAACGGGTCGGTCCAGCCCTCCGCGCTCGGCTGCAGCGCCTGAAGCCGTACGGCCGCCGCCGCCTCGTACACCTCCTCGGGCACCTCGGCGGGGGCCAGGTCCTCCACCACCCGCTCCACCAGCCCGGTGTCCAGGTCGCCCGCGACCACCGCCGGGTGGGCCAGCAGCCGGCGCAGGAACCCGGCGTTGGTCTGCACGCCCAGCGTGACCGTCTCCGCCAGGGCCGCCCGGAGCCTGCGCAGCGCGGTCGCGCGGTCGGGGCCGTAGGCGATCACCTTGGACAGCATCGGGTCGTACAGGCTGCCCACCTCGGTGCCCTCGCTCAGCCCGGAGTCGGTGCGCACCCCGTCGCCCTCGGGCTCGTCCAGCAGCAGGACCGTGCCGCCGGAGGGCAGGAAGCCGCGCGCGGGGTCCTCGGCGCAGATCCGGGCCTCCACCGCGTGTCCGGTGAGCGTGATCTCCGACTGGGCGAAGGGCAGCCGTTCGCCGGCCGCGACCCGCAGCTGCCACTCCACCAGGTCCAGTCCGGTCACCAGTTCGGTGACCGGGTGCTCCACCTGGAGGCGGGTGTTCATCTCCATGAAGTAGTACTGCGACGGGTCGCCGCCCGGGACGATGAACTCCACCGTGCCCGCGCCCCGGTACCCGCACGAGCGGGCCGCCTGCACGGCCGCCTCGCCCATCGCGGCCCGGGTCTTGTCGTCGAGGAGCACGCTCGGCGCCTCCTCGACGACCTTCTGGTGGCGCCGCTGGAGGGAGCACTCGCGCTCACCGAGGTGCAGCACGTTGCCGTGGCCGTCGGCCAGCACCTGGATCTCGATGTGCCGGGGCCGGTCGATCCACCGCTCCACCAGCAGCGTGTCGTCGCCGAAGGAGGCGCGGGCCTCCCGGCGGGCGGCGGCGATCTCCTCCTCCAGCACGGTCAGGTCCCGCACCAGGCGCATGCCCTTGCCGCCGCCGCCGGCCGACGGCTTCAGCAGCACGGGCGCGCCCAGGGCGCGGGCCGCCCCGGCCAGCTCCGGGTCGCGGCCGCCCGGCACCACCGGCACCCCGGCCGCCTCGACCGTCTCCTTGGCCCGGATCTTGTCGCCCATCAGCGCGATCGCGTCCGCCGGCGGGCCGATGAAGACCAGCCCCGCCTCCTCGCAGGCCCGCGCGAAGGCCGCGTTCTCGGCGAGGAAGCCGTACCCGGGATGGACGGCCTGGGCGCCGGTGCGGGCGGCGGCCTCCAGCAGCCGCTCCACGGACAGATAGCTCTCGGCGGCCGGCGCCGGACCGATCCGCACCGCCGTGTCGGCCTCCCGTACGTGCCGCGCGTCGGCGTCGGCGTCGGAGAAGACCGCCACCGAGCGCACGCCCAGGGCGCGCAGCGTACGGATCACGCGTACGGCGATCTCGCCCCGGTTGGCCACCAGCACTGTGTCGAACACGGTTCCCCTCCTCACATCCGGAAGACGCCGAACTGGGGGTCTCCCAGAGGCGCGTTGGCGCAGGCCGTCAGGGCCAGACCGAGGACCTGACGGGTGTCAAGCGGGTCGATCACGCCGTCGTCCCAGAGCCGGGCGGTGGCGTAGTAGGCGTTGCCCTGGCGCTCGTACTGGGCGCGGATCGGCGCCTTGAACGCCTCTTCCTCCTCGGCGGGCCACTCCTCGCCGCGCCCCTCCAACTGGTCCCGCTTGACGGTGGCCAGCACGGACGCGGCCTGCTCGCCGCCCATCACGGAGATCTTGGCGTTCGGCCACATCCACAGGAAGCGGGGGGAGTAGGCCCGGCCGCACATCGAGTAGTTGCCCGCGCCGTAGGAGCCGCCGACCACGACCGTCAGCTTGGGCACGCGCGTGCAGGCCACCGCCGTGACCATCTTGGCGCCGTGCTTGGCGATGCCCCCCGCCTCGTAGTCCCTGCCGACCATGAAGCCGGAGATGTTCTGGAGGAACACCAGCGGGATGCCGCGCTGGTCGCACAGCTCGATGAAGTGGGCGCCCTTCTGGGCGGACTCGGAGAACAGGATGCCGTTGTTGGCGACGATGCCCACCGGGTGGCCGTGGATCCGCGCGAACCCGGTGACCAGGGTCTGCCCGAACTCCGCCTTGAACTCGGCGAACCGGGAGCCGTCGACCACGCGCGCGATGATCTCGCGGACGTCGTAGGGGATACGGGAGTCGACCGGGACGGCGCCGTAGAGCCCGTAGGGGTCCACCTTGGGCTCGACGGACGGCCGGACCTCCCAGGGCAGGGACCGCCGGGCGGGGAGCGTGGCCACGATGTCCCGGACGATCCTGAGCGCGTGCGCGTCGTCCTCGGCGAGGTGGTCGGTGACCCCGGAGACCCGGGAGTGCACCTCGCCGCCGCCCAGCTCCTCGGCGGTGACGACCTCGCCGGTGGCCGCCTTCACCAGGGGCGGCCCGCCCAGGAAGATCGTGCCCTGGTTCCGCACGATCACGGCCTCGTCGCTCATCGCCGGGACGTACGCCCCGCCCGCCGTGCAGGAGCCCATGACGGCCGCGATCTGCGGGATGCCCGCGCCGGACATGCGGGCCTGGTTGTAGAAGATCCGGCCGAAGTGGTCCCGGTCGGGGAAGACCTCGTCCTGCATCGGCAGGAAGGCCCCGCCGGAGTCGACCAGATAGACGCACGGCAGCCGGTTGTCCAGGGCCACCTCCTGGGCGCGCAGGTGTTTCTTCACCGTCATCGGGTAGTACGTGCCGCCCTTGACCGTGGCGTCGTTCGCCACGATCACGCACTCGCGGCCGCTGACCCGACCGATGCCGGCGATCACCCCGGCGGCCGGGGCCTGCCCGTCGTACATCCCGTCGGCCGCGAGCGGCGCCAGCTCCAGGAAGGGCGAGCCCGGGTCGAGCAGTGTGTCCACCCTGTCCCTCGGCAGCAGCTTGCCGCGCGCGGTGTGCCGCGCCCGCGCCTTGTCGCCGCCGCCGAGGGCCGCGGCGGCCAGCTTGCCGCGCAGCTCCTCCACGAGCTGGAGATGGGCCCTCTCGTTGGCCCGCCAGCCCTCCGACGCGGGATCGGCCGCGCTGTGAAGCTCCGGTGCCTCCTGCATCTGCGGTCCCCTCACCGGTGTCCGAACCTGTTAATGAGCGTTAACCATTCCCTCCAGGTTAACGACCGCTAACGTGGCTGTCTAGAATTGTCGGCATGGCCAGCAGAACCGACGCCCCCACCCGCCGCGAGCAGATCCTCAAGGAGGCCGCCCGGCTCTTCGCCGAACGCGGCTTCCACGGCGTCGGTGTCGACGAGATAGGCGCCGCGGTCGGCATCAGCGGCCCCGGCCTGTACCGGCACTTCCCGGGCAAGGACGCGATGCTCGCCGAGCTGCTGGTCGGCATCAGCGGACAGCTGCTCACCGGTGCCCGGCGCCGGCTCGCGGAGGCCGACGGGACCCCAGCGACCCGCGTGCTGGACTCCCTCATCGAGGGACACATCGACTTCGCCCTGGACGATCGCCCGCTGATCACCCTGCACGACCGCGAGCTGGACCGGCTGCGCGACAGCGACCGCAAGCTGGTGCGCCAGCTTCAGCGGCAGTACGTGGAGCTGTGGGTGCAGGTGGTCCGCGAGGCCTACCCGGCCCTGACCGAACCGGCCGCCCGCTCGGCCGTCCATTCCGTCTTCGGCCTGCTCAACTCCACCCCCCACCTCGGCCGCGCCGGCACGCTCCCCGGCCGGGGGACGACGGCGGACCTGCTGCACCGGATGGCGCGGGGGGCGTTCGAGGCGGCGGGAGGGGCGTAGCCGTACGGCTGTCTCCCGTGCGGGTCACCGACGGGGAGCCTTGCGCAACCCGACCGGATCGGCCCGAGTTGCCGCCGCGTGCCGTCTGCTGCCTGTCGCGTGCCGTCTGCCGTCTGCCGTCTGCTGCCTGTCGCGTGTCGCCTGCCCGTGCCTGGAGGGCCGCCGTCCGTCTGCCGTGCCTGTCGTCCAGGGGTGCCGTCCGTCTGCCGTGCCCCGCGTCCAGGGGCTGTCGCCCGTCCGCCGTGTCCCGCGTCCACGGCCGCCGCCTGCCCGCCGCCTGCCCGCCGCCTGGCCGTCCCTGTCCGTTGCCCCCGGCGACCCGGCCCGGGAAGCCACCGCCCGACCGTCATGGCCCGTGTGGGCCTCCGTGCCCCGCGTGCCGTCGGTGTGCGGCCGGGTGGCGCGCGTGCGTCGACGGGCCGTGCCCTCGGGCGCCGTCGTCGAACGCGTGACGAGTATTACGGCGAAACCCCCCTGGACGGGCTTCCGTACTCGCCGGTACGGTGAATGAGCAAGCGCTTAGACAGACCCGATGTCATGCCGAGGTACGTGGAGGTGGCGGCGTGCGCCGTACGGTGTTCAACGAGGATCACGAGGCGTTCCGGGAGACCGTCCGCGCCTTCATCGAGGCCGAGGTCGTCCCGGTCTACGACGAGTGGTTCGCCGCCGGCCAGGCGCCGCGCGACTTCTACTACAAGCTCGGCGAGCTCGGCATCTTCGGCATCAGCGTGCCCGAGGAGTTCGGCGGCGCCGGCCTGGACACCCACAAGTTCGAGGCCGTCCTCTACGAGGAGACCGCGCGCGCGGGCGTGCAGTTCGGCGGCTCCGGCGTGCACGTGCTGCTCGCCCTGCCCTACATCAAGATGCTCGCCACCGAGGAGCAGAAGAAGCGCTACCTGCCGAAGTTCGTCACCGGCGAGGAGATGTGGGCCATCGCGATGACGGAGCCGGGCACCGGCTCCGACCTCGCGGGCATGAAGACCACCGCCAAGCTGAGCGAGGACGGCACGCACTACGTCCTCAACGGCGCCAAGACCTTCATCACCGGCGGCGTCCACGCCGACAAGGTGATCGTCTGCGCCCGCACCTCCGCGCCCACCGCCGAGGACCGCCGCCACGGCATCTCCCTGTTCGCCGTGGACACCAAGTCCGAGGGCTACTCCATCGGCCGCAAGCTGGACAAGCTGGGCCTGCGCACCTCCGACACCGCCGAGCTGGCCTTCGTGGACGTCAAGGTGCCCGCCGAGGACCTGCTCGGCGAGGAGAACAAGGGCTTCTACTACCTCGGCCACAACCTGGCCTCCGAGCGCTGGGGCATCGCCTTCGGCGCCTACGCCCAGGCCAAGGCCGCCGTCCGGTTCGCCAAGCAGTACGTGCAGGAGCGCACCGTCTTCGGCAAGCCGGTCGCGCACTTCCAGAACACCAAGTTCGAGCTGGCCGCCTGCCAGGCCGAGGTGGACGCCGCCGAGGCCGTCGCCGACCGCGCGCTGGAGGCGCTGGACGCCGGCGAGCTGACCCCCGCCGAGGCCGCCTCCGCCAAGCTGTTCTGCACCGAGGTCGCGCACCGCGTCATCGACCGCTGCCTCCAGCTGCACGGTGGCTACGGCTACATGAACGAGTACCCGATCGCCCGCCTGTACGCGGACAACCGCGTCAACCGCATCTACGGCGGCACCAGCGAGATCATGAAGACGATCATCGCCAAGGACATGGGTCTCTAAGGACGCCGAGATCCCGGGCGGTATACCTGCACGCCATGAGCCAGGCACTCCAGGACCTCCTCGATCTGCTCGACCTGGAGCGGATCGAGGAGGACATCTTCCGCGGCCGGTCCCGCTCCGCCGTCGTCCCGCGCGTCTTCGGCGGGCAGGTCGCGGCGCAGGCGCTGGTCGCGGCCGGGCGCACGGTCCCCGCCGACCGGCCCGTCCACTCCCTGCACGCGTACTTCCTGCGCCCCGGCGACCCGGGCGCGCCGATCGTCTACACCGTGGACCGCATCCGCGACGGCCGGTCCTTCACCACCCGCCGGGTGGTCGCCGTCCAGCACGGCAGGCCGGTCTTCCACCTCTCGGCGTCCTTCCAGACGTACGAGGACGGCCTGGAGCACCAGGCGCCGATGCCCGCCGCGCCCGACCCGGCCACCCTGCCCACCTCCCCGGAGCGGCTGGGCGGCTACGGCCACCTCGCGCCCGAGGTCGTCGAGCGGTTCCTCAAGGCCCGCGAGGCGGTCGACCTCAGATACGTGGACGAGCCGCCGTACGGGCGCTACGGCGAGCCGCGCGAGCCGCACTCCCAGGTGTGGTTCCGCGTCAACGGCAAGCTCGACGGCGACGACCCGTTGGGGCACGCCGTCCTCGCCGCCTACGTCTCCGACATGACCCTGCTGGACCCCGTGCTGCTCGCCCACGGGCGCGGCGGCTGGGCCGTCGGGGACGTCGTCGGGGCGTCCCTGGACCACGCGATGTGGTTCCACCGGCCCTTCCGGGTGGACGAATGGCTGCTGTACGACCAGGAGTCGCCGTCCGCGTCCGGTGGCCGCGGCCTCGGTCAGGCCCGCATATACACGCAGGACGGACGGCTCGCCATCACCGTGATCCAGGAGGGCGTGGTCCGCGTTCCGAGACAGCTGTGACAGATGCGCTTTTCGGGGTGACTTGTGGCGTATGTCCGATTAGGCTCTCTGGGTGAAGGGCCGCAGCGAACGACGTGTTCGTTCATTCTCCGCTGCGGTGACACCTGAAGACCGCGCCGCATCTTTCTCATCAGCCGCGGCGACGGCCATCCACCTCGCGCTTCCGTCAGGGAGTCGCGAGAGACGATGGAGATGGAAGGTATTCCCATGCGATCACAGCGCACGAGGCGTCTTGTCGCGTTGTCCGCCTCCGGTCTGCTGCTGGCCGGCGGAGCCGCGTTCGGCACGGCCGCGACGGCCTCCGCCTCGGACTACGGCAGCGACAGTTCCTACAGCCGTTACGACGACGACCACGGCGGCGGCTGGTGGGACGACGATGACGGCTACGGCCGCGGTGACCACGGTGGCTACGGTGGTGACCACGACGGCTACGGCGGTGGCGACCACGGCGGCTACGGCGGTGGTGACCACGGTGGCGGTGGCGGCCACGGCGACGGTGGCGGCGGTCACGGCGGCGGTGGCGGTGGCCACGGCGGTGGCGGCGGTCACGGCGGCGGCGGTGGCGGTGGTGGCCACTGATCCGACCTGACAACCGAACACGGTGTGCGGCCCCCTCGGCGGGGCCGCACGTCGTGTCCGCACCCGGAGTGACGAGCCGTCAGGCCAGCCCCGCCGCGGCCAGCAGATACGCCGTCATCGGGTCGTAGTGACGGGGGCTGACCACATGGTCGTCCAGCGGGACCACCACCTGCACGGTGCCCTCCGCCTCGGCGAGGAAGAGCGCCGGGTCGTTGCAGTCGGCGTACCCGACGGAGTCCACGCCGTGCTGCCCGGCGTATCCCGCCCAGCCGTGGTCGGCCACGACCAGGTCGGGCAGCGGACGCCCGGCGCGCTCCAGTCCGGTCAGGACGGCCCGCATCGGCTCCCCGGAGTGGGTGTGCCACAGCGTCGCCCCGTGTTCCAGCACCGCCACGTCCGCGAACTGCATGACGTACCCCTCCTCCGTGCTCAGCCCGTCCGGGATGACCACGATCTCGCAGCCGGCGGCGCGCAGCGCGGCGGCCGTGGCCCGGTGCACGTCCAGCAGCCCGCCCGGGTGCCCGGTGGCGAACAGCACCCGCTGGCGTCCCTCGGCCGCCTTGCGCAGCCGCGCCGCCATCCGGTCCAGCGCGTCCACGGTCAGCTCGGGGTCGATGGTGTCCTGCCCGAACCGGTACTCCGGGTCGTCGTTGACACCCACCCGCTCGGCCATCACCGCGAGCACGTCCTGCTCGTCCGTCCAGCGGTCGCCCAGTTCCAGGCCGAGCCAGAAGTTACGGACACCGTTGGCGAGCTGACGGTAGTGGGAGAGGTTGTTCTCGCGGGGCGTGGCGACGTCCCCCGCGATGCGGGTGCGCACCAGATGGTCGACGAGCTGGGCGCGGCTGGGTGTCCCGGATATCGGCATGGCTCCCATTGTGGGGCAGCGCGCGGCGCCGGTACCGGGGATATCGCCCGCTGGGACGGGGGTCACGCCCCGGTGCGGTCAGCCCCGGCGCAGCGCGAACCACAGCTCCATGCGCACGTCCGGGTCGTCCAGGTCGGTGTCCAGCAGGGCGGCGCAGCGGGCGACGCGCTGCCGCACGGTGTTGCGGTGCACGCCCAGCGCCACCGCCGTACGGTCCCAACTGCCGTGCAGCGACAGCCAGGCACGCAGGGTCTCGGCGAGCGCGGGCTGCCCGGCGAGGGGGGCGAGCAGGGTGCGGGCGTGCGTCTCGGCGTCCGCCGCCGGCACCAGGTCCGCGAGCGCCGGCCGGGCGGCGTGCCGCAGCAGCGGGGCGCGGGTGGCGCGGGCGCGGGCCAGGGCGCGGGCGGCCTGGGTGTCGGCGGCCGGCCACTCGCGGGGCTCGGCCGGGGCGCTCACCCCGAGGGTCCAGCCGGGCTGCGGCTGCGGTACCCGGTCGGCGGGCACCAGCACCCGTACGACCTCGCCGGCGAGGTCGACCAGCGGCGAGCCCAGGGCGGCGCCGAGCGCGGAGGCGGCGACCGGGTCCGGGGCCTGGGCCTCCGGCCGGGCGTGCACGACGAGCCGGCGGCCGGTGCCGAGCAGCGGGGCCACCTCCTCGGGCGGGGCGCCGAGCAGCAGCCGCACCAGCGCGGAGGAGCGGGCCGCGCCGGCCCCGCTGTGGTGCTCCCCGGTCAGCAGCGCCAGCAGCACGGCGGCGACCGACGCGATGGTGTGGTCCCCGGCCTCCCGCCGCCGGCTGGCCACCCCGAGCACGAACCCCTCCCCGGCCCCGAGCGCGTAGACGGCGAGGTGCACACCGCCGTGGGTGTCGGTGGCGGAGGCGGGACGGGAGGGGGTTTTCGCCGGGTGGGGGGCCGGCCTGACCACGTCGGCGAGCCCGGCCAGGGCCGCCCCCGCGCCCCCCTCCGCCGGCACGTGCCCCGCCCCCGCGATCTCCGTGCCGTCCGGGCCGTAGAGGACCGCGCGGCCGGACAGGCGCTGGGAGAGCTGGCGCAGGACCGAGGGGACGGGGTCGGGGCGGGCGGCGGCCGCCGCGAGGCTCTGCTGGGCCTCGGTGACGCGGCGCAGCTCGGCCAGCCGGGCCTGGGCCATCAGCTGCCAGACCGCGCGGGCCACGGCCGAGAACGCGGTGTGCGGCGGCACCTCCAGCAGCGGCAGGCCCCGCTGCTCGCAGGCGGCGACCAGGGCGGGCGGGACCGTGTCGTGCACGGGGGCCACCCCGAAGCCGAGTGCCGCGGCGCCCCCGGCCACGATCCGGGAGACGTAGCCGGCGAAGTAGCCCCCCGGTTCCGCCCCCTCCGGGATGTGCACCCCGGCCGTGAGCAGCAGCTCGCCGCCCAGCAGGTAGGGGGAGGGGTCGGTCATCTCCGAGGTGTGCGCGCCGTGGACCACGGTCCCGGGGTCCGCGGGCCCGGCGATCTGCCGCAGGGCGAGGTCCTCCCGGGCCAGCAGCGCCTGGAGCGGCACCGGCGGGGTCGGCGGCACGGCCGGGGCTGGGCCGATGGTCTCCGGCATGGTGTGCGTACCTTCCATCCCGCCCCGTTCCTCTGTATGAAACGTACACTTCGCAGTCGCTTTCCGGCCACCTACTGTCAAGTGAGCACGGCAGCCGCGGGTACGGGCGGATGTCCCCGCGAGCCGCTGCCGACAGAACCGCAGGATCTGCACGACACGCCACCGGACAGTGCGCGAAGGAGGGCCGCCCCATGGCCGTCGACTACACAGTGATCGTCGTCTATCTCGTCGGCATGCTGGCGATGGGCTGGTGGGGCATGCGCCGCGCCAAGTCCAAGAGCGAGTTCCTGGTGGCGGGCCGCCGCCTGGGCCCGGTCATGTACTCCGGCACCATGGCGGCGATCGTGCTCGGCGGCGCGTCCACCATCGGCGGCGTGGGGCTGGGCTACCAGTACGGCCTGTCCGGCGCCTGGATGGTCTTCACCATCGGCCTGGGGATCCTCGCCCTGTCCGTGTTCTTCTCCGCGCGCATCGCCCGCCTGAAGGTCTACACCGTCTCCGAGATGCTGGACCTGCGCTACGGCGGCCGGGCGGGCGTGATCTCCGGCGTGGTCATGTGGGCGTACACCCTCATGCTCGCGGTGACCTCCACCATCGCCTACGCCACCATCTTCGACGTGCTGTTCGACGTGAACCGCACGGTCGCGATCGTCCTCGGCGGCGCGATCGTCGTGGCGTACTCCACCCTCGGCGGGATGTGGTCCATCACCCTGACCGACATGGTGCAGTTCGTCGTCAAGACGATCGGCGTCCTGCTCCTGCTGCTGCCCGTCGCGGTGGTCAAGGCGGGCGGCTTCGCCGAGATGAAGGCCGAGCTGCCGACCTCCTACTTCGACCCGCTGGGCATCGGCGGCGAGACCATCTTCACCTACGTGCTGATCTACACGTTCGGCATGCTGATCGGCCAGGACATCTGGCAGCGCGTGTTCACCGCCCGCAGCGACCGCACCGCCCGCTGGGGCGGCACGGTGGCCGGAACCTACTGTCTGGCCTACGCCGTCGCCGGCGCGGTGATCGGCACCGCCGCCAAGGTGCTCTACCCGAACCTGGGCAGCCCCGACGACGCCTTCGCCACCATCGTCAAGGACGAACTCCCCGTCGGCGTGCGCGGCCTGGTGCTGGCCGCCGCCCTGGCCGCCGTGATGTCGACCTCCTCCGGCGCCCTGATCGCCTGTGCCACGGTCGCCAACAACGACATCTGGTCCCGGCTGCGCGGCCTCGCCAAGCGCTCCGCGGAGCACGAGGAGCGCGACGAGGTCGCCGGCAACCGCGCCTTCATCCTCGTCATGGGCCTCGCCGTGATCGGCACCTCGATCGCGCTGAACGACGTGGTCGAGGCGCTGACCGTGGCCTACAACCTGCTCGTCGGCGGCCTGCTGGTGCCCATCCTCGGCGGCCTGCTGTGGAAGCGCGGCACGGCGCAGGGCGCGCTGGCCGCCGTCGCCGTCGGCGGCCTGGCCGTCATCGGCCTGATGGCCGGCTACGGCATCCTCGCCAACGAACCCGTCTACTACGGCCTGCTGGCCTCCCTCGTGGCCTATGTCGCCGTCTCCCTGGCCACCCGGCCCACCGACGAGGCCGTCCTCGCCGCCTGGCGCGAACGCCTCGCCGGGCGGTCTTCCGAACTCCCGTCCGAAACGGTCCCGGCTCACCAGTAGAGTCAACAGGAAAGCAGTACATGCGCGACGAAGCGCAAGGAAGAAGGCATTTCACGATGAGCAGCAACGAGACGCCCCGCGGCCCCGTCGACTCCTCCCGCATCCCGCGGTACGCCGGCCCCGCGACCTTCGCCCGGCTGCCCCGCCTGGACGAGGTCGGCACCGCCGATGTCGCCGTGGTGGGCGTGCCGTTCGACTCCGGCGTCTCGTACCGGCCCGGCGCCCGCTTCGGCGGCAACGCCATCCGCGAGGCGTCCCGGCTGCTGCGCCCGTACAACCCGGCGCAGGACGCCTCCCCGTTCGCCCTGGCGCAGGTCGCCGACGGCGGTGACATCGCGGTGAACCCGTTCAACATCAACGAGGCCGTGGAGACCGTCGAGGCCGCCGCCGACGACCTGCTCGGCACCGGCGCCCGCCTGATGACCCTCGGCGGTGACCACACCATCGCGCTGCCGCTGCTGCGCTCGGTGGCGAAGAAGCACGGCCCGGTGGCCCTGCTGCACTTCGACGCCCACCTGGACACCTGGGACACCTACTTCGGCGCCGAGTACACCCACGGCACCCCGTTCCGGCGCGCGGTGGAGGAGGGCATCCTCGACACCTCGGCCCTCTCCCACGTCGGCACCCGCGGCCCGCTGTACGGCAAGCAGGACCTCACCGACGACGAGAAGATGGGCTTCGGCATCGTCACCTCGGCGGACGTCTACCGCCGGGGCGCCGACGAGATCGCCGACCAGCTGCGCCAGCGCATCGGCGACCGCCCGCTGTACATCTCCATCGACATCGACTGCCTGGACCCGGCGCACGCGCCCGGCACCGGCACCCCCGAGGCGGGCGGCATGACCTCCCGCGAGCTGCTGGAGATCCTGCGCGGCCTGGCGTCGTGCAACCTGGTCTCGGCGGACGTGGTCGAGGTGGCCCCGGCGTACGACCACGCCGAGATCACCTCGGTCGCGGCCTCGCACACCGCCTACGAACTGACCACCATCATGAGCCGCCAGATCGCCGCGGCCCGGAAGGACGCTGAAGCGAAGTGACCCACGACCACGACCTGGTACTCCGCCCGTCGCCGGCGCAGATCACCGCCGCCCTGAACCCGCCCCCGGGGCGCACCGGCGGAGACCTGGTCGTGGAGACGCTGGCCGGGCTCGGCGCGACGACCGTGTTCGGTCTGCCCGGCCAGCACGCCCTCGGCATGTTCGACGCCCTGCGCCGCTCCTCGCTGCGCTATGTCGGCCTGCGGGTGGAGAACAACGCGGGCTTCGCGGCCGACGCGTACGGCAGGGTCACGGGCGAGGCGGCCCCGCTGTTCCTGTCGACGGGTCCGGGGGCGCTGACGTCGCTGGCCGCGCTCCAGGAGGCCGCGGCGGCGAGCGCGCCGGTGCTGGCGATCAGCAGCCAGATCCCGGTCGCGGGGCTGGGCGGGGGTCGCAAGGGCTACCTCCACGAACTCCCCGACCAGTCGGCCTCGTTCCGGGGCGTGGTGAAGTCGGTTCACACGGTCCGCAGCCAGTCGCAGATCCCGTCGGCGATCGCGGCGGCCTGGAAGTCGGCGCTGACGGCCCCGCACGGCCCGGTGTGGGTGGAGATCCCGCAGGACGTCCTGCTGGCTCCGGCCGCGCTGCCGGTGGTGACGGCGCCGGACGCCACCCCGGACGACCTGCCCCCGCGCCCCGAACTGACCGCGCTGGCCGCCCACTTGCTGTCCCACGCCGACCGCCCGGCGATCATCGCGGGCGGCGGGGTCGTACGGTCGGACGCCTCGGGGAAGCTGCGGCTGCTGGCGGAGAAGCTGAACGCGCCGGTGGTGACGACGTTCGGCGGCAAGGGCGCGTTCCCCTGGCACCACCCGCTCTCCCTCCAGTCCTGGCTGGAGGACCGCCACACCACGGACTTCCTGGAGGACGCGGACGTCCTGCTGGTGATCGGCTCGGGCCTCGGCGAACTCTCCTCCAACTACCACACGTTCAGGCCCCGCGGCCGGGTGATCCAGATCGAGGCCGACCTCGGCAAACTGGAGTCCAACCACCCGGCCCTGGGCATCCACGCGGACGCCCGCCTGGCCCTCCAGGCCCTGCTGGAGACGGTGGAGGACCGCCCGGACGAGACGGCGCGGGAGCGGGTACGCGACCTGCTGGCAAAGGTGGCGTCCCGCATCGGCGGGCAGCACCTGACCCTGGAGCAGAACGTGCTGTCGGCTGTCCGCCGGGCCCTCCCCGCCGACTCCCCGTCCTTCTGGGACATGACGATCCTGGCGTACTGGGCCTGGTCGGCGTTCGACGCGCAGGGCCCGAACCTCATGCACTCCGCCCAGGGCGCGGGCGGCCTCGGCTACGGCTTCCCGGCGGCCCTCGGCGCGGCGGCGGCCGACCCGACCCGCCCCGTCCTGGCGGTCTCCGGCGACGGCGGAGCCCTGTACTCCATCGCCGAACTGGCCACGGCCAAGCAGTACGACCTCCCCGTCACCTGGCTGATCATCGACGACGGCGGCTACGGCATCCTCCGCGAATACATGACGGACGCCTTCGGCAAGCCCACGGCCACGGAACTCCACCGCCCGGACTACGTGGCCCTGGCGGAGTCCTTCGGCGTGACGGGTGTGCGCACGACCCCGGAAACCCTCCAGGAGGACCTGACGAGGGCCCTGAAGACCCCGGGCCCGTCGGTGGTGGTACTCCCGGCGGTCCTGCGGATGTTCGCGCCTACTCACCTGGGCTGAGTGCTGGACGGCAGCAACAGCTCGGCCCAGACCGCCTTCCCGATGCCGTGCCGCCGGGGACAGCAGCCCCAACGCACCGACAGGGCCCTGATGATGGCGAGACCGCGGCCCTGTTCGTCGTCGGTCGCCACCGTCTTCGGCACCGGTCGGGCTTGGTTGGCGTCGGCCACCTCTACCCTCAGTCGGCTGTCGTACCGGGCGATGCGGACGCCGATCTCCCGGCCGGCCGGTCTCCGGGCGTGCCGGATGGCGTTGCTCATCAGTTCCGCGAGCAACAGCTCGGCGTTGTCGGCGACTTCGCCGTCGATCTTCCATTCGGTGAGTTGTGCGCGGAGTAAAGCACGGGCACGTCCGGCACTGCGCGGGCCATGGGGCAGGCGCCATTGGGCTTCCGTCATACCGGTGCATCCGGACGGTTGTTGGGTGCCGTTGTCTGGCATGGGGCCTCCGAGGTGATCAGGCCACAGGCGAGGATGGGATACATCTCTAGAGATGTGAGAAGTAAAACCTCGACGGGGGTACGGCGCAATACGTCTCTAGAGAAGTGGCGCCGGATGGCCGAATGTGGACGCTGCCTGACTGGGGCTGGGAGTCCTCTGATGCCTAGGATGTCTAGAGATGATCGGAGGAGAGGTCTGGATGAGCGGCCGGGAGACAGGGCGGCAGCCCAAGTACCAGCGGATCGCGGCGGAGCTTCGCGCGGCGGTCGAGGCCGGCCGGTACGGACCGGGGGACCGGTTGCCCGGTGAGAACGACCTGATGGCGGAACACGGCGTCGCGCGGATGACGGCACGGCAGGCGCTGGGCGTGCTTCAGGCGGAGGGCATCGCGGAAGCCCGCAAGGGTGCCGGGGTGTTCGTCCGGGACTTCCGGCCCATCCGCCGCCGGGGCATCGAGCGGCTCGCGCGAGCGCGGTGGGCCGAGGGGCGTTCCATCTGGTCCACCGACATCGGGGACCGGGAACTGGTCGTCGACTCCGTCGAGGTGACCGAGGAATCGGCGCCCGCCGCCGTCGCGGCGGTGCTGGGGCTCGGCGAGGACACGAACGTCTGTGCCCGGCGGCGGCGCTTCGTGCTCGATGGCAAGCCGGTGCTGCTGTCCACGTCCTATCTGCCGGCCGGGCTCGTCGCGGGTACGGCGATCACCCGGCCGGAGACCGGGCCCGGTGGCACGTACGCGCGGCTCGCGGAGCTGGGGCACGGGCCCGTGCGGTTCCGGGAGGAGGTCCGGTCCCGGATGCCGGGTGTGGAGGAGGCCGAGCGGCTGGCGCTGTCGGCGGGTGTGCCGGTCGTGCTGATCGCGCGCACCGCCTTCGACGCCGAAGGGCGTGCCGTCGAGGTCAACGAGATGGTGCTGGACTCCTCGGCCTACGTCCTGGAGTACGACTTCGAGGCCTGAGGGAGTCCAACTGCTCCCTCAGGCCTCGGAAGTCGTCGCCGGGCGGGCGGGTCAGCAGCCCCCCGGTCCCACCCCGTCGATGCGGCCGCCGAAGTCGCTCAGGTAGCGGGAGCGCCAGTCGCCGTTGAAGACGTTGCGCTTCTCCACCGGTTGCCAGTTGATGAAACACGCGCGGGTGGAGGAGACGAACGAGCCCACGTGGTCGTGGAGGAACGACGGCATGTCGCGGTAGCCGCTGCGGGACGTCCACTCCCAGGAGGAGCCGCGGAAGTTCTCGCTGCTCCAGAAGCAGACGGAGCCGTCGGGGCAGGAGGGCTGGGCTGCCTTGGCGGTCGCGGTCTGGGTGGGCAGGAGTACGGCGGTCAGGGCGAGGGCGGCGGCCAGCGTCCAGGAACGGAGCTGCTTCATGTGGCTCTCCAGAGACAGGAGTCGAGGTGTCCGGCAGGGCGGTGCGCCGGGCATCGTCATGGTGAGGGCAGGCTGACCTGACACGCCCGGCGGTCACGTCCCCTTCCCCGATGTGAGGGAAGAAGTGGGACTAGTAGGACAGATTGGCGAGTGACCCCATTCAGCCGAACGTACGTGCAACCGTCGACCGTTCTGGCGAGTCCACTTAGGCGGCGCACGAGTGCGCCCAAGGGCGTTCAGGGGGACGCCCGGACCTCCAAGGGGACTTTTCCATGACTCACCGGACCACCGGCCGGGCCGGCGCGCTCGCGGCCGTCGTCAGTGCCGCGCTGCTCATACCCGCCGTCACCGCCGCCACCCCGGCCGCCGCCGCCACCCCGGCCGTGACCTGTACGTCGGCCAAGGCGGGCCTCGCCGCCAAGCTGAAGAAGGACATCACGGCCGCCCTCGCGGGCCGCAAGGGCACCGTCGCCGTCGGCCTCTACGACCGCAGCACCAAGACCACCTGCACCCTGCGGGCCACCAGCGCCTACGACTCGGCCAGCACCGTCAAGGTCACCGTGCTCGCCACGCTGCTGTGGGACGCCAAGAAGCACAACCGGTACCTGACGAGCACCGAGCAGTCGCTCGCCAAGGCCATGATCACCAAGTCCGACAACAACGCGACCAGCAAGCTCTGGAAGCAGCTCGGCATGACGAAGATCAAGGGCTTTCTCAAGGCCGCCGGCATGACCAAGACCGTGCCGGGCACGGGCGGTTACTGGGGCCTGACCCAGGAGAACGTCAACGACGAGCAGAAGCTGCTCCAGCTCGTCACCGCCAAGAACAACGTGCTGAGCGACAACTCCCGCGAGTACATCCTGAAGCTGATGGGGCAGGTCGTCTCCTCGCAGCGCTGGGGCACCCCGGCCGGCGCCCCGTCCTCCGTCTCCGTGCACGTCAAGAACGGCTGGCTGCAGCGCTCCACGCACGGCTGGCGCGTGCACAGCCTGGGCACCTTCAAGGGCGCCGGTCACGACTACATGATCACCGTGCTGACCCAGGACAACAGCACGATGAACTACGGCGTGACCACCATCCAGAACGTCGCCAAGGTCATCCACAAGGACCTGGTGCCGGTCAAGTCCGGTGTCGCCCGCTTCACCCCGACCAGCGAGCCGCGCGAGGCGTTCGTCGCCGTCCCGCCGCAGGGCTGACCCTTCACGGGGCGGCTTCCCGTACGTCACCGGCCGGCCCTACGGTGACGGCCATGCGCCTGAGAACCGTATGCGCCGGCCTCGCCGCCGGCCTGGCGGCGGTCACCTCGCTGACCGCCGCCGGACCCGCCGCCGCCAACTCGCCGGGAAACCACGCCTGTTCCCCGTACGCCGTCCTCGACCGCTTCTCCGACGCGCTCGACAAGACGACGTACGAGGGCACGTACACCGGCAACCTCTCCGCCCTCGCCGTGGACCGGGACGGCTCCCTCGCGGCCCTGGGGGACCGCTCGTCGCTGTTCCGGCTGGACGCCCGTACCCTCCGGCCCGAGGGGGTTGTCCGCCTCGCCGACGAGAAGGGTGCCGACCTCGACTCCGAGGGCCTGGTCGTCGACCGCGACGGGACCCGGCTGGTCTCCTCCGAGACCGAGCCGTCCGTCCGCCGCTACGGCCCCGACGGCCGCCTCCTCGACCGGCTCCCGGTGCCCGCCGCCCTCCAGGTCGCCCCGGCCGGCCGGGCCACCGCCAACCAGACCTTCGAGGGCCTGACCCTGCTGCCCGGCGGCCGTACCCTGCTGGCCTCCATGGAGTACGCGACAGCGGGCGACTCCGCCGGGATCGTCCGCTTTCAGACCTGGCAGCGCCACCGGGGCCGCTTCACGCCCGCCGCCCAGTACGCCTACCGCACCGACCCCGGCCTCGGCGTCCCCGAGGTCCAGGCCACCCCCGACGGCCGCCTCCTCGTCCTGGAGCGCGGCTTCACCGCGGGCGTCGGCAACACCGTCCGCCTCTACCTCGCCGACCCCCGCCACGCCACGGACACGGCCGGCGTCGGGAACCTCACGGGCCAGAGTTCCGTCCGGCTGGTGCGGAAGACCCTGCTCGCCGACATCGCGGCCTGCCCGTCCCTCGGTGCCACGGCCAGACAGCCCCAGCCCAACCCCCTCCTGGACAACATCGAGGGCATGACGGTCACCGGCCGCGACACCAAGGGCCGCCTGAAGGTCCTCCTGGTCAGCGACGACAACCAGAACCCGGCCCAGACGACACGCTTCTACCACCTGCGGGTACGGGTCTGACGGGTCCCACCGCGGCCTGGCGCGGTACGCGGGCGAGGGCGTCGTCGGCAGGCCGTGCGCCCTCGGCGGCGAAGGCTCCGGCCAGTGCGGCCGTGCCGGCCGGGCCCACCCGGCCGAACAACTCGTCGCCGGCGATGGTGAGTTCCACCTCCAGCGCGCGCCGGTCGGTGGCACTCGGCCGCCGGGCGATCAGTTCCCGCCGCTCCAGCCGGGTGATCAGCCGGGTGGCTCCGCTGTGGCCGAGGCACAGCGCGTCGGCGAAGTCCCGCACCCGTACCGGTTCCCCGCGGTGCGTGTGCAGGTGGTCGAGTGCCCGGTACTCCCGTACCGAGAGCCCGAAGCGGAGCAGTTCCGCGGCGAGGGCCGCTTCCACCCGCGCGCACAGCGCCCGGAGTTCCCGCCAGGCGGAGGCGGACAGTTCGTCATCGGCCGCGGTGCGGCCGGGCGCGCCGGGAGTCATCAGGCCTCCGCGGGGGAGGGGACGGTGTCCTCGGACGTGCCCTCCGCATCGGTCCCGGGGCGGGCCGTGATGTCCCGGTCGCCCGGCCTGCCGTGGGTGTCGAGCCGGCCGGAGTAGGCGGCGATGGCCAGGCCGGTCAGGGAGATGACCGCGGCGACGGGGCCGAGGGTGCTCAGGGAGTGGCCCGCGTCGATGACCCGGCCGCCGATGAAGGAGCCGCCGGCGTTGGCCACGTTGAAGGCGGAGATGTTGAAGGCGCTGGCGACGGCGGGGGCGTCGCCGGCCTTGGCGAGGATGCGCATCTGCAGGGGCGGCACGGTGCCGAACGCGGTGGCGCCGAGCAGCAGGACGCAGACGGCGGCCGCCGTCTTGTCGTGGCTGGCGGTGCCGAAGGCGAACAGGACGGCGCTGAGCGCCAGCAGCACCACGTACACCGTGGGCATCAGACGCCGGTCGGCGGCCTTGCCGGCCACCAGGTTGCCGATGAACAGGCCGGTGCCGAAGAGGACCAGCAGCCAGCTCACGGTGGACTCGGCGAACCCGGTCACGTCGGTGAGCAGGGGCGTGATGTAGGTGAAGAGGGTGAAGACACCGCCGTAGCCGAAGACGGTGACGAGCAGGGCGAGCAGGACCTGGCGCCGCTTGAGGACCCGCATCTCGGCGCGGAAGCTCGGCGGGGCGTCCTGCCGGATGTCGGGCACGAGGGCGGCGATGCCGAGGGTGGCGACGAGGGCGATGGCGGTCACGGCCCAGAAGGTGGAGCGCCAGCCGAGGTGCTGTCCGAGGAAGGTGCCGAGGGGGACACCGAGCACGTTGGCGACGGTGGAGCCGGTGAACACCATGGCGATGGCGCTGGCCTGCTTGTCCTTGGTGACCAGGCCGGTGGCGACGACCGAGGCGATGCCGAAGAAGGCGCCGTGGGCGCAGGCGGTGATGAACCGGGCCGCCATCAGGACACCGTAGGAGGGTGCCACGGCGCACAGCAGGTTCCCGGCGAGGAAGACGCCGCTGAGGATGAGGATCGTCTTCTTGCGGGGCAGCCGTCCGAGGGCCGCGGTGAGGACCGGGGCGCCGACGACGACGCCGAGCGCGTAGCCGGTGACGAGCAGGCCCGCGGAGGTGATGCCGACGTCCAGGTCGTCGGCGACGTCAGGCAGCAGGCCCATGATCACGAACTCTGTCGTACCGATGCCGAACGCGCTTAAGGCGAGCGCGAGGAGAGCGATGGGCATGGGGGTGTCCGTCCTTCTGCGTGCCGAGCAGGGTGGGCGGGCAGTAGTATGTACGTGCATAATGCGCCGATGCAATGGTTGCTTATGCATAAAACGCGGATGCGGCCGATGTACTGTGAGAGGGCCAGCACCGCCCCGAGGAGAAGGAGCCTGGCGTGCCGCTCGCCGGTCAGGTGAATCCCGTCATCGAGCTGCCCACGGTCCTTGAGCAGCGCTGGCAGGCGACGCGCATCCTGATGGCGCGGATCGAGGACGCCTTGGCCAAAGCCCTACAGGCGGCGCACGGCCTGTCGGTCTCCGAGTTCGCGGCCCTGTCCGCGCTCGCGTACTCGGACGACGACGGCCATCTGCGCCAGCAGTTCCTGGCCGACTCCATTCCGCTCAACCAGAGCTCCCTGAGCCGGCTCGTCGGCAGGCTGGAGAAGCTCGGCCTGACCGAGCGGTACCTGTGCCCCCATGACCGGCGGGGCGTCTACACGCAGATCACCGACAAGGGGCGGGCGTGCGTGGCGGAGGCCCGCGTCGTCTACGTCCGGACGCTGGAGGCCGCGCTGGCCGAGGCGGCCCAGGACGAGGACCTCGCCCCGGCCGCCGCATGGCTCGCGAAGGCGGCCGGCCCCGGATCGCGCGCCTGACGCCGATACCCGCATGTGGGCGTTATGCAGTTGCATAAGACGCCTGAGCGGGGAGACCCGTCCCTGTCGCGTTCCGCCGCGAGCGCGGGCCGCGTCGCCCCGGCAATGTTGCGGAGGGATGAAATCCGCATCCCGTCGCGTTGACGCCTTCCGGCAGAGCAGGGCGAACGGAAGGCACCGGCGTGGCAGCGGAACGGGGATGGGCGCGGCGGCTGGCGGGGTACGCCTGGCGGTATCCGAAGGACGTCGTCCTGGCCCTCGGCTCCTCCCTCGCCGGCATGGCGGTGATGGCCGTCGTCCCCCTGATCACCAAGGTGATCATCGACGACGTGATAGGCGACCACAGCCGCGCCATGGCCCCCTGGGCCGGCGCCCTCATAGGCGCCGCCGTCCTCGTCTACGTCCTCACCTACATACGCCGCTACTACGGCGGCCGGCTCGCCCTGGACGTCCAGCACGACCTGCGGACCGAGATGTACGGCACGATCACCCGGCTGGACGGCCGCCGCCAGGACGAGCTGTCCACCGGGCAGGTCGTCGGCCGCGCCACCAGCGACCTCCAGCTGATCCAGGGCCTGCTCTTCATGCTCCCGATGACCATCGGGAACGTCCTGCTCTTCCTGATGTCCCTGGTGATCATGGCGTGGCTGTCGCTGCCGCTCACCCTGATCGCCCTCGCCGTCGCCCCCGCCCTCGGCTGGATCGCCCGGCGCAGCCGCACCCGGCTGCACCCGGCCACCTGGTACGCCCAGGCGCAGGCCGCCGCCGTGGCCGGCGTGGTCGACGGCGCGGTCGGCGGCGTGCGCGTGGTGAAGGGCTTCGGGCAGGAGGAGCAGGAGACCAACAAGCTCCGCGAGGTGGGCCGCCGGCTGTTCGCGGGCCGGCTGCGCACGATCCGCCTGAACAGCCGCTACACCCCGGCCCTCCAGGCCGTCCCCGCGCTCGGCCAGGTCGCCATGCTGGCCCTCGGCGGCTGGCTCGCCGTGCACGGCCACATCACCCTCGGCACCTTCGTGGCCTTCTCCACCTATCTGGCCCAGCTGGTCGGCCCGGTCCGGATGCTCGCCATGGTCCTCACGGTCGGCCAGCAGGCCCGCGCCGGCACCGAGCGCGTGCTGGAGCTGATCGACACCGAGCCGGCCCTGAAGGACGGCACCAAGGAGCTGCCCGCCGACGCGCCCGCGACCGTCGAGTTCGACGACGTGAGCTTCGGCTACGACGACGAGCGGCCGGTCCTGGAGGGGATCAGCTTCGAGATCCGGCCCGGCGAGACCCTCGCCGTCGTCGGCTCCTCGGGCTCCGGCAAGTCCACCCTCTCGCTGCTCCTGCCGCGCTTCTACGACGTCCACCGGGGCGCCGTCCTGATCGGCGGCCACGACGTGCGCGAGCTGACCCTGGACTCGCTGCGGGCCGCGATCGGACTCGTCCCGGAAGATTCGTTCCTCTTCTCCGACACCGTCCGCGCCAACATCGCCTACGGCCGCCCGGACGCCACCGACGAGGAGATCGAGGCCGCCGCCCGCGCCGCCCAGGCGGACCGTTTCATCAGCGAGCTGCCGGACGGCTACGACACCAAGGTCGGCGAACACGGCCTGACCCTCTCCGGCGGCCAGCGCCAGCGCCTCGCGCTCGCCCGCGCCCTGCTCACCGATCCCCGCCTGCTGGTCCTGGACGACGCCACCTCGGCCGTCGACGCCCGCGTGGAGCACGAGATCCACGAGGCGCTGGGCCGGGTGATGCGGGGCCGCACCACCCTGCTCATCGCCCACCGCCGCTCCACCCTGAACCTCGCCGACCGCATCGCCGTCCTGGACGGCGGCCGGCTCGCCGACCTCGGCACCCACGACGAACTCCAGGAGCGCTCGGCCCTCTACCGGCGGCTGCTCACCGACCCGGACGAGCTGGGCGGCGTCTCCCCGGGCCACGCCCGCCCGGCCACGCCCGCCGAGGACACCTCCGTCCGCGACGAGCTGGACGCCGAGTTCGACGCCGAGCGGGGCGTCACCCCCCGGCTGTGGACCGGCGACCGCGAACCGGAGGACCGGGCGCTCGCCGGCTCCCCGGCCACCCCGGAGCTGCTCGCCCAGGTCGAGGCGCTGCCCCCGGCCACCGACACCCCGGACATCGACGAGGGCCGCGCGACGCTGCCCGAGGAGTCCTACGGGCTGCGCCGCCTGCTGCGCGGCTTCTGGCCGCCGCTGCTGGTCAGCCTGGCGCTGGTCGCCGTGGACGCGGGCGCGGGCCTGCTGCTGCCGGTGCTGATCCGGCACGGCATCGACTCCGGCGTGACCCGGATGGCGATCGGCGCGGTGTGGTCGGCCTCCCTGCTCGCCCTGCTGACCGTGCTGGTGCAGTGGGCCGCGCAGATCGCCGAGATCCGGAAGACAGGCCGCACCGGCGAGCGCGTGCTCTACACCCTGCGGCTGAAGATCTTCGCGCAGCTCCAGCGGCTCGGCCTGGACTACTACGAGCGCGAGCTGACCGGCCGCATCATGACGCGGATGACCACGGACGTCGACGCCCTGTCGACCTTCCTCCAGACGGGCCTGGTCACCGCGTTCGTCTCGGTCGTCACCTTCTTCGGCATCATGGTCGCCCTGCTGGTCCTCGACGTGCAGCTCGCCCTGGTCGTCTTCGCCACCCTGCCCCCGCTGGCCGTGGCCACCTTCTTCTTCCGCCGGGCCAGCGTGAAGGCGTACGAACTGGCCCGTGAACGCGTCTCGGCGGTCAACGCCGACCTCCAGGAGACCGTGGCCGGACTGCGGATCGTGCAGGCATTCCGGCGGGAGCGGGACGGCGGCCGGCGGTTCGCCGAGCGCAGCGCCGACTACCGGCGCGCCCGCGTCCACGGCCAGTGGCTGATATCGGTGTACTTCCCGTTCGTGCAGCTGCTGTCGTCGGTCGCGGCGGCGGCCGTGCTGATCGCGGGCGCGGGCCGGGTGGAGGCGGCCACCCTGACCACCGGCGCCCTGGTGGCCTACCTGCTCTACATCGACCTGTTCTTCGCGCCCGTCCAGCAGCTCTCCCAGGTCTTCGACGGCTACCAGCAGGCCACGGTCTCGCTGGGCCGCATCCAGGAGCTGCTGCGCGAGCCGACGTCCACGAAGACCGCGAAGGCCCCGCTGGAGGTGCTCTCGCTGCGCGGCGACATCGCCTTCGAGGGGGTCCGGTTCGCCTACGGCGACGAGGAGGAGGCCCTCACCGGCATCGACCTGACGATCCCGGCCGGGCAGACGGTCGCCTTCGTCGGCGAGACCGGCGCCGGGAAGTCGACCCTGGTCAAGCTGGTCGCGCGGTTCTACGACCCGACCGCCGGGCGGGTCACGGTGGACGGCACGGACCTGCGCGCCCTGGACCTCACCTCGTACCGGCACCGGCTCGGCGTGGTGCCGCAGGAGGCGTACCTCTTCCCGGGCACCGTCCGCGACGCCATCGCCTACGGCCGGCCCGACGCCACCGACGCCGAGGTGGAGGCGGCGGCCCGCGCGGTCGGCGCGCACGAGATGATCGCCCGGCTGCCGGGCGGCTATCTGCACCGGGTGGCCGAGCGCGGCCGGAACCTCTCGGCGGGCCAGCGCCAGCTGATCGCCCTGGCCCGCGCCGAGCTGGTCGACCCGGACGTCCTGCTGCTGGACGAGGCCACGGCCGCCCTGGACCTGGCCACCGAGGCCCAGGTCAACCAGGCCACCGACCGGCTGGCGGGCCGTCGTACCACGCTGGTGGTGGCGCACCGGCTGACCACCGCGGCCCGCGCCGACCGGGTCGTGGTGATGGACCACGGTCGGGTCGCCGAGGACGGCACCCACGAGGAACTGCTGGCCCGCGGCGGCCGGTACGCCGAACTGTGGCGGACCTTCATCGGCCGGTCCGAGCCGGAGGAGCCGGTCGGCGCGGCCCGGTGAGGCCCCCGCCGAATCGTTTGGCTGACGGTCGTGCAACCATCCGGCATACGCGTGCGTCCGTACATCAGTACGGAGACGGGGGAGTGTGACCGGGTACGGGGAGGACGAAGTGGACAGTGGTGCGATACGCCGGCGGCTGGCCCTCGGCGCGGCCGTGCTGGCCGCGTCCGGCGCGCTCGCGCTGACGGCGACCGGGACCGCGCAGGCCGCGTCCGGGGGCTGTGCCGGGCGCGAGGTGCGGACCCTGCCGTTCAAGACCGGCGTCACCCACGTCTACAAGCGCGACGGCTACGTCTGCGCCGTCACCGTTCCGCGCACCCCCGGCCCCGTCCGCAGCATGTCGGTCAGCGTGCAGGCGCGCGGCAACCGGCCGGTCGTCGACGCGGGCCGCTACACCCGCCGGGCCGGCCCGGTGACCGTGCACGCCGGGCACCGCTGCGTATGGATCAAGGGCGCGGTGGGCCGCTCCTCGGTCAGCTCCGGCTGGATCCTGTGCTGACCCGCTGAGCAGGGGCGGCCCGGCGTCCGGACGAACGTCCTCTGGTGGGGCGGCACTTGCTGGGATAGTTTCCGGCGCACATCCGACTCACAGGGGAGAGTGCGCATGCGCAAGGCGCTCCGATGGCTGCTCGCGCTCACGGTGCTGATCGGCACGCTGGGCACGACGGCCGGGGCGGCCACCGCCGCCGGCGATGAGCCCACCGACATCAAGGACCGGCTCCTGTCGATACCCGGCACGAGCCTGATCGAGGAGAAGCCGTACCCCGGCTACCGCTACTTCGTCCTGAACTTCACCCAGCCGGTCGACCACCGCCACCCCGACCGGGGCACCTTCCAGCAGCGGATCACCGTACTGCACAAGGACGTGAGCCGGCCCACCGTCTTCTACACCGGCGGCTACGGCGTCTCCACCAAGCCCTCGCGCCGCGAGCCCACCCAGATCGTGGACGGCAACCAGGTCTCCCTGGAATACCGCTACTTCAGCCCCTCGCGCCCCCAGCCGGCCGACTGGTCCAAGCTCGACATCTGGCAGGCCGCGAGCGACCAGCACCGCGTGTTCCGGGCGCTGAAGGCCGTCTACCCCGCCAACTGGCTGGCCACCGGCGCCTCCAAGGGCGGCATGACGGCCACCTACTACGAGCGGTTCTACCCGGGCGACATGGACGGCGTCGTCGCCTACGTCGCGCCCAACGACGTCGTCGACGACGAGGACTCCGCCTACGACCGCTTCTTCGCCCGCGTCGGCACCGAGGAGTGCCGGGAGAAGCTGACCGCCGTGCAGCGCGAGGCGCTGGTGCGCCGCGAGCGCATGGAGAAGAAGTACGCCGAGTACGCCGCCGACAAGGGCCGCACCTTCGACACCATCGGCGGCCTGGACCGGGCCTACGAGGCGGTCGTCCTGGACTACGCCTGGGGCTTCTGGCAGTACGGCCTGCTGGAGGACTGCGACACGATCCCGGCCGCCACGGCGGACGACGACGCGCTGTGGACCTCGCTCGACACCGTCTCCGGCTTCGACGCCTACACCGACCAGGGACTGGACCCGTACACCCCGTACTACTACCAGGCCGGCACCCAGCTGGGCGCCCCCACCATCCACTTCCCCGGCATCGACCGCGAGCTGATCCGCTACGGCTACCAGCCGCCCCGGAACTACGTGCCCCGTTCCATCCCGATGCGGTTCCAGCCGTGGGCGATGCGGGACGTGGACACCTGGGTGCGGCACCACGCCACGCGCATGATCTTCGTCTACGGCCAGAACGACCCCTGGGGCTCGGAGCGCTTCCGGCCCGGCGCGGGTGCCCGTGACTCCTACGTGTTCACCGCGCCCGGCATGAACCACGGCGCCAACGTGGCCGGTCTGGTCCCGGACGAGAAGAGCCTCGCCACCGCCCGCATCCTGGCCTGGGCGGGCCTGCCGCGGGCCACCGTGGACCGGGCCAAGCCGCTGGCCCGCTATGACGCGCGGCTGGACGTACGGGACGTGGAGCGGGAGCCCGCGCTGCGGCCCCGGGTCGTCGGCTAGTACCTCAGCCCGTGCCCGATCGGGTACAGCTCCCGTGCCGGGTCGTCCGCCCGTCGCACCGGCACCGGGAGCCGCCCGCGCGGTGCCACGCGCCCGGCCAGGACCCGTGCGGCGGCGCGCAGTTCGACGTCCGTCCAGCAGTACGTGGCGAGGCACGCCCGGACGGCGGGCAGCTGCGCGATGTCGTACGGGTTGCGGACCGCCACCACGGCCACCGGTCTGCCGGTGGCCAGCAGGCGGTCGACCAGGGTGCGCTGGGAGCTGCCCGCCGTCACGTTGTACGTGGCCACGACCACCGCGTCCGCGTTCCCGGCGGCGGTGACGGCCTTGTCGACAGTCGCGGCGGAGGGCGCGGTGCCGGTGGACAGGGCGGTCGCGGTGAAGCCCAGTTCGGTGAGGGCGGCGGCCAGCACGCCGGTGGGCGGGCCGGTGGTGCCGGACGGGGAGGCCGGGTCGGCGCCGACGACCAGGACCCGCTGTTCCCGGCGGTGGTCGAAGGGCAGCGTGCCGTCCTCGTTGACCAGCAGGGTGGTGGTGCGCTCGGCCATGCGGTCGGCGGCGGCCAGATGGGCCTTCGTGCCCACCGTGCGGCCGATCCGGTCCGGGCGGGCCCAGGGGTCGTCGAGCACCCCGCGCCGGGCCTTCAGCCGCAGAATGCGCAGGATCGATTCATCGAGCCGGTCCTCGGTCAGCTCGCCGTTGCGTACGGCCGTCAGCACCGCGTTCCACGCCACGTCCAGCGACGGCGGGTTGAGCAGCTGGTCCACGCCCGCCTTCAGCGCCAGCACCGGCACCCGGTCGTCGCCGTACTTGGTGCGCACGCCCTGCATGCCGAGCGAGTCGGTGATCACGACCCCGTCGTAGCCGAGCTCCTCGCGCAGGATGCCGGTCAGCACCGGCCGGGACAGGGTGGCCGGGTCGCCGGAGCCGTCCAGGGCCGGGAACTGGATGTGCCCGGTCATGACCGAGTCGACGCCCGCCCGGATCGCCGCCCGGAACGGCACGGCGTCCAGCCGCTCCCACAGCTCCCGGCTGTGCGTGATGACCGGGAAGCCGTAGTGGCTGTCCACGGAGGTGTCCCCGTGCCCCGGGAAGTGCTTGGCGCTCGTCGCCACCCCGGCCGACTGATAGCCCCTCACCTCGGCGGCGACCAGCGCGGCGACCGCGTCCGGGTCGGCGCCGAAGGAGCGCACCCCGATGACCGGGTTGGCCGGGTTGACGTTCACGTCGGCGTCGGGGGCGTAGTCCTGGTGGACGCCCATCGCGCGCAGTTCGGCGCCGGAGATCCGGCCGAGGGTCCGCGCGTCGGAGCGGGAGCGGCCCGCGCCGATCGCCATCGCGCCGGGCAGCAGGGTGGCGGGCCTGCCGATCCGGCACACCGCGCCGTGCTCCTGGTCGGTGGCGATGAGCACGGGCAGCCCGCGCGGCTGGTCCAGCGAAACCCGCTGGATGCCGTCGGACAGGGCGGCGATCTGCCGCGGGTCGCGGGTGTTGTGCGCCCAGGCGAAGTAGATGACGCCGCCGACCCGGTACTTCGCGATCAGCTCGGCGGCGGTGCGGACGCCGAGTTCCTTCTGGTTGAGGTCGATGTCGGCCTGGTCGGGGTCGGTGGCGGAGTGGCCGTAGACCCGCGTCACGAACAGCTGGCCGACCTTCTCCTCCAGCGTCATGCGGGAGATCAGGGCACGCAGCCGGCGGTCGCCGTCTTCGGTGGCGTCGGCGGTCGCCGGGACGGTGAGCGCGGCGGTGAGGCCCGCGGTCGCGGCGAGAACGGCGCGCCGGGACGGCCGTGCGGTGTCTCTTCGTGTGCTTCCCGTACCGGTGTCGCTTCCCGTGCTGGTGTCGGGCACGTGCGCTCCTTCCAGAGGAGAACCGCTGAAGGAAACTTCCGAGGAGTCACCAATATCCGGGAAGTTTCTTTCCGTCAAGGGACTGCACAGTAACCTGGCACGCGCCGGCATGCACTGGACCAGGGCAGTTGGCGGAGGTGATGATCGGCGCCATGACAACCCCGCGCTCCTATGTGATCCTGCACGGCTGGCAGAACCACCGTCCGAAGGCCCACTGGCAGCACTGGCTCGCCGACCGCCTCACCGCGCTCGGCCACCACGTCACCTACCCGGGCCTGCCCGACCCCGACGACCCCGACCTGGAAGTCTGGCTCGGTGAACTGGCCCGGCACCTGGAGGAGTCCGAGGGCACCGGGGAGCTGGTCGTGGTGGCCCACAGCGCCTCCGCCCTGCTGTGGCTGCACGCCGCCGCCCGGGGCATGCGCCAACTGGACCGCGCCGGCCGGGTGCTGCTCGTCGCCCCGCCGTCCGGGTCCGTCCTCGCCCGGCACCCGGAGGTGACCGCCTTCGCCCCGCCCCCGCTCGACTTCACCCTGCCCGGCCCGGCCCGCCTGGTCGCGGGCGACGACGACCCGTACTGCCCCGAGGGCGCGGCCACGCTCTTCGCCGAGCCGCTCGGCATCCCCGCCGACATCCTCCCGGGCGCCGCCCACCTCGACCTGGACGCCGGCTACGGCCCCTGGCCGGCCGTCCTGGACTGGTGCCTGAACGAAACGGTGCCGCTCACGGCACGGCCGGCTCGGTAGCGGGGGTCTTCCGGTCGCGCAGTTCGGGGGTGGTCGTGGCGACCGCGGCCACCGCCAGGACGCACAGCGCCCCGCCGGCCACCAGCGCGGTCACGCCGGAGGTCCAGCCGGCCACCAGGCCGCCGCGCACGTTGCCCAGGCTGGGGCCCGCCTGGCCGACGATCTGCTCGGCCGCGGTGACCCGGCCGAGCAGCGCGTCCGGGGTACGGGTCTGCACGATCGTGGACCGGGAGACCACCGCCACGGCGTCCGCCGCCCCGGCCAGCACCAGCAGCGCCAGGCCCAGCCAGGGACTGGTGGACAGCCCGAACAGGACCAGGGCCGCGCCCCAACCGGCGGACGCGCACAGCATCACCGAGCCCGGCCGGGCGAGCCGGGTCAGCGGGCCGGACAGCGCGGTCGCCGCGACCCCGCCCACCGCCAGCGCCGACAGGAACAGCCCGAGGGTGCGCGGCTCGTCACCGAACCGCTCGGCGTTGACCAGCGGGAACAGGCTCACCGGGAACGACAGCACGGTGGCGGCCAGGTCGGTGATCAGCGCGCCGCGCACCACCCGGTGCCCGGCCAGGAACCGCAGCCCGTCCAGCGCGCCGCGCAGCCCCGGCCGGGCGGGCGTCCCCTCGGGCGGCAGCGGGGGCAGCCCGAAGGCGCCGTAGAAGGCGAGGCCGAAGCTCAGGGCGTCCAGCAGGTAGCACACGCCGATGCCGAACCAGCCGAGCAGCACCCCGGCCAGCGCGGGCCCGAGCAGCATCATCGACTGCGAGGTGACCTGTTGCAGCGCGAGCCCGGCGGCCACCTGGTCCTTGGGCAGCAGGCGGGGCAGGAACACCCCGGCGGCCGGGGCGCCGAGCGCGCCGAACGCCGACTGCGCCGCGACCAGCAGCAGCACCCCGGCCACCGGGACGTGCCCGGTGAAGCCCTGCACCGCGAGCGCGAGGGAGCAGACCGCCTGCCCGACGGTGGCCGCGAGGTACACCCGCCGCCGGTCGGCCCGGTCCGCCCAGGCTCCGGCGAACAGCCCGAACCCCACCAGCGGCAGCGCCTGCGCGAGCCCGACGGCGCCGGTCCAGGCGGTGCTGTGGGTCCGGTCCCACACCTGGTACATGACCGTCACCATGGTCATGAACCCGCCGAGCACGGACACGGTCCGCCCGATCAGCAGCCGCCGGAAGACGGGCGAGGTGCGCAGCGGGCGGAGGTCGAGGAGGGAGCCGGCGAGGCTCATGAGCGGGGGCGGGCGCGGGGCCCGGGCGGCGGTGTCACCGGGCGAGGGTAGCCGCGGCCCCCGGCACCCGCCAGCGAATATCCGCGCTCAGGCGGCTTCCCCCAGCAGCCGCGCCAGGTACTCCCGCCCGTCGCCCAGCAGCCCGGCGAGCGGCGCCGCCTCCTCGTACCAGCGCTTCTCGTACTCCCAGCACAGCCAGCCGTCCCAGTCCCGCCGGGTGAGCACGTCCACGCACTCGGCGAGCGGCAGCGCCCCGGCGCCGAGCGGCAGCGGGGTGGTGTCCCCGGCCGAGGCCACGTCCTTGACCTGGACGTAGCCGAGGTGCGGGGCGAGGGCCGCGTGGCTGTCGGCCGGCTGCTCGCCGCCCAGCCAGGTGTGCAGCACGTCCCACAGCGCGCCCACGTGCCGGTGCCCGACCGGGCCGAGGATACGGATCGCGTCGGCGCCGGTGCGGTGCGAGTCGTGCGTCTCCAGCAGAATCCGGACGCCGAGCGCGGCGGCGTCCTCGGCGGCGGCACCGAGCCGGCGCGCGGCGATCGCGTCCGCCTCCGCGCGGGGCAGGTCCGCGCCGGCGCCGGGGAAGACCCGTACGAAGGGCGCGCCCAGGTCGTGGGCCAGCCGCAGCAGCTCCCGGATCTCCGCCAGTACGGGTCCGTCCTCGCCCGCCGCGGCTACTCGGGCGTACCCGGCCAGCCCCACCACCTCCACCCCGGCGGACCGGAACAGGGCGGCGGCCCCGGCGCGTTCGGCGGGGGTCAGGTCCGCACGCACCGGTTCCTCCGGGTGGGCCCGCAGCTCGACCCCGTGGTAGCCGTGCGCGGTCGCGAGTGAGAGGACGTCCGGGAGGGGCAGCCCGGGGACACCGAGAGTGGAGAACGCCAGCTTCATGAGACCGCTGCGTACCCGTTGCCTACGGGGCTCATGCACCGGGCGCCCGGACGGCCCCTCGTACCGTCAGCCTACGGGGCTCACGCACCGGCCTCGGGAGGTACGCGGCGCTCAGGCGTCCTCCGTACTACCGTCCACCTACGGGAGCCATGCACCGCCCTCACGACGTACGCGGCACCCAGGCGGCCCCCCGCGCCACCACCCACGCGGGTCGTGCACCGGCCCCGGGCCGAGACCACGCGGGTCACGCACCGCCGTCAGGACGTACGCGGCACCGAGGCGGCCCCCCGCGCCACCCCACAGGGTCATGCACCGGCCGCAGTACGCCCGTGGCACCCCCGTCGGCCCCCGGTGTGACGCGCCCGCCCTCAAGACTCGTGCGGCACCCCCGTGGACCCCCGCACCATCAACTCCCCCCGCACCGAGGCGATCCCGCCCGGCGGGGGCTCCTCGCGGCCCATCGCGACGCGGCCCGCGCGGGCGCCCGCCTCCGCGAGGGGCAGGCGGACCGTCGTCAGGGAGGGGACCGCGTCGATGCTGAAGGGAAGGTCGTCGAAGCCGGCCACCGAGACGTCCTCGGGGATGCGCAGCCCGGACTCGCGCAGCGCGGCGCACGCGCCGAGGGCGACGGAGTCGTTCGCGGCCACGATCGCCGTCAGGGACGGGTCCCGGCGCAGCAGCTCCAGCGTGGCCTCGTAACCGGACCGGCGGTCGTAGCGGCCGTGCACCGTCCAGCGCGGGTCCTCCTCGACGCCCGCCGCCGCGAGCGCGGCCCGGTGGCCCTCCAGGCGGTGCCGGGTGGTCGTACGTTCCACGGGCCCGGCGATGTAGCCCAGGCGGCGGTGGCCGAGGCCGAGCAGATGGGCGGTCAGCGCGCGGGCGCCGCCCCGGTTGTCGAAGGTGAGCGCGACGGCGTCGGTGTCCGGCGCCGGCGGACGCCCGCACAGCACCACCCGGGTCCCGGCGTCCGCGAGTTTCCGCAGCTTGGCCGCCACCGCCGCCGCGTGCTGCGGGTCCTCCACGGCCCCGCCGGTCAGCACCACGGCCGCGGCCCGCTGCCGCTGGAGCAGCGTCAGGTAGGTCAGTTCCCGCTCGGGCGATCCGCCGGTGTTGCAGACGACAGCGAGCCGCTCCCCGCCGGCGCGCCCGCCCGGCCCGCCGATCTCGCCCTGGATCGCGCTCGCCATGATCCCGAAGAAGGGGTCGGCGATGTCGTTGACGAGGATGCCGACCAGGTCGGAGGTGGCCGCGGCGAGCGCGCTGGCGGGGCCGTTGAGGACGTAGTCCAGCTCGTCCACCGCCCGCAGCACCCGTTCCCGGGTGGCGGCGGCGACCGGGTAGTTGCCGTTCAGCACGCGCGACACCGTCGCGGGGGAGACCTGGGCGCGGGCCGCCACGTCCGCCAGGGTCACGGTCATCTCGTCGTCCTCCGGTCACGCGTCGTGTCGTACGGCCTCGTAGACAACCAGGTCTGTGTCCTGGTTCCGAGCCGACCTTACGGCCAAGGCCCCCCGCTTGTTCGCTCCCTCGAACAACTCGGCCGCGGTCTTGTACAGACCACGTCGAGAGGCTAGCTTCTCCCCTTGTAGAAAGCGCTTGCTACACCGGACCGCGAAAGGGACTCACGTGACACGCAAGACGGTGCGAATCGCCATGAACGGCGTGACCGGGCGCATGGGCTACCGCCAGCACCTCGTCCGGTCCATCCTCGCCCTGCGCGAGCAGGGCGGACTCGACCTCGGCGACGGCACCGTGCTGTGGCCCGAACCGATCCTGCTCGGCCGCCGCGAACACGCCCTGCGGGACATCGCCGGCCGGCACGGCCTCGACCACGTCTCCACCGACCTCGACGCCGTCCTCGCGGACCCGTCCGTCGACATCTACTTCGACGCCCAGGTCACCTCCGCCCGCGAGGAGGCCATCGCCAAGGCGATCGCGGCCGGCAAGCACATCTACACCGAGAAGCCCACCGCCACCGGCCTGGACGGCGCGCTCCGGCTGGCCCGCCTCGCCCACGACAAGGGCGTCAAGCACGGCGTCGTCCAGGACAAGATCTTCCTGCCGGGCCTGCTGAAGCTGAAGCGCCTCATCGACGGCGGCTTCTTCGGCCGGATCCTCTCCGTGCGCGGCGAGTTCGGCTACTGGGTCTTCGAGGGCGACTGGCAGCCCGCCCAGCGCCCCTCCTGGAACTACCGCGCCGAGGACGGCGGCGGCATCGTCGTCGACATGTTCCCGCACTGGGAGTACGTGCTGCACGAGCTGTTCGGCCGGGTGACGTCCGTCCAGGCGCTGGCCACCACCCACATCCCGCAGCGCTGGGACGAGCAGGGCAAGCCCTACGACGCCACCGCCGACGACGCCGCGTACGGGGTCTTCGAGCTGGAGGGCGGCGCCGTCGCCCAGATCAACTCCTCCTGGGCCGTGCGCGTCCACCGCGACGAACTGGTGGAGTTCCAGGTCGACGGCACGGAAGGATCGGCCGTGGCCGGCCTGCGCAACTGCCGCGTCCAGCACCGCAGCGCCACCCCGAAGCCGGTGTGGAACCCGGACATCCCCGCCACCGAGGTCTTCCGCGACCAGTGGCAGGAAGTGCCCGACAACACCGAGTTCGACAACGGCTTCAAGGCCCAGTGGGAGCTGTTCCTCAAGCACGTCTACGCCGACGCCCCCTACCACTGGGACCTGCTGGCCGGAGCCCGCGGCGTCCAGCTCGCCGAACTGGGCCTGAGGTCCTCCGCCGAGGGCCGCCGCATCGACGTCCCGGAGATCTCGCTGTGACCCTCCACCTCCCCGCCGCGGACGGCACCCTGCGCGCCTACGAACCCCGCACCGAGCCGCTCGCCTTCCCGCCCGGCGCCCCCGTCACCTCCCGTACGGTCTTCTCGGCGGCCCACGTCGTCGCCGACCCCCTCGCCGACGTCACGCCCGACTCACCCGCCGCCGTCGACTGGGATGCCACCCTCGCCTTCCGCCGCCACCTGTGGTCCCACGGGCTCGGCGTCGCCGAGGCGATGGACACCGCCCAGCGCGGCATGGGCCTGGACTGGGCGGGCGCGGCCGAACTGATCCGGCGCAGCGCGGCGGAGGCCCGTGCCGTGGGCGGCCGGATCGCCTGCGGCGTCGGCACCGACCACCTGCCCGCCGGCAGCCTCGCCGAGATCCGCGCGGCCTACGAGGAGCAGCTCGCCGTGGTCGAGGAGGCGGGGGCCCAGGCCATCGTCATGGCCTCCCGCGCCCTGGCCGCCACCGCCCGCGGCCCCGAGGACTACCTGGAGATCTATAGCCATCTGCTGCGCCAGGCCGCCGAGCCGGTGATCCTGCACTGGCTGGGCCCGATGTTCGACCCGGCCCTGGAGGGCTACTGGGGCTCGTCCGACCTGGACGCGGCCACCGGCACCTTCCTGGAGGTCATCGCCGCCCACCCGGACAAGGTCGACGGCGTCAAGATCTCCCTGCTGGACGCCGGCCGCGAGGTCGACCTCCGGCGCCGCCTCCCGCAGGGCGTGCGCTGCTACACCGGCGACGACTTCCACTACCCGGAGCTGATCGCGGGCGACGACCAGGGCTTCAGCCACGCCCTGCTCGGCATCTTCGACCCGCTGGGCCCGCTGGCGGCGCAGGCGGTACGGGTCCTGGACACCGGTGACGTCCAGGGCTTCCGCGCCCTGCTGGACCCCACGGTGGAGCTGTCCCGGCACCTGTTCCAGCCCCCGACCCGCTTCTACAAGACGGGCGTGGTCCTCCTCGCCTGGCTCGCGGGCCACCAGGACCACTTCGCGATGGTCGGCGGCCTCCAGTCGGCCCGCTCCCTCCCGCACCTCGCCCGCGCCTACGAACTCGCCGACACCCTGGGCCTGTTCCCCGACCCGAAACTGGCCGAGGAACGCATGAGGACCCTGCTGTCGCTGTACGGAGTGACCCGATGAACCCCGGCCTCGCCCGCTTCTCCGTCAACCAGATGACGGTCAAGCAGCTCTCCCTCCCCGAACTGGCCGACGCCTGCGCCCGCTTGGGCATCGGCAACGTGGGCCTGTGGCGGGAGCCGGTCCGGGCGTACGGCGTGGAGGCGACCGCCAAGCTGGTCCGCGACGCGGGCCTGACGGTGACGACCCTGTGCCGGGGCGGCTTCCTCACGGCGACCGGTCCGGCCGAGCGGGCCGGGGCCCTGGCCGACAACCGCGCGGCCATCGAGGAGGCCGCCGCGCTCGGCACGGACACCCTCGTCCTGGTCTCGGGCGGCCTCCCGGCGCCCAGCAAGGACCTGCGCGGCGCCCGCGAACGCATCGCCGACGTCCTGGCCGTCCTGGCCCCTTACGCGGCCGAACGCGGCGTACGCCTCGCCATCGAACCCCTGCACCCGATGTACGCGGCCGACCGCTGCGTGGTCTCCACGCTCACCCAGGCCCTGGACCTGGCCGAACGCTTCCCGGCGGACCAGGTGGGCGTCACCGTGGACACGTACCACATCTGGTGGGACGACCAGGCCCCCGCCCAGATCGCCCGCGCGGGCGCGGCGGGCCGCATCCACACCTTCCAGCTCGCCGACTGGACCACCCCCCTCCCCGAGGGCGTCCTCAACGGCCGCGGCCAGATCGGCGACGGCGCGATCGACATGCGCGAATGGAAGGGCTACGTAGAGTCGGCCGGCTACACCGGGCCCATCGAAGTGGAGTTGTTCAACGAGGAGTTGTGGGCACGGGACGGGCGGGAGGTACTGGCGGAGACGGCCGAGCGTTTCCTCGCGCATGTGATCTGACAGGGCCACTCCCGTACGACCCCTCCGGGGGATTGGGCGCGGGGTGGTAACGGAGTATGGTCCGCCAACACCATTGGTTGTCGGGGGACTTGGTGGGCCATGCCTGAAGAGGGAACGAGATTCGTCGAGGCGTTCAAGGCCGCGGTGAGGCCCGAGCCCCGGCGGATCCACCGCACGGAGCGACAGGGCGCGTTACCCGCGGTGGTGCTGTGCGATGACGGGGCCGCGGGAGGTGATCCGGATGCCGCTGCCGTCGCGATCAGGGAACTGGCGGCGTACGTGTGCCCCGATGCCGCGCACAGAGGGGCCCGGCACGCGCTGATCGAGCCGGGCCGGCTCGTCGCCGGGCCGGACCGGACCGTGTGCGACGAGGTGATCGACCAGCTGGAAAGCGCGGAGCTGAACGGCGTCGGGCGGCTGCGGCTGCCCGAGGTCGCGCTGCTGAGGAGCCTGCTCAAGTGGGACCCCGACGCAGGCCCGGACGGGGCCAAGGAACCCGCCGTCAGGCTCCGCGACTACGCGTACGAAAGGCTGTGCGACTGTCACAAAGGTCTCATGGCGTTGCGCTGGCTGGCCGGAGGACAGCAGCCGGACCTCGGCGCCGGCCGGGGACTGCGGGACTTCCTCTTCATCCTGCTCCCCGTACCGCTGTTCTACTTCCTGCCCCGGTGGTTGTGGACGCTCCGCCGCGACCGGCGGCTGCTGCGCCAGGCGAAGAGGTTTCCCTGGTGGGCCTTCGCGCGGGGCAGGGAGGCGCACCCGGAGGCCGGGCGGTTCTTCGACACGGCCATCGCCTGGCGTCGTCGCCTGCGCGACGCCGAGGGCCACGAGAGGGCCGAGCTGATGGAGCGGGCGATGTGGGCCGCGCTGCTGTCGGACCTGCGGCACGCCAACCGTCCCGGGCGGCTGCGGCCCTACCGCCGGCGCCGGAGGACCCGGTGTGTCGTGCTGCTGTCACCTCCCGCCGGCAACGGTCAGCGGGAGGTCTTCGACCGTTGCCTGAAGGCGTACGAGGACGCCTGCGCGGTGATTCCCTACGCGTCGGTCGTCCTGGTGGCGGGCATGAGGGGCGAGGGCACGAGGAGCCTCGCCGATGTCGCCGCGCGGTGGAGGCCGCAGCGCACGCCCGAGCGGCAGACGGCACGCCTGTCGGAAAAGCTCCCCGAGCACGGAGTGCGGGTGCCTCCCTTGCCGGTGCCGTATTTCCGGCCGGTCGCCCGGGCCGGGGGTGAACTGGCCATCGAGGTCACGGCGTTGGCCGCCGCGTTGAGTGTGACCGCCTGGCTGGTGCTGACAGGTGCCCCTTCTCGCGGACACGCTCCCTCCCGCGCACACAGTCTCACGCCGTGCCTCGGCGGGGACTGGACCTCGGGGGCGTCCGCACCGCCGGTCCCCGCGTCCCCCGCCTCACCCGAGGAATACGCGCAGGCCCGCCGGATGATCACCGAGGAGAACCGCCGGGTCGACGAGACGGCACCCGCCGGGCACGTGCGTACGGTCGTCTATCTGGGGGCGAGCCGCGGCAACACCCGGTTCGGCTCGGGACTTCCGGAGCTCCGCGGTATCGCCCTGGGCCAGCGGGAGGCGAACAGGACCGCCCAGAGCGATATGAAACACGGGGTCTGGCTGAAGGTCGACGCGCGGGACGCGGGTGTGCGGTTCGAGCACGCCGCCGATGTGGCGCGACAGATCGTCCGGAAGGCCGCCGAAGACCGGGACGTCATCGGCGTGGTGGGGTTCTCGGAAAGCCGGGAGGAAAGCAGGAAGGCGATCGCCGAGCTGACCGCGGCGAGGATTCCGGTGATCATCAGCACCTCGACGGCCAACGCCATGCTTCCCAGCCGCAACTCCGGGTTCGTCCATCGCGTCTCTCCGGTCAACAGCCGGGAAACCGCCGTGGAGGCCGCCTTCGTCAAGTACGGGGCGATCATCGGGAACGACTCCCGCGACTGCCACACGGCGCGGGCCGCGGTGGTGGTACGGGACCCCAGCGACCTGTACAGCAACGAACTGGGCGAACAATTCGGCGCGCAGTTCGAGAAGCTCACCCGCGCCCGCCCCTACAACGTGGCCTACTACCAGACGAACGCGTCCGCCGTCCCGGCGCAGACCCCCGACTTCAGCACCGGCGACATCTCCCAGGTCGCCACAGCCGTCTGCTCCCAGTTGCGCAAAGGCGACCGGACCCTGCTGTACTGGGCGGCACGGGCAGAGGACTTCAGGACGTTCCTCAAGGAGTTCAACCAGGGCACCGCCTGCAGCAGCCGGCACCTGACCGTACTCGGCGGCAACGAACTGACCAACGCCGCCCTCGCCGGTGAATTCCCCGGCGGTGACCGGCTGCGGCTTTATCACACCGCGCACGCCCTGCCCGTGGGCGACAAACGGCGCACCCAGACGGCGACGGAATTCAGCGAGGAATACGCGTCCACGTGGAAGAACGATCTGTGGAGCAACGACGGCCACGCCGCCCAGGGCCGGGACGCGATCAGCCTCATGGCCAAGGCGGCTTCCACCGTGGCCACCGGTGATCAGACGGTGACCAGCGAACTCGTCCAGAACACGCTCCACAACGGGATAAACCGAGTAGGAGCGAGCGGAGCACTCCGCTACCTCCCCGGTGACGCCGACCCCCAGGACAAGCCGGTGATCATCCTCCGCCACTTCGACAGGGGCAACCCCGTACCCGTCCTCGTCTGCGGGGCCTTCGACCTCACACCGGCGAATGATTACACCCGCTGGGGGCCGGACCGGCAGTACGAGTGCCCGACCGATCAGTGATTCCGGAGCGGTGGTGAAGGTCATGACCGACAAGCCGGGTCCGCTGGAGCGGATCGACGGCCGCTGGGTCCTGGGGGACGACCCGGCGGCCGGAACCCTCTCGCACCGCCGACACCCGGAAGAAGCGCGTGAGCCGACCAGCAGAACCAGACCCCGGCCCAGACCCTGACGAAGCACTTCTAGGGTGTCATCGACGCCGGATGCACCCCGGCCCGGCCCATCCGAGGGAACGCCCATGTCCGACACCCACCGCCAGCCGATCCCCACCGACCGTGCTCTCGGCCCCGGCAAGACGCCCGTCCCCGATGAAGAACGGCACCTGGCCACCACCGTCGCGGCCCACCCGATGCTCGGCAGCGTCGGCGCCCTCGCGAGGCTGCTCGCGCACCTCCCTCCGGAGCTGCCCCTCTGGCTCGACGAGCACGTCCGCTGGGACCCGGACGAACGCCTGAAGCAGCAGCTCCTCACCGTCACCCCACGCATCGTCTGGGTGGACACGGCCGACGAGACCGAGGACGCCTCCATGGAGCCCGGTCTGGAGCTCGGGACGGTGTGCATCCCCTTCGACAGCACCCCGGACGTCCAGGCAGCCGTGGCCGTCCGCCGGGACCTGCTGCCCGCCGACCCCTACGCCAGTGCCGAGGAGCGCCTGGAACAGGGAGACGTTCCCGGCGCGCTGGGGGACCTCGCCACCCTCCTCCAGGACATCGCCGCACTGCTCTCGGACGTCACCGACGGCTTGGACAGGGGCTCCCCCGACACCGAGTCGCTGCGCGTCGAGGCGTCGACGATCGGACAGGCCGCCGCGCGGATCGCCCGGCTGGCGAAGACCGGCCCGGAGGGGGACCGCGGCTGACCGGCTGCACCCGCGGCACTCGGCGGACGAGCAGACCGCCGCCCGGCGGAAGCGCGCCTCGGCCCCGCTGCCGGCCGCCGGCACCCCGGTGTACGAGGGCCCGGCACCGTCCGGCCGGGTCCTGTGCCTCAGCCGCACCGGGTTCCAGGAGCTGCTTGGCAAGGCCACTGCCGGCGACACGATCCGCATCGCCGACGCGGGTCCGCACCCGGCGGCGCGGCCGGCACCATCACGTCACCTCGTCACCGCCGCCCGGCCGTCCTGAGCACTACTGGAGCACGACGTCCAGGGTGCCGTTCACGCGCGGGCCGGTGGTGCGATCTCGGTGATCAGGGCGCGGACGCGTTCTTCGATCTCGTCGCGGATGGGGCGGACGGCGTCGACGCCTTGGCCGGCCGGGTCGGGGAGCCGCCAGTCGAGGTAGCGCTTGCCGGGGAAGACGGGACAGGTGTCGCCGCAGCCCATGGTGATGACGACGTCGGAAGCCTGTACGGCTTCCACGGTCAGCACCTTGGGCACCTCGGCGGAGATGTCGATACCGACCTCGGCGAGCGCTTCGACCACGGCCGGATTGACCGTGCCGGCGGGGGCGGAACCCGCGGAGCGCACCTGGACGCGGTCACCGGCGAGGTGGGTGAGGAAGGCGGCGGCCATCTGCGAGCGTCCGGCGTTGTGGACGCAGACGAACAGCACCGACGGTTGTCGCGGGGTGTCAGGCACGGGTGGGCTCTTCCTGCGGTGTGGGGGCGGTCGGACTGGCGAAGTAGCGGCGCGCGTACAGGGCCACGTGGACCAGTCCGATCAGTACGGGTACTTCGATGAGCGGTCCGACGACGCCGGCCAGGGCCTGTCCCGAGGAGGCGCCGAAGGTGGCGATGGCCACGGCGATGGCCAGCTCGAAGTTGTTGCCCGCGGCGGTGAAGGCGAGCGTGGTGGCCCGCGGGTGGTCGAGTCCGACGGCCCGGCCCAGCAGCATGGACCCCGCCCACATGAGCGCGAAGTAGACCAGCAGCGGCAGCGCGATGCGGGCCACGTCGAGCGGCCGGCCGGTGATGGCGTCGCCCTGGAGGGCGAAGAGGAGGACGATCGTGAACAGCAGGCCGTACAGGGCGAACGGGCCGATGCGCGGGATCAGTTCCGCCTCGTACCAGGATCGGCCCTTGAGTTTCTCGCCGACGCGGCGGGTCAGGTAGCCGGCCGCGAGCGGGATGCCGAGGAAGACCAGCACGCTGCGGGCGATCTCCCACACGGACACGTCGAGTCCGGTCTGTTCCAGGCCGAGCAGGCCGGGCAGGGCCTGGAGGTAGAACCAGCCGAGCGCGGAGAACGCGATCACCTGGAACACGGAGTTGAGCGCGACCAGGACGGCCGCCGCTTCCCGGTGTCCGCAGGCCAGGTCGTTCCAGATGACGACCATGGCGATGCAGCGGGCGAGACCGACGATGATCAGCCCGGTGCGGTACTCGGGCAGGTCCGCCAGGAACAGCCAGGCCAGCGCGAACATGAGCGCCGGACCGATGATCCAGTTCAGCAGCAGCGAGGGCAGCAGCAGGCGCCGGTCCCGCGTCACGGTGCCGAGCCGGTCGTAGCGGACCTTGGCCAGCACCGGGTACATCATCACGAGCAGGCCCAGCGCGATCGGCAGGGACACCCCGCTCACCGTCACGGTGGCCAGCGCGTCGCCGAGCCCCGGCACCAGACGGCCGAGGCCGAGGCCCACGGCCATGGCGGCGAGGATCCACACGGCCAGGTAGCGGTCCAGGAACGACAGCCGTCCGGCCACGCTCCGTTCAGGCGCGGCAGTGCTCATGAGCCGGCACCGGCCCTCTCGCCACGGTCGGACACCGGAGTGCCGCCGGGGCGCGACAGGATGCCCGCCAGCCGATCGGTCGTCTCCGGCAGCAGCCAGTAGTACACCCACGTCCCGCGCCGCTCGCAGTCGATCAGACCGGCCTGCCGCAGCAGCTTGAGGTGGTGCGAGATGGTCGGCTGCGACAGGTCGAAGGCCGGGGTCAGCTCGCACACGCACACCTCCCCGCCCGCCTTCGAGGCGATCATCGACAGCAGCCGCAGCCGGACCGGATCACCGAGCGCCTTGAAGACTTTCGCCAGGTCGACGGCCTGTTCTTCGTCCAGCGGAGCGGTCAGCAGCCCCGGGCAGCACGCGTCGGCGCCGCCGGTTGCTTCGACCACCACAAGCTCTTGCTTCGACATACGTCTATGTTGACAGCCTTCGATCCAGCCCGCAATGTTGCATCGACGGATATCAATCCAAGCGGATGGGAGTACCGCCATGTCCCGCGCTCAGCTCGCCCTGCGTGTCAGCGACCTGGAGGCGTCGATCACCTTCTACTCGAAGCTGTTCGGTACCGAACCGGCCAAGCGGCGCGAGGGGTACGCCAACTTCGCCATCGCCGAACCCCCGCTCAAGCTCGTCCTCATCCAGGGCGAGCCCGGCCAGGACACCCGCCTGGATCATCTCGGCGTCGAGGTCGAGTCCGCCGGCCAGGTCACCGCGGCGACCGAACGCCTCAAGGACGCCGGCCTGGCCACGTTCGAGGAGAACGACACCTCCTGCTGCTACGCCCTCCAGGACAAGGTCTGGGTCCACGGCCCCGGCCGGGAGCCCTGGGAGGTCTACGTCGTCAAGGCCGACGCCGACACCCTCGGCGAGAGCGCCCGGACCGGGCCGAGCGACGACGACTGCTGCCCGGTCCGCTGAAGTTCAGGCGTTGTAGCCGCCATGGGCGTCCAGCACCGCGCCCGTGACGTACGACGCGGCGGGGCTCGCCAGGAAGGCGATCGCCGCGGCGATCTCGTCGGGGTGCCCCATGCGTCGCAGGGCCAGCGAGTTCAGCAGGGCGTCGAGGGTCTCGGGGTCCGGCGGTTGCATGCCGCCCTCCATCAGTCCGGCCTCCACGACGTTGGCCGTGATGTTCCGGGGTCCGAGGTCGCGGGCGACGCCCATGGTGTACCGCTCGATCCCGGCCTTGGTCGCCGCGTAGTCGGCGAGTCCGGGGGCGCCGACGCGGGAGCCCAGGCCGGAACTCACCGTGATGACGCGACCGCCCGTGCGCATCACCCGGGAGGCGGCCCGGATGACGGCGATCACGCCGAGGTAGTTGGTGGCGTGCATCCGGTCCAGTGCGGCGGTGTCGGCGTCCGGGTCGTCCACCCTGCGGCCCTGCTCCACCGAGATCGCCGCGTTGTTGACGAGGATGTCCAGCCCGCCGAAGTGCGCGACCACGTCATCGATCAGGGCCGGTGCCCGGCTCGTGTCCGCCTGGTCGGACCGGAAGGCGACGGCCTTGGCTCCCTTGCCGAGCACCTCGTCGGCGACGGCCCGCGCCTGCTCCTCGGAGCTGACGTAGGTGAAGGCGACGTCGGCGCCCTGCTCGGCCAGCAGCCGCACGGTCGCGGCCCCCAGTCCGCGCGACCCGCCGGTGACCAGGGCGACCTTGCCCATGAGTGGCTTGCTCATGCTTCTCACCTCGCTGATTGACCCTCCTGGCAGTCGAAACATTAGTTGTTACGACCGTTGGTCGCAACCAAAGCTGTTACGACTGTGCCGTCGTAACATGAGACGTTGCGGTCGGGAGGAGAAGGCCATGAGCGCCAACAGCAGGCTGACCATCGCCGCGCACGCGCTGGCATGGATCGGGCTCTATCAGCGCCATGGCCACGAGGTCGCCACCTCCGAGCAGATCGCGACCAGCGCGAACACCAACCCCGTGGTGATCAGGCGGCTGCTCGGCGAGCTGCGCAGGGCCGGGCTCGTGGAGTCCCGGCGGGGCGTGGGCGCGGGCTGGTCGCTGGCGCGCGAGCCGTCGTCGATGACCCTGCTCGACGTGTACGAGGCGGTGGAACCCGGCCCTCTCTTCGCGATGCACCGTGCCACCCCGGACCAGGGATGCGTGGTGGGCCGCGCCATCCAGCCGACGATGCGGAGCATCTACGAGGGCATCGAGGAGACTCTGAGACGCGAACTGGCCCGCGTCACGCTCGAGGACGTAATCCGGGACGTACTCGCGGCATCTAGTGCCGCATCAGGCAACGCTCGCCCTGTCGATTACTTCACGTAGCCGTTCGTCGGCGGCGTGCTTGTTCCGCCAGATGATGTGGCGGCGGATCATGCTGCCCTGCTCCTTGTGGCTGGCATGGTCGGTCCCGTCCAGTGCGAAGTAGCGCAGGGCGGTGAACTGGGCCTCGATGCGGTTGAGCCAGGAGCTGTTTGTCGGTGTGTAGGCAAATTCGACGTTGTTGGCCGCCGCCCAGTCACCGACCCGGGTGTCCTTCTTCGTGGTCAGATGCGGGGAGAAGTTGTCGAGCACGATCGCGATCCGGATGTCGGCCGGGTAGAGGCTGCGCAGGTACCGACAGAACTCCAGGAACCTTGTGCGGTTCTTCTTGGGCTTGATGGTCCGTAGAGCTTGTCCCGGGCCAGATCGTAGGCGGCGAACAGGTGCCGGACCCCGTGCGGGCGGGTGTAGGTCGCCCGCCGGCGAGGTCTCGGCTCCCGGTCGGGGTCCTTGTGCCGTCCTCCGCGCTCTGCCCACTGCCGGCCAGGGTAGGGCTGGAGGTTGAGCGGACCGAACTCGTCCAGGCAGAACACGACTTCGGGCTCACCGTCCTCGGGTATGACCTCATCGTCAGCGACCGCGTAGAGGTGCTCGACACGGGCCTTCTTGGCGGCGTAGTCGGGGTCGCGGGAGGTCTTCCACGTCTTTATGCGTTGAAAGGACACGCCCTCCTCACGGAGCAGGACCCGAAGGCCCTCGTGGCTGATGTCGTCGACCACCCCCTCGGCGACCAGGAAGTCGGCCAGCTTGGCCAGACTCCAGGTCGAGAACGGCAGGCCGTGTTCGGACGGCTTGGACTTGGCGATCTTCTTGATCTCACGCCGCTCGGGCAGGGTGAATGTCCTGGGCCGGCCGCCCTTGTACTTCGGGTAGAGCGCCTCGAAGCCGTCGGCATTGAAGTCGTGGATCACGCCCCGGACCCGGTCCGCGCTGGTGAACGTCACCTCGGCGATCTTCGCAACCGGCATGCCCTGCGCGGACAGCAGCACCATCTGCGCGCGCCGCCAGGTCACCATTGAGCCGGAGCCGCGGCGAATGATCCTCAGCAGCCGCCAGCCCTCGTCGTCATCGATCTCGCGTAAGCACACCCGTTCTGCCACGCACAGACGTTAGCGGCTGCACGCGTGTCCACTCCCTCATGCCGGGCGGGTGCCCTGCTCTCGCAGGGCCGCTTCCAGCCGGGTGATGTCCTCGGTGTCCTTCCTGCGGCGGGGCCGACCCGGAACCCAGACCGGCATCATCTGCTTGATCTCGATCTGGGCGCGCGGACTGATGATCCGGCACCGCAGCACCCCGATACAGCCAACAGAAGCATCGAGCATGCCCTCCGGCCACACCTCCCCAGCCCAGGGACCGCCAGCGACCACAACGCGCCCGAACCGGTCCTTGCTCAAGAGAGCGAAGCTGCTCTCCACGCCCTGCTTGCAGAAATCGAGCTGCTGATCGGCAGGCGGCCCGGACAGAGGCGCATAGCCGGAACGCAGCAGGCCCTCGGTCAGAGCAGGAGCATCCTCCGCCCAGGCGAACCAGTCGATGTCCACATGGTCACGGGTGACCTCGCCGATGAAGAAGTCCATGGCCCAACCCCCGCGGAGCCACACCTCCACACCGAGGGCTTTCGAGATCTCCACCGTCTCGCCGATCAGCCGAAGCTGCCGAGCACTGCGCTCACTGTCCACAGCCGAGCAGGCTATGCGGCAATCCCGGCCGCAGCAGCTCAATTTCCGACTGCAAGAACGGGCGAACGTTGCCTGATGCGGCACTAGCTTTACTGGCCGAGTAGGAGCTGACCCTTCTTGACGGCGGTTACGAATGAGGTCCAACCGTCCAGGGAGAAGAGTACGGCGGGCCCGGTGACGGCTTTGCTGTCGCGGACGGGTACGTGAGCGTGGCCGCGGGCGACTTCGAGACACTCACCCTGATCACCGCCGCTGTAGCTGGACTTGTACCAACCGGTGATGCTGGACGAGTCGGGGACGGTGTGCTCACTGCTGACCATGCGCATGTTCCTCTGCTGCCGCCCTGACGAGGGCCAGTGACTCCTGTTGCGACAACGCGTCGCTCAGAGCCAGAGAGTAGGCGGTCTGGCAGCCGCTCACCAGCGCCGGATCATCCATCAAGTTCCCACTCTGGAAGCCCTCTACGTAGGCCACGGGAGCGGAGTCATCGAAGGCCATGAGAGTGAGCAGACTCTGCATGAGTGCATGTGCTCCCACCTCGTACGGCAGAACATGCAGCCGTAGCCGCCCAGCCTCGGCCATGTCGGCAATCCGGTGCAACTGCTTGGCCATGACCTGTGGGCCGCCGACCCGGCGTCGAAGCACAGCCTCGTCGAGCAGCGTCCAGACGACAGGGTGCGAGGGTCCATCGAGGATGCGGCGCCGCTTTGTTCGGATGACAACGAACTCTTCAAGCTCCTCGGCCGTGTAGTTCGGCCGGTAGGCGCGGAAGAGGGCGCCTGCGTACTCGTCGGTCTGGAGCGTTCCAGGGACCAGCGTTAGCGCGAACTGCTGCATCAGGGACGCCTGTTGCTCCAGCTCCGCTACTGCGGCGAAGTGATCGGTGTATTTCGACTCGAGGTCTTGCAGCCACCTCTCGAAAAACCCGTCCGTCCCCAACGCCTGGTCGATCCGACGGGCGTCATCCGGCTTGGGAAGCCGTCTCCCCGCCTCCCAGTGACTGATCAGCGTCGGCGAGCAGACCACGATCTCGCTCAGTTGCTCCTGGGTGAGCCCGGCCGCGATGCGGCGCAGCCTCAGCTCTTCCCCGTACTTCTCGCGCGGCGTCTTCGGCCTGCGGACAACGCTCATCCGGCCAACTCCCTTGGTGACAGGCGCAATGTCAACCCCCCGCCCCTGGCAGCGTAGCCACAACCGACCCCACTCTGTGAGGAAATCAGCACACAACGCAGTCACCGCAGGTGAGAAAGCAGGTCGGCATGGTTCGTCTCCTGGCCCGGCTGGTCAGGCCGTCGCGTCGGCGCCGTAGGCCGGTCACACCCCCGCCGTACGCGGACGTGTCCCCGTACTCGTGCCCGTACGTCGGCGCTCCCACGGCGTACCGCAGGGGCGAGGCACCCCTACGCGGGGAGGACAGCCCGCTCGTCCGGCCGTATCTCGACTTGGTGGAGACCTACGCATGAACGACCGGACGTACGACGACCCGTCGGCGGACGGGCGCCTGCTGCCGTGGACCGGTGACGGGGGCAAGCCCTGCTATGTGCTGGGCGACGGCACTGGGTACGTGTCCCGGCTCGCGGACCAGATCGAGAGCGTGCAGCTCGGGATGGCGGAAGAGCTGATCGACCACGCGGCCGAACTCCTCACCGCACACCGCCTGACGGACCGGGAACTGCACTACCTCGCCCGGCAGCTGGCCACATCCCTGTGGGAGGTCAAGCGCGTCGCGGAGAGCAGGGGAGCGCGGCTGTCGAGCGGCGGTTGAGGATGGCGGGGCCGCCTGCCCCTGATCCAGAATGACCTGATGATCACGCTGGAGACTCCCCGTTTGGTCCTGCGCCGCTGGCGCGAGGAGGACATCGGGCCCATGGCCGCCGTCAACGCCGACCCCGAGGTCATGCGGTGGATCCGTGACGGCAGCGTCCTCGACGCACAGCAGACGCGCGACAAGGTCCGGGCCTGGGAGAGCGAGTGGGAGACACGAGGCTTCGGTCTGTTCGCCGTGGAGGTCCGGGCCACCGGTGAGCTGGCCGGGTTCGCCGGCCTCTCGGTGCCCGGCTTCCTGCCGGAGGTACTGCCCGCGGTCGAGGTCGGCTGGCGGCTGGGTCGTGCCCACTGGGGGCAGGGCCTGGCCACCGAGGCCGGCGCGGCCGCCGTGCGGTTCGGGTTCGAGGAACTGGGACTGGAGCGGATTCTCAGCATCGTTCAAGTGGGCAATGACGCCTCCGAACGGATCACTGCCAAGCTGGGGATGCGCCTGGAACGTGAGACCGTGACCCCCGTCAGTGACCGGCGGGTCCGGGTCTTCGAGCTGTCGTCGGAGCAGTACGCCCGCATCAGGCCGGAAGGCGCAGCGACCGGAGGTCGCGTGCGCCCTGGTAACGGAAGTGATCCGTCCGGCCGCTAGAAGAACACCCCGCACAGCAGCAGCAGCACGTTCGCGTACGGGTGTGCCTCGCCCGTACGCACGATCGGGCGCGTGCAGCTCGGGTTGGCGGATGGAACTGCACTACCTCGCCCGGCAGCTCACGAAATTCCTGCGGGAGGTCAAGCGCGTCGCGGAGAGCAGGGGAGCGCGGCTGTCGAGCGGCTGGGTGTGTCGACCCATAAGGCGCGGGTCCGGTACCAGGGCCCGTGCCGTCTAAGCGGTGCCATCCGACCGACGGCGGAGCCGGATGTACACAGCGACGCCGACCGCGACCAGGCCCACGGTCCCCGCGGCGACCACCGGGGAGTACGCGGCGGCCGTGTCGGCGAGGCCGCCGCCGCCCGCGCGCACACCGCCCCGCGGGCCGCCGTGGTCACCTTGTCCTGACCCGCCTGAAGCCCCCGGACCGCCTGGAAGGCCGGGGTCCCCTGGTCCCCCGGGGTCCCCTGGCCTTCCAAAGAAGCTCGCAGTTTCAGGGCCGCCTGGCCCCCCGGCAGTGCCTGGTACGCCTGCCCCTCCCGGGTCTCCAGGTCTGCCTGGCCCTCCCGGGCCCCCTGGCCCTCCCGGGCCCCCTGGCCCTCCCGGGCCCCCTGGCCCTCCCGGGCCGCCTGGTGCTCCCGGGCCCCCTGGCCCTCCCGGGCCGCCTGGTGCTCCCGGACCTCCCGGACCTCCCGGACCTCCAGGGAATGCTGGGGCCCCTGGGCCGCCGGGACCATTTGGTCCTCCGGGAATGCCGGGGAATCCCGGTGCCCCGGGGCCGCCTGGTCCTCCGGGAATGCCGGGGAATCCCGGTGCCCCTGGGCCGCCTGGCCCTCCGGGAGTGCCTGGTGTTCCGGGGAATCCGGGGCCGCCGGGGCCGCCTGGTCCTCCGGGAGTGCCCGGTCCTCCGGGGCCGCCTGGTCCTCCGGGAGTGCCCGGTCCTCCGGGGAACCCTGGAATGCCGGGGCCGCCTGGTCCTCCGGGAGTGCCTGGTGTTCCGGGGAATCCGGGGCCGCCGGGGCCGCCTGGTCCTCCGGGAATGCCTGGTCCTCCGGGGAACCCTGGAATGCCGGGGCCGCCTGGTCCTCCGGGAATGCCCGGTCCTCCGGGGAATCCGGGGCCGCCGGGGCCGCCTGGTCCTCCGGGAGTGCCCGGACCTCCGGGGAACCCTGGTGCCCCGGGCCCGCCAGGGGCACCGGGAACGCCTGGAACCCCGGGGCCATTTGGTCCTCCGGGAATGCCCGGGATGCCGGGGAAGCCCGGACCCCCCGGGCCACCTGGTCCTCCCGGACCGCCAGGGCCAACTCCATTCACCCCATAGCCCGCCCAGTAGGCCCCATAGCTCTGTCCGCGTGAGACCTGCGCCCACGCCGCGCCCGCAGCCGCGAGGGCTGCGTCGCCGTTGTCCCCGTTGGCCGCCGCGTCCGGGGCGGCCACCCACGATGCGCCTGACGCGGCGAGGACGGTGAGGACGATGGTGGCTCTGGCGCGGGGGCCGATCGCATAAGGGGGCATCGGGGTGGGCATGCACAAACCTCCGAATTCAGATGATTGTCATACGAATCACTCTTTCGCCTGGACCCTGCATCGTGGCCCGCGTGAACCCCGGCAATGACACCGGGCGTGCCGTCAGATATCACTCGCGCGGCGCAGACCTCGAACCTCCGCAGCGCCCCGGCGTCGCCCGTTTGGCCCTCTCGCTGGTCCGTCCAGGCCGAGCGCAGCGTCCTTCGAGGAGATCGGCGCGGCTTTCCGGGCAACACGAACGGTGCCGAAAACCGGCGACAGGCCGGCGGGGCCGTACCGCGAAGCACGTCGGCTTGCCGGAAATCCGCGGGTTCGCCTGAGTGCCTGGTATCGGCAGTCACACCGCTGTCCGGACCCCCAAGCGCGACGGCCGTCAGCTCACCCTGCCGCAGAAAGGCTGGCGGACGCCGGCTGGATCAGCTCCCCTGCCCCGGCCCGTCGGAACTTCCGTAGAGAACCTCAACGGGCTCGTCGACGGTAAGCAGCGATGAGACGTCGAGCGTCGATGCTGATCACGGTCGGGTGATGGAGAGTTCGACCCGTGCGCTCGTCATCGGCAACCGGCGCATCACAACTATGACTGTGAGGGTGATCGCCGGACCCCTGCGGGAGATCGGCCGTTGTGGCAGGAGCGTCACGGGGCGAGGCTTGTCCAGGCCATGCTGCGCCCCTAGAAGAACACCCCGCACCGCAGCAGCACGTTCGCGTACGGTCGGGCCTCGCCCGTGCGGACGATCAGCCGGGCCCCGGCCGACCACTCCTTCAGGCGCTCGTGCGGCACGTAGGCCAAGTCGGGGAAACGGCCCTCCAGCAGGGCCGTCGCCGCCGGGTTGGCCGTGCGGACCTCCTCCGCCGCCGTGGCGCCCTCCACCACCAGCTCGGCCAGCAGGCCGTCCAGGACCTCGGCGAAGGACGGCACCCCGGCCCGGAACGCCAGGTCCACGACCCGGGGCCCGTCGGGTATCGGCATGCCCGCGTCGCACACCAACACTCCGTGCCCGTGGCCGAGTTCGGCCAGCGCACCGGACAGGTGCCGGTTCAGAATGCCCGTCTTCTTCACAGCGCCTCGACCTCCGCCGCCGTCGGGTACGACTCCTGCGCGCCCCGCCGCGTCACGGCCGCCGCGCCCACCCGGGCCGCGTACGCCGCCGCCTCCGCCAGGCCCGCGCCCGCGCCCAGCCGCCAGGCCAGCGCGGCGGTGAACGCGTCACCCGCGCCGGTCGTGTCCACCGCGTCCACCTTCACCGACGGCACCAGGGCCGTCCCCGAGCCGTCGCACACCAGCGCCCCGCGCGCGCCCAGCGTGACCACCACCGAACGCGGCCCCTTGGCCAGCAGCAGCCGGGCCCAGTCGGCCGGGTCGTCGCCCACCCGGGCGTCCCCGAGGAGCACCCGGGCCTCGTGCTCGTTCACGATCAGCGGGTCGCAGGCCGCCAGCACCTCCGCCGGCAGTTCGCGCGGCGGGGACGGGTTCAGCACGAAGCGGCTGCCCGGCGCCAGGTTCCGCACCACCTCCACGACCGTCTCCAGCGGGATCTCCAGCTGCGCCGACACCACCCGGGAGGCGTGGAACAGGCCGCCCGCCGCCCGCACGTCCTCCGGCCGCAGCCGCCCGTTGGCGCCCGGCGACACCACGATGCTGTTGTCCCCGGACGGGTCCACGGTGATCAGCGCGACGCCCGTCGGGGCGCCGCCGACCAGCACCCCCACCGTGTCCACCCCGGCCGCGCGCAGGGAGTCGAGCAGCAGCCGGCCGTGGCCGTCGTCACCGACCCGCGCCAGCAGGGCCGTACGCGCCTCCAGCCGGGCCGCCGCCACCGCCTGGTTGGCGCCCTTGCCGCCCGGGTGCACGGCCAGATCGCCGCCGAGCACCGTCTCGCCCGCGGCCGGCCGCCGCTCGACGCCGATCACCAGGTCCGCGTTGGCCGAACCCACGACCAGCAGGTCGTAGTCGTACATGAGTTGACTCCCCTGAGAGATGACCTCGGGCGGACGGCCCCGGAAGCACCTCCCGGAACCGCCCGCCCGCTGTGGTCCGTCAGCCGGTGAAACCGGCCACGTTGTCCTTCGTGACCACCTTCACCGGCACCTTCACCGTCGGCGCCACCTTCTCGCCCCGGACCGCCTTCAGGGCGTTGTCCACGGCGATCCGGCCCAGCTGCGAGGGCTGCTGGGCGACCGACGCGTACAGCGTGCCGCCCTTGACCGCCGTCAGCCCGTCCGGGGTGCCGTCGAAGCCGACGACCTGCACCGACTTGCCCGCCTTGGAACCGAGCGCCTTGATCGCGCCGAGGGCCATCTCGTCGTTGGCGGCGATGACGCCCTGCACGTCCGGGTGGGCCTGGAGCAGGTTCGACATCACGTCCAGCCCCTTGGTGCGGTCGAAGTCGGCGGGCTGCTGGGCCAGCACCCGGATGCCCGGGTAGGCCTTCAGGCCCTTGGCGAACCCGGCCGCCCGCTCGCGCGCCGCCGAGGTGCCCGCCTGCCCCTGGAGGATGACGATCTTGCCGGTGCCGCCCAGCTTCTCGGCGACGGTCTTCGCGGCCAGCTCACCGCCGGCCACGTTGTCGGACGCCACCAGGGTGGCCACCGAGGCGTGGTTGACGCCCCGGTCCACGGCGACCACCGGGATGTCCGCCTTGCCCGCGGCCTTCACCGAGTTGCCCGCCGCGTCCGAGTCCACCGGGTTGACGATGATCCCGTCCAGGTTCGTACTGGTGAAGTTCTGGAGCTGGTTGGCCTGCTGGGAGGCGTCGTTCTGGGCGTCGGTGACGGACAGTTCCACGCCCAGCCTCTTGGCCTCGGCACGCGCGCCGGACTGGATCTGCACGAAGAACGGGTTGTTGAGGGTGGACAGGGACAGGCCCAGCCGCGGGTTCGCCGACGACGACGAACCGCCGTGCAGCAGCGAGGTCGCGCCGACCACGGCCACGGTGACCACGGCCGCCAGCCCGTACGTCACCGCCTGCTTGCCCTTCGGGCCGCCCGCCCCGGCGGCCACCGGGGCGGCACCGGCCTTGCGGCGCACGGTGTCCAGCAGCACCGCCAGCGCGATCACCACACCGATGACGACCTGCTGCCAGAACGCGGAGACGGACAGCAGGTTCAGCCCGTTGCGCAGCACCGCCAGGATCAGCGCGCCGATCAGCGTGCCGGACGCCTTGCCGGTGCCGCCCGCCAGCGAGGCACCGCCGATGACGACGGCGGCGATGGCGTCCAGCTCGTAGCCGTCGGCGGCCTGCGGCTGCGCCGAGGACAGCCGGGCGGCCAGCACCACGCCCGCGACGGCGGCGAACAGCCCGGACAGCGCGTAGATCGCGAGCTTCTGCCGCTTGACCCTGAGGCCCGACAGCCGCGCGGCCTCCTCGT